>NZ_JBNXVP010000001.1:0-526100 GCF_050565645.1 Leptolyngbya sp. AN10
GCAACTGCATAAGATTGCTTTGGTGTAGGAACTTGAGCATCTCACAATTTGCCCCGCCCAAGCTATTCTTGTCTCACATAAGACTCTCGATAAACTAATCGTTTCAGGACTTTTCTACATCACTAAGGGTTTTAAGAGTACTCGCCTCTCGTCCTGGCAAACTCGATATTGTTCTGACAGGAGAACAATTTCCTGAAGCAATTCTGAATCTTGCCGATCAAGTTACCCGCTTCAAAACAACAAAATTTTGAGTAATAGTTTGAAGCACAGTGCCGAAACGAACGTACTTTTAGATGTTGTAAAAACATCTATCCATGTTTAGTTGGAAAAATGCTGAATATCTGCGCTGGCTCACTCGATTCTTATATGTCAACCTACTTCTATCGCTCACAATGACGGTCAACCTCTTAATTGAAAGCCCAGAAACAGTTAAAGTTACTTCAAAATCAACAGAACATCACATCCGTCAAATCAACCAAAAAACCGATGCCGCTCTCGGACTACTGCTGTGGATAGGAACAAGCGCCTTCGGTATTCGAGTCTGCACAGTTCAACTCAGTTATTCGGAAATTCTGGAAAAGCTTGAAATAAGCCCAGATCTCTCCGGGTTCCACCTCGAAGAATCAAGTCTCTCAATTCAATCGGCTTATGAAATCCGTCGCGCAATCTTAGACAGTCTTCAAAGTGCTGCCGAGTACACTATCAATCGAGAAGAAGCAGACTTTTTGTATTTAGAGACATATAATCTAATTCCAATCGACCACAGTCCCAAGATAACAACCTACCTAAGCCACATCATACTTAGAATATCAGCAGGCGATAAGCTTGACCTGCTTGAACATTTGCAGAAACAGTTAGGTAGATGCAAGGAAAAGGAAGAAATCGAAATGCTTGTAAACAAACTGTGGGAAGAAGACATCTGGAACAGATAGCTTAATCTAATCATAAAAAGATGATCTGATAAACCTATATAGTGATAACGCAATCCTCTAAACTCCTGCAGACTTTCAATCAGATGTTACGCTAAACACAGTCCGACACCGCAATTGCCTTGCTTCACCAACTCCGCGCATCGAATCTGAGTTGTATTAGTTAGCTAACCCTACCGGGTTAACTTTATGTCGTTGCCTTTCAGTTAATCGCCATGGCTCAACTAAAGCAAATACAAATGGTTTTTCCACTGAAGAACTTTGGGGATCTACCTCAAACTCCTTCAAATGTAACAACTTGCATCGAGGCAATGCGCGGATACGGTCGTTGCCATACAACCCGAAACTTCCAGCCGTCAGAAAGATGGGGAATTCGTAGAGGCGACATTGCAATCGCGATCGGGGAAAGCGGAAAAGCAGTTGCTTTTCGAGTCGGACGTGAGTACCAGATTACTCCGGATCTCGCAGCGGATACAAACTATCAAGAAGAATGGGCTAAGACAGAGAAACACAGCGCTAAATATCTCAAACAGCTTAGTCAAACAAATCCGGATAATCTTTGGGGACTTAAAATGCAGCCCTTAGGTGACTGGATCGATGGTGAGATTAAACCATTTCCGACGCAGCCCGATCAAACACACTGGGCAAGGGTGGTTCCTGGAAACAGCGGTTATGAAGTCTCAAGTCAAGGAGATAAAAGATTTAGTGCCCTATATGCTCGGTTGAGCGATGGACGAACGATCGAGGAAGCTTATCAACTCGACGTAAAAGGCTACCGAATTCAGGGCGATGACTGGCGACTCGGTAAAGGCAAAGCTCCGCTCGCGCCATTAACACCGGAACAAGCCTATTTAGAATACAGAACACTTTGGCAACAGTGGACGATCGAAAATCCACAAGCCTTTCAAGAACTGGTCGAAATCTCAAAAGGAAAGATCCTAACCGATCGGTATGCAAGCAGTCCGATTTCTCAAGCGCGTGCATTAGCAGATTTAGTCAACGAAGCAAAAACACCCACACAAGCTAAACACTATGAACTTGTTAGCAAACAAGGCACGATTCGATCAGAACAGCATAGTCACCCTCGCCGCTCGATACCCCTAACCACAACAGCTCCATTCGCTCCCGCTAGCCCCGACCAAATCACGCAGTTAGAACCGCATCAAATCTTCGTCTTTGGTGCAAACACCGAATATCGACACGGAGCTTTCGGAGCAAAGCAGGCGCTGAAGTTTGGAGCAAAATATCGGGGAATGCAACCCTATGCAGGGCAAACTTACGCGATCGTAACAAAAAATTTGTCCAACGCCGAAAATCGGTCGCTTCGCTCCGTTCCACTAGAAGCCATCGATCGGCAAATTCATCAGCTGTGCAGATTCGCCAAAACACTGCCCAATAAGGAGTTTTTGGTGACTAAAATCGGTTGTGGAGCCGGAGGCTATACAGAAGCAGAAATTGGCGCTCTTTGGCTCAACAAAGAAATTCCCACAAACATCCGCCTTCCTCAAGCATTTATCGATGTAATTCAATCAGCAACTGAGCAGCAAGCTGTATCTCAAGAAATCACAAAGCCCACAAATCCATTGATAAAGCTAAAGCCGCTCAACGCCCAAGCTGCAAGGCACATGAAAAAAGATATAGAAATGGGGGAATTGGCGACGCAATTTATTGGCTATGCGGCTTCATCCAAAGCATCATCAACCGAGAACTATCGCCAAGCCTGGGCTGAGATAGGACTAGCGAATACAGGCAAATACACAAGCGCTGACATTGTTATGGTATCCGGAAACGGTCCTTGGCGTGCAGCCGAAGCCGAAATTCAAAAAACTTTCGAGCAAAAATATAAGCCCCTTCTCGCTCAGGCAATTGCAGCAAAAGCATCTTTTGTGGTTGGTGATGCAGCAGGAACCGATCGCCTAGTGCAACACTACCTTCAGTCTCAGGGCTGCCAAATAAGTGCAAATCCCAAAGGATTTATGCAGGCGAAATCTCCAAATCGCGATGTTAGTTTAACCGCCCCCGAAACCTTGACAAATCAAGGACTTGACATTCAGCTTAGAAAATTAGAATTTAATCGATTTAAGCCCAATGAAGGCACGATTCAATACGACCTCTCAACACATAACGCTGGAGATGGGCTTGAATCCTTTCGATTCGACAAAGCTTCTAGAACCTGGACCCACTTTAGCCGCCTTGACGACGATGGCGCACCAATCGTATACCACTCCATCCCACAGACAGCAGTAAAAACCAGACTCGATCAGCTAGAGTCCTGGAAAGCTGCTTGTACCCAGTCTGAGACACTCAGCTTAAAAGACTGGGTACAAGCAGCCGAATCAACAAACTTAACAGATCAATCTTCGCTACTCGACCGACTTCAGGATCTCATTTCACCAACAGCAAGAACCGCCCGTTTGTTTCTAGAGCCAGAAACCGCCAATGCATTAGGCATCAATTTAGATACAACTGGCACAGTAAAGGGGTTAGAAAGCGTTACGTTTTCTAACCAAGGGTGGGAAATCTGCAAAGCTAGCTACACGTGTCCGCTCACTCAGCGACAATATTTAGAAGAAACAGCACTTCTTGAGATCAATTTCACGCAAACGCAGCAGTTTAATCCATCAAAGCCACCTATTCTACTTGCCTGTGACGGAGCCTGCTCGATGAAACACCAAAAACAGCAGTATCCCGGAGGATGGGGAACATTCATTCAGTATCCAAACGGCAAAGAAGTTGAGCTGAGTGGTTACGCACTCAAAACAACCAATAATCGTATGGAAACAACCGCACTAATTGAAGGGTTACGAGAACTCTACTCAAATTCCGAAGAAGCACTAAGGTTCTCAGATCATCCGATTAAAGTCATTGCGGATTCTCAATATGTGATCAATGTTGCAACTGAAAAGAAAAAAGCACACGAAAACAAAGACTTATGGGCGGAATACAAAGCCTTATCTCGCGATCGGATTCAAGAATTTGAGTGGGTTGAAGGACACAGCGGGCATAGACTAAATGAAAGAGCTGATGCCCTCGCAACTCAGCAGCGCGACATTGCTAAAACAATCTTAGACACGCAAACAACAACCGAAACTGCAACTCAACCCACCCACTTACAGCCACAACCACAGCCGTCGACCACATTGACAGAGCTACCCCAAAAATACCCAGTTTATCTCAGTCTGGTTCAGAACGAAGTCAACGTTCATGAACAATGGTTAGACTGCAAAGCACATATTCACGGTCAGTCCAAAGCAGAATCTAAACTCTGTAAAACTGCAAACGAAGTCGAGCAAACGCTCAAGAAATGGAACAAAGAGCTACCCCAGTTCGATGCCTCATTGTCGGGTTCACCGGACCAGCTCTCTCAAAAACTACTCGAGGCTATCCGAATCAGCTATGAAAAAATCGAACCCTCTGATGAACCTGTGAAACTTCCGATTGGCAATAAACCTCAACAATGGATTGCTTTAGTTCACCCAAACGGATACTGCTCGGTTCGAAACGAGGCAAAACGAACTACGTTAATCGGAAATTGCTTCACCACCGAAGTTGAAGTTCCACTCAGCAAAAAAAGCGCCGCCCAGTTTGAGCAAATGCCGCGCGAATTAAGATCAACCCAGATCGAATCTCCAAACAAGCCAACGCCACAAGGATTTGATTTCGACTAAAGCACTTCCGCAATTTGTCCGATAGCTCGCTTCAGACAAAAACAATCGAACCTTGTCACTCAATTTCACTGTTGCCTCAATTTGACTTAAGTCAATGCGATTGCAAATGCGTTCACTCTTTTATTCATTTAACAGCCATGACTCAAGCAATTTCCAAAAATTCACCTCAATTTTCTGAATCTGCCCCTACTGCTAATCCGGTTTTTTACAGAACTTACTCTCGAAAAACCAAAGGTCTTCGGGAGTCTTTAGGAGTAGTGCTTGACCGAGCAATTCAGGGACTAACTTCGCTCGGTCACCTCACTCCTAGCGAAACAGATCTGCTTGAACGAATGTTCTACTCACTGAAAAGTCTGCCATCTGGCAGATGGCTTTGGGTCGGAGGCACCGAGTGGTTGCTAAAACCCGAAAACTTTTCGGGCGCTTACAATTGCACAAGTCTCAACATCGTTGATTGGAAATCCTTTGGATTAATGATGAACCTTG
Organism: Leptolyngbya sp. AN10; assembly: GCF_050565645.1. NCBI lineage: Bacteria > Bacillati > Cyanobacteriota > Cyanophyceae > Leptolyngbyales > Leptolyngbyaceae > Leptolyngbya > Leptolyngbya sp. AN10. The sequence goes on from NZ_JBNXVP010000001.1 coordinate 5,084, forward strand.
CCATGATGGGCTGTGGAACCGGCGCAGTCCTCGAAGAGTGCTACATCCGGCAACTTCCCCCCATTTGCAATACACTCAACGTTAAAATCATCGGAGCCACAGGCAAAACCCCGATCTCGCAACGGCAAGAACGCACCTGCATCACCGACTCTGGAAAATGTGTAGAAATTCGCGTTGGCGATAGTCGGGAGGGATGGGTTGACGCTTATCAAACAATTTTAGAACTTGCCAGCGACAAACGCGCTTATTCAAATCTTGATATCACCGTAGATCTCAGCGATGTCCGTCCGGAAGGGGAGCCACTCAACGGATTCGGAGGCGTAGCAAATCCCATCAAACTTGCGGAACTGTATCCACGAATTACCGCAATTTTAAATCGGGCAGTTGGACGACAGCTCACGGCGCTCGAGTGCTGTTTGCTCATCGACGAAGCAGCAGTTGTCGTCGTTGCCGGGAACGTGCGTCGCTCCGCAGGACTTCGACAGTTTTCAAGCAATGATCAAGCTGCTGCTACTGCGAAAGATCATCTCTGGTCACAAGATGAAAACGGCACGTGGCGCATCGATCCCGATCGCGATGCACTGCGAATGGCAAATCATACTCGTGTTTTTCATCAACCCCCCACACTAAATCAGTGCCTAGAATCAGTCCGCAAACAATTTTTTTCTGGCGAAGGAGCAATTCAATATGCGGCGGAATCTATCGCCAGAAGCAACGTTGACTTGTTTCGGGATACATCCGATCGACTCGCGTTTATTCATGCTTATAGAACGGGACAAGGAGCTAGGTGGATTCATAATCGGAAGCCAGAAATGCCCGATCTAGAGATCAAGCACCGCTTAGAACGCTACGCTTTAAACCCTTGCGGGGAAATTGCGTCTTCCCAATTTCACTGCAATTTGGGCGAAGTTCATCTTAATCTGATTGATCCAAACAATCTCGAAGAACAAAAAGAGGCTTTTATAGCCGCTGCTTTATCGGTCGCAGTATTACTGAACCACACGTTTGTAGAATCCCGCTTCCAAACCTCGCGGGAACTTGATCCGATCGTAGGCGTTTCATTCACCGGATTATTTGACTTCTTTGTCAAAGCGTTTGGGATCGACTGGCTGCGATGGTGGAAAGCAGGTCGTCCAAATCAGTGGGGAAAAAAAGAATTTACTGCACCAAATTTTGCTTTTGCTGAAGGAACCTGGAGTTATCAGTCAGACTTCTTCAGACAAGCAGAACGCTTTTACCTTACTGCCTGGAAGGAAGTCGTTCATACCACTGTCTGGAATTACTGCGATCGCCATCACTTGCGCCGACCTAATCGCTGCACAACAGTGCAACCCTCAGGAACAAAATCGCTGCTCACAGGCGCAAGTCCCGGCTGGCACCCACCGAAAGCACAGCGATTTTTACGCCGAATCACATTCGGCAAAAATGATCCAGTTGCTCAGGCGTGTCTAGATTACGGATACAGCGTGATTCCTTCACAATCAGATAAAGACGAACAAGGAAGGCTACTTGAGAATCCATTTGATCCTCGATGCAGTGAATGGTTAGTCGAAATTCCAGTTGAAGTAAGCTGGGCTAACCTTCCAGGTGCAGATGAAATCGCGATCGAGAATTTTCCTGCACTAGCGCAGTTCGATTTTTATATGCAGATCCAGCGCTTTTACACAACTCATAATACAAGCGCAACGATCGAACTACGCGAACCAGAAATCGAGCCACTGGCTCACCGTATCTTCGAGGCAATTCAGTCGAATGAGGGCTATGTCTCTGCTGCACTCCTAGCCCGGTTTGATAATCTAGAAACCTATCCTCGCTTACCGTTTGAACCCATCTCAAAATCGACATACCAACAGCTACAACACGACATCCGTCGCCGTCGGAAAACAAACGATTTCTACGCTGCACTGCTTCAATACGACCAAGGAATCGATCTGAGTCACGGTCCTGCCGGATGCGACAGCGATCGGTGTTTATTCGAAGCGAATCCCAACAAATAGGCAAAAATTACAAAACCGTTCATCTACTGCGTCATTCTCGCTAAAAACTGCATCGTGACTTTCAATCGTCCTTATAATCCAGCACGCTTAAAGTCACGATGCAGTTTAATCATGTCTTGGTTAATCCAAACCGCTTCAATGTTCTGTTTGCTCTGGATATTCCTTCAGATTACTGACGCATTTATTGAATGTCGTGCCAAACACCGATGGATTATTACAGCTTGTTTCGGATTGATGTATCAGGTTTACTGCTTCAAAATGAACACATCCTCGGCATCTGGACTCATCGGTCTGATGCTAGCGGTCGTCATTCATCAACGCATGAACCAGATCGAATCACGAAGAGAACGCTCTAGATCCACCAGCTTAACAACAAGTAGACTCGATGGAACCGAGCAGATCGACCGCGCCCATACAACGGACTTAACCGGAACAGCTTGCCAAACTTGCTATTACGCTAGTAAAGATTATTACCTTTTTCCATGTGCTCTCCATCCAGGTCAAGCCCGAACAATCTGCAAAGATTGGGAGACGACGATCGATCCTAAAAAAGAGACAAGCTAAATTAAGTTTTATCAAAACAGTTGAACACCCGATTGAAATGACTGAAACTGCTCAACCAGACGTTGAACTGACTGAGGTCCAAAACCTTCTTGCTCCAGTCCGTCATTCACTCCCTCCATCACAGATAACAACCCCTTAAGCGGTCCAATATCAAAAACAGAAAGAGAATCTTCTCCAGCTACAGCAGAAAGAGCACCAACATCGTCAAGCCGCTCGTACGGAGTTTCCTGCAGCAGTGCTTCAACATTAACTTCAACAGTGTCGGAAGCTTGAGTATTTAGCTGATTCAGGACATCGTCTAGTTCACGAGAGACATCTACATCAAAAGTAGTAGATCCGACTGGAGTAGATAAACCATCCCCTAGCGCATTCTTGTCCACGCGAAACCCGACATCCTCGGTAGCTGCCTGATCTGGCAGCTGAAAAGGATTGGTATCCATTCATAACTCCTTGGCTTTAGCAATATTCGTTTGAAAAGCTACACATCTGCCCTTCGCCAGCTTGGGCAAGCCTTTAGAATAGCTGAAACGTTATAACACGTACAGCTTGACTTTATCCTTTCATTATTCAGATGATGACAAGATTTTACCTCTAACGCAAGGTAGAAATAACTCAAAAGCACGTTTCTTCAGAAAAACATAATCTTTGAACTTGAAAAATTTAAGATTTCTCCACAATCTTAAATTAAAACCTCTGCGATTTCGACCAAAACAACGGTGGTTCGCTACAATAGCAGAAACTGCGGGGCTTAATCAATACGACCGCACTTGTCTTTTCACAATCGAATCAGCAACAGGCGGTGCCACTCGTGAACCGTCTGTTTACAAGACACAGCTAGATTAGCAAAGAAACTGACGAATCAGCTACCTTCTCATTTATGCCTAAAACTTCAGTTCCAAGCCAAAACTTTACCGTCAGAGAAACTGCCCTAAAACCACGGCGCTTTGGATCAAAGGCAGCAATATCTGTGGAGCTTGGCTTGAGCGAAGTTCAAATCCGTCACATCAGTAAAACTCTAGCAGATCTGCATTAAACCGAATCATAACCAATACTATCATGAGTTTATTTGTACCAAAGGTTATTCAGCAGGCAGAATCCTTGTGCTGTGAAATCGCAAATGTTACTCCCGCACCCAAAACGTGGAGACAAGAGCAACGATTAAGGTACTTAAAAAGACAAATTAGTGTCCTGACACGCTCCGCATCGATAGAAGATAAAAAACTGCTTGCTCATTTAGAAGGACTAATCGACAGTCTCGCCGATCGCTTTCCTAAAAATAGCCGAAGTATCAACCAAACTGAAACACATGAAGAAGCAGTCAAACGCGGATTTAATCCTGGAGACTATACTTTTGATCCGCTACCCGATGGAGAATGGGTTGGCATCTTAGACGCAAAGATTTGGGGAAAAGCCAATCGGTTCACAACCCTAAGATGCTACTTCACAACCCCGCAAGGAGATCGCTATTCCGTTAGCGCATTTCGTGCAAGAGACAATAGCAACACTCGACATTGGTATACTGCTCAAGACGCAAAACTCAACCTCAAAGACCCTTCTGTTGAACTTGGACAGGCTTTTTTAATTGTAACTGGGACTAACAGTCGGGGAAATCCGTTCTGGAAATCCGTGCAGCCGCTCTGCTCAAAGACTCCACAGACTGCTCTCTCATAGCAACTGCCTAACTTATCATGCTAACTCCTGACCCGAATTCAATTTTAAACCCGGACTTATTCTGGCAAATTCTCAACAATCACCCACCGACAGCGCGATTGCGCCAAGAAGTAGAGCGCAGTCAACAAGGCGGAAAAACCTCAGAAACTATCATCAAAACGATTACAAATAGCCTCCGGTCGAATCCAGCCTGGCTTCAAGAACTACAGCTTGAAGCAATCTCAGTACAGCCCAGAAATCTTCCTTTAGATCAAATTCATTTAATTCAACAAAGCCTCAAACTCGTTTACGGCTTAATCATTGCAAATAATACAATCCTTGAAAAACTGTGCTGGTGGGCAAAAGAACGGATCGAGATCGGACATGAAACCCGTGAAGTATCAGATCTTTGTACTTCAACCCAAAGACTGTTAACATACACACTCAGCTCGATTAACTGGGTCAAACAGCTACACACTGCCTACGTCAGCAAGATCAGTGAATTGTTAAAACAGGCAGAATCAATTGCCAACGAGGAGTTCGAAGGCAAAATTAGTTTGCTTAAGCTACAAGCGGGATGGAAAGTCGTTTTCGGGTCAGTTGCAACCGAAGAACAAGTTTCTCAGGTGCCAACATTCACAACATTCTACAATGGACTACAGTGGCTCATTGACGAAAAGCTAAACCTCGAAACGCTTGAACATTCGTCGGATTACTCAAGTTTAGACCCTGACAACACTGGCTCCTAATATAATGCTCAAGTGCGGAGTGTGGCAACGCAACAATGTCAAATTACTCGATACAATCAAATCTTTGCAGATTCAAAGTTTAATGATTTTTAGCGGTTGGAATTACATCCTATAGGTATTATCAAGTAGAGATTCCGATAGGAGCAATTCAGCATGACCTATAAATTGATGTTTCAAACCGAAAAAGCAGAGTTTGAGTTGAACGAACTGGAACTAGAATACCTAGAATACTTAGCAACAAAATCACTAGTGAGCAGGAACAACATGATCAGAAAGCTGATCATTAACGCTAAAGTTCCACAGACGCTGGGATTTTACGAATGGTATGCCAATCGCCAAGCAAAACAAGAAACTTCTCTAACCGAAGTTCCAGCAAAAAGAGTAGCGAGTCTCAATAGAAAACTTGAAATAAACGAAAGTCCTGGTCCCTTAGTTTTCCCGTCTTTCTCCCAACCGCTCGAAGATACTTCATCCCATGCACCGGATCTAAAGACACCCCAAATCCCAAGCTCAACCGTTCAGCAAGTAAGCACGACACCCACGTCAAAACAGCAGCGAGATCGGTCCCCATCCTCAAAAGCCCAAAAAGACCGAACCAGCAAGTCGACCAAAACTAAATCATCTCCGGCAGCAGCAGAGCCTGAGTTTGATCCGAAGAAAATGCAGGGTGACTATGCAGGCAAACTCTTTCAAGATGCAACCCGCGACATTTTAGATGGTGATAAAGAACGACAGTGGAAAGTTGAAGAAATTATCAGTGAACTGTACGGAAACCTAGACGAGAACCAACTGAAGCGAGCCAAAATTAGCGTAGGGCGGAACCTCAAAGTGGGAAGCAACAAAAAGCTGTGGAACCAGGTCAGGGAAAACCCAGCCATCTACCAATCAACACTCTAACTATCATTGATCTAGGGTCATGCATAAAGAGGGGGGACTCCCCCTCTTTTTTGTAGGAAAACCAAAAGTTATGCCACAGTCGAACAACCGTCATGTTGAACATGAACTGACCGAAACAAAGTCTCAGTCCAGCAATCTGTTTGAAACAATCCTGCTCACACTCGTTCAGTTTCAGCGAAACAAAATGAATTCAGACCATCCCCCTAATTCAATTGGGAACCAGCAAAAATCGGCAGAAACCAATTCAAAGTCAGCGTCGATCGAACAATGCGAAACCAACTTCTGCCCGCGAGTTTTTCAGTTTGTTAGCGCTCATAAGGAAGCTCATTTTCCCAAAACAAATCAATCCGTTGCGGTCTGTTGGAATACAGTAACAGTAACAAAAACAATGCAAGATTCTGAGGAAAACACTTACCTGTGCAGGCAGCAAAAAAAGAGCGGAATGCCTTACATTGACTTCATCTCAATTCAAGCACACAGGAATCGCTTCTACGAGAGCGAGGATTCACCTGTTAAAGGAGGAATCAGCAGCACATTTGCCCAAACCCTCATGCAGGAACTGGAAATTGCCTGTCGGTATCTAGACTGCGTCAGCGATTCAAACCAAGAAATTCACGAATAGAATAAGTCACCCACTTTTCTACCTGTTCTAACAAAAAAAGTCTACCAGCAGATGTATGAATCGTACCGAAGAAATATCGCAAACTGACGATAACGTCAGGCTTAAACGCAATAAGGCTTCAACCCGATTCACGACCCCTAACTTGTCTGATAGAGAAGGCTTGATTTAAGCGGCTCTACCGGATTCCAGACAAGTAACCGCTAAAAAATCGGCGCAGTATTGAACCAACAGTACAATGCAATATCAACCTATATCCGTTCACCTTTATGAAAGTTTCAACAACTAGCGAACATGCAAATCTCTCGACTTCGGCAATCAAAAATCACTTGATTCAACAAATTGGGCTGCTATCTGAACATGGGATTCAGCAACTTGCTCGCGCAATGAGCAGCATTACAGCAGATCCAAGATCAAAACGGTAAAGCAGTTACCACCTGGCTGGGGAATCGGAAAGTTCGCCACTGGCTACCACTTACTTTCACTCACCTAAATTTGACCATGCTGAGAGACTTCATCATTCGTTTGGTTCAACAGAGCTGTAACGAAACGCAAAAACCACTGTACCTTTTGTGGAACAATCTCAATTTTGAAAACTCTCCAGAACCCCAAATCAGTCCTCTATTGGCTTATAGTTTCATTTGCAGTCCGGATCCAATCTTTGAGACAGACGAAGAACTGCTAAGACCGACAAGCGGGACTGATACTCAACGGCGATTCATTCCCCAACAAGTTCCGCTGTTAATTGAACCAACAGAAGTAGCACTTCCTCAGTGGCATCTGCATCCAGATTTACCAACACTGGAAACCTGGATCACCAAAGATGGATTCGCCTACATTCTGTTGGACAAAATCCCTCAAGCGGCTGTCGTTGCTAATCCCGAAGGTTTAAAGCACCTTGAACAAATTGCATCTGATATGCGGGATGTCATTCAGATCGATCAAATGCAATCAGGTGCTTCGCCTCATAGCCAAATCACAGAGATATTCGAAGACTTGTCCAACTGTTAACCTGAACCCCCATGAAAACTACACAACCAATGACGCTCGACAACATTTTTAGCTATCTTCAATCTCCCCCGCCTCGCTACATTAATCCCGAAATTGCAGTCTGCTACATTCTGGCAGTACTGCTGGAAGGAGACTCCTATGGCTCACATCTGGTTAAGCAAATCAGCAAAACCTACCCAACATATCGACTCTCTGAAACTGTGCTTTATAGCGCAATCACATTTCTAATTGAAGAAGGATTGATCATCAGCTATCAACAAAAAGCAGAAGGTCGGGGCAGACCCAGACAGATGTATCGACTCAAAGAATCAGCTCAGGGAAAAGCTCGTGAACTCGCACAAATGGGCACCCACTATCTTTCAAGCGCAAATCTAGCCCAAGCAGCCTAGCCTCAATTCAATAGCGCAACATTTCTGGAGCAGGAATCTATCCTGGCTCCAGTATTTCTATCAATTTATAAAATGACCAGACTACCAATCACTCAGTCGCCTATGAGTCTGCATCCTGCAGAATTTGAAATTGTCGCTCAACATAACATAGCTTATCTGTGGCGACCCATTACACCGCAACCCTACTTTCCAACCGTCGCTGCTGATGGACAAGATGGAATTTATAGGGTTCGGTATAACGGCCTTCAACAAACCTGCCAGTACCGAAGTAACGGGGACACCGATACTATCACATTAGCTTGTCCTTTTGGAAAACCAGGAAGTTGCTGGTGGCTGACCGACCGACATTTGGTTGAGTTGGCAAAAATTGATGTCGTTAGGCTACATGATGCGGAATTTTCCGATAAGCTTTGCAGCCTAAAGCTTCTAGAGGAAGGTCCTTTATTTCAGGACTATGTTCAACCTCCCAAATCTTGCACAACCACGCTTGAAGATTCAATTGAAACGATCGTCGACTGCTCATTTCAAAACCTCTGGCAAATGCTTCATCCAGAAATTGACTACAAACAAAATCCTTGGGTTTGGAAACTGCATCTCTACCAAAAGTCTAAAGACGGCTTGCTTCAGCAATAATACAGTGAACAAACCCAGGAATGACTCAGTTATACCCTTAGCTTGGACTGGGTAACTCCGCGATGCTCTGTAGTTGAATCATTCTCGCGACAGATTTGAGCCGATATTGATTCTAAATCAATATACACATCTGATAAGCGAATTAAACGTTCGCTGGTCATCGATCTCAAACCAACAAGTTCCGTCCGAACTCCTCGGTGGCTCACAGCATCCAGTGCGTAAGACAGTTCCCCATTTCCACAAAGCAGTAAGACCGTGTCACAGTAAGAAGACAGAGAAAGCATATCTACAGCAATTTCAACATCTAGGTTTGCTTTCTTTGAGCCATCTGCAAAGCAAGTCAGTTCCTTACTAACTACACGATATCCATGATGCTGGAGCCAAACCAAAAAACCATGCTGTCGGTCGTTTCCTGGATCAGCACCCGTGTAGAACATAACACGCACTAGCCAGGCATCTTTGATCAGAACCTCTAGCAGCTTGCGGTAGTCGATCGTAATATCCAGTTGGCTTGCTGCATGCAGCAAGCTCGCAGAATCAATAAAAACAGCCAAACGACCGCGATACTGTAACGATACTCCAGAGGCAGAAGCATGATTCAACATCCGTGTATTACCGTTCGTCAAATCGTTCCGGGTACAGGCTGATGTAGGGCGCTCAACTTTATAAGAGTGCCCGGTATTATTAAAACTATTCATTGATATCCGTTGTTCCAAAAATCAAATTTCTAAGGGCTAAATACCCGTAGAAAAAACCAAAAGACCCTCTAGCTTCATCGAAGCTTGTAAACTAGATGTCTAAATTGAAAAGATTGAAGCACATAACCGTACAGTAGAGTGCAACAATCAAGTTAAAATCTATCTAACGAAAGAAACCCAGTTTGACTTCCGTTGAGATTGTCTAGCCAATCTTCTAAGCAATAGCAAAAATCAAAAGACAGAAAGCAGCAGCAGCAACAATCTACCGCTAGATTCAAGACGAATCTAATAAATTAAATTCACTATAAAGTGCAATTCACAACGGATTTTAATCAATGAAACAGTCTTGCAAAAAGATTGTCTTGGTTATAGACGATCGACAAGACACAAACCAGCTCGTTCGTACGGTGTTGGAACTCGAAGGACTTCACACTGAGTCGGCACACTGCGCGATCGCGGCAATAACAAAGCTACACTCGATCACGCCTAACTTAATCCTTTCAGACATTTTTCTACCTGACATAAATGGATACGAATTAACGCAATACCTACGTCAGTCTGGTCTTTGCAAAAGTTGTCCAATTTTGCTGTATTCTGCACACGCAAAAAATTTGGTTAATGATGGACAACAATACGGAAGCAACGGCATGATCCGAGACATTGTTGATTTTGACAATCTAATCAATCAGATTGAACTCGCGCTAGCTCTGCCAGCCAATCGACTTCCGTCAAAACAAATGGATCAAATCTACAAATCTGAAGAAAAGCCAGTGTCACAGTTTATCCGCTTCCAGCGCCAAAATCCACAAGAAAGTAGATAGCCCTTAGAATAGAATCAGAGATTTCCTGACACCGTACAGAAACTCAATCAGTTTAGCAAAAACCATCCAACAAGCTTAATCACTGCCTCACACCCTGTCATGGACAAAAATATTAAAGGACTACTTCTAATCCTGACAGTTAGCTTGCTTGCAAGCTGCTCTAACACTACAAAAACGCCTCCCGCTGATACCAAGATGAAACAACAGCTACAAGTCCTGTGCGATGAAACAATCAAAGCGCAGACCAATGGAAAAACCCAGAAATGCACGCTTAACCAATAATCGCCTAGACTCCGAGTTGGTGCTGGAGAAATTATCACCAAGTCACAAACTTATCAGATGAACCAAACTCATTCAGAAGCCCACCAATTTCTAGAGACAGTCGTCGGCAAATCTGCCACAATTACAATTCGTTTTCTCCAAAAGCTCTAAGAGGAAACAACTTAGGGGAAGTTGTGTGCAAAAGTTCCCTAACTTCGACGAGAATGCCGTCTTCCTGGGAGTGGTGGTGGTGCATTCATGCTAGCTGCTTGGCAAAACAAATCAAAAATGGTTGCCAGTAAATTCCACAACGACATGAATTGTGATTCTAAACTCACAATTCATCTACAAACGCAACTTCTAAAGTCGCGTTTTATAACAACCGCCCGGTTGTTCAGCTACCGCTAAATTCTGGCGATTGGGTCATCAAGACCTAATTCCAGGAAATGTCAATAAACCGACACTAAAGGGAATAAATCTTCAGATCCAGTCAATCTAACCTGAAATAGGCTAGCCTGAAAGTTATCATATCCCTTTAGTGCATTATGAACACAATAGAACAACATTCCCGTGGGCATCCTCACTGCCCAAAATGCAGCAGCAGCAATATTCAAAATCTTCCACTCGCTTACGAGATGAACCGCTCAAAGTATCGGTTTTCCGGTTACTCCTTTCGAGGAGGAATTATCATGGGTGCCGGAAATCAAGAAACATTACTCACTCGACGCGTCGAACCCCCATTTCTAGAAAACCCGGGAATGAGATGGATCGGAATCGGTTTACTTGCCTGCGTTGGCTCGTTGCTCATTCATACGATCATCGGCGCGATCGGGTCAGCAATCCTTCCACTGCCGCCGAACACCATTCCTCGTTCGAGTATAGGTTTGAAACTACTCGTACATTCAACATTGCTGTCATTTGTCGTTATCCTAATCTGGGCTGTTTGGCGCTACGGCAAAGTCAATCAGCAATATGCACGGGAAGTTTACCGTCCAGCCCACACTAAATGGTCGCGCTCGTATATTTGCTACACCTGCGGAAATATCTTTGATCCTTTCCCAGAACATTCCTGACACTTTTCTGGCTGATGATGTCATCAACACCAAACACTGGCTTAAAATCGCAGGGCAAAAAGCAGATTAAACGCGCAAAACCACCAGAATTTAACGAAATCCGCAATCTCATTACCCATCTAAGCCAGTCCAACCCAACGCTTGTTGACCTTATTCTGTCGCTTGGGGCGGCGGAAGTGACGGTCAAGCTTAACTTCGCTAAACGAACAATTATATATATCAAGAATCATCAGAAGTTTTCTGGAAGTAGCCTGGGAAAAGCATTTAGTCTTACAGGCTTAAAATCTCTTGGTATCGCTTATGACCTAGAGCGAGATCGCTTAGAAATTCTTCGGATACTAGAAGCACCTAAACGTCCTGACACAAGCGATGACACCAACGGATCTGGATCAGATGACTTTTGGAATACTGAAGAAGACCTCATTCAGGCTCCTCAAGCAGACGAAACCCGATGGGCAATTGCCAAACAAACATTAGCCTACTACCAATTTCCAGATGCCTTAATCGATATCCTTCACGAGCAGCAATGGCTTTATGCGGATTCAAAAGGCAACCCAGTTTTTATCGAGCGAACCTTCGAAGATAACGACTACCACGGACTAATCTTAGCCGAAGACGGATTTTTTCACCCGACTAACGGAAACTACAAGCACCATCGAACTAGCGTTTTTTGGATCGCAACAGGCTACCCGTTTTCACGAGCGGTTATTGCAGACGATCCCCTAGAAATTCTTGCACTTTACTCGCTGGATCAAGAAACTTCGGATAAAGGCGCAACGCTTTACTTTTGCGCTCGCCGACAAGCACAGCTACCGATCGATATTTTAGAAACTATTTCAGATCTCTATATTTCTAAAAGTTGCTTGAGCATTGTGCAAAAGCTGAAAGATCATTTTTCAACTGCAATGCTCATCGATCCTCGACACCCCGACAGTTGGCGCGGTGTATGGCGAGAGCATCAGACATACCGTCCTAAAAAATCAAATTATGGCGCTCGACCAGTCAATCGACAGCGACAGCTACAGCGCTAACTTAATAGCAGACCGATAAACCGAGAAAGTCACATAACGATAATCTTAAAATTGCTTATCTATAGCTAAACTGCTAGAACCCAAGTAGGTTAGGGTTTTTAGCTTATAGAAGCATTCCACAAAGAAGCCAATGAAGTCACTTAGATGAAGACACAGATCCTTTTTCTTATCGTGTTTTGTTTCCTCGGACTGGTATTTCTTGCATAGGAAATTGTGCAAAGATGGAGGCAATTCGTGACCCCTATCGAACAGGGCATGAGCGAGATTGTCCTAGTTCAGACTATCTCTCCCCAAAATCAGCTTCGTGATTTCTTCAATCGTGGGATGGCGCAGTTCACCACGACCGCGAATCAAGCTGCCAAGCGCCTCCAGGGTCGGACCTATCTAGAGTGGTATTTACACTTCGAGGAACAGAACTTTCAGCCGATTCTGCGTGAAGCACCCATCATGGAGCGGGTCTTGCTCGCTCTGTACGAGGGCATGATCATTGAGGCAGAAGAAGCCGCACAACATTGGACTACCCTTCCCAATTCGGAACGGGAGTGGTATCGGCGCATGGCACTGCTCTTTGCTGATCGCGAACCCACCCCTTACACAGTGCGAGATCGTATCTGGTTAACGCTGGAATCGATCCTCATGGTTCACAATTTCGGCGTTGCACAGTAGAGGGATGAGATCGATAATGAGAGGATGAAATGTCTACATTGCGGCTCTACTGCTGTGACCAAGAATGGGCATCGTCGCAGCAAACAAAACTATCGCTGTCAGTCCTGCGGGCGCCAGTTCATCGAGTCCTACTCGACTCAAGGCTACTCAAACGAGGTGAAACACCATTGTTTGACTTTGTATGTTAATGGTATGGGCTTTCGTGCCATTGAGCGCTCAACGGGTGTGAGTCACAACACGGTGATCAACTGGGTGAGACAATCCGGGATTGAACTCGCTGATGCACCGCAAGGTCAGACGATTCCAGAGCTTGCCCAAGTCGATGAACTGCAAACCTTTGTCGGATCAAAAAAAACAAAATCTGGCTCTGGACAGCAGTGAATGGACATGAAGCAGGGATTCTGGCATGGGTGTTAGGAGACCGGAGTGCAGCGACATTTTGGAAACTGTGGTTAGTGCTGCGGTGCTGGGGATGCTTCCTCTACATCACCGATGGTTATCCGGTCTACCGATGCTTTATTGATGACCTTGACCATTTAGTGAGTAAAGTCGCAATGACTCGTGTCGAGGGGGAAAACAGTCGTTTGCGGCATTACCTCGCTCGACTGCACCGCAAAACATTTTGCTATTCCAAGTCGAAAGAGATGCTGCGCTACTCAATTCGGCTTCTCTTACACTATCTCAAGTTGGGAACCGTCCCGATTCCCAGTTCACCATCCCGTTAATGTGCAACGCCACAATTTCTTCTGGGATAACGATCGTCGCAACCGTCTGTTCGACGAATTCACCCACGTGATCTTTGCGGCAATTGCTCGAACAACCTCGTTTGAAGTCACTGGCACATCCAGACTAGGCATGGGCGAAGAACAACTCAAAGCCCTATATCCCAATGTGGAAGCGTATGAGTATATGGAGCATCAAGGACGTTTATTCGACCAAATGCGATCGCGCTTGATGGAAACTTACGCGAACTTGTTTGTTCACTTTGAGGATGGTAAAGTTCTAGACTCTGCTCTAGAACGGCGGAGTTTGCTTGAGCGGATTCCAATGGCTAATTATCCACATGGGGTTTTTATAGAGCAGCTATTAAATGATAACCACAATCGGCGGGACGACAGCCAGAAACCCTGCTTTGAAAAAACGAACACTTTGTGCAGCGTAGCTCCCGCGAAGCCTTATTCTTAAACGTCAGTTACGCAGATTTCCTACTGTATGTAGCTTTTAGCTTCGATCATAGTTGTCGCGACAATGATGATCGGTTGACTGGGCAGGGTCTCTGGCTGTCGCCAACCCGCCTATGTCGCTAAGTTCTTGTCCAGATTTGGTGAAACGAAGTTGCGAGCAGCTTGCTGTGCCGAAGGCAGCGCGAATCTACTTGAGATGAATTCTAGGTTTCGGACTGGTTGAATGATCAGCTTCACCAAATCTGGACAAGAACCTGTCGCTGTCACTTGATATTCGTTGTTGCTTGCAGAAGTAAAAGAGCGCTTCGGCAACCAGATCGACCACTACTAATCTATTGGGGCGCGACTGCGCCCCAGGCGTGATTTGCATCGTGTCGATCAATGAAATTTCTTCAACTCGTTCAAGTTCTCACACGCCAGCTCCGTCTGCTTACCGATCTGAGCAACTCTATAGAGACTGTCTCTTTTGAATCTGATTCAGAAGCAGAATGGCTCAATCAAGCCGAACAAGATTTTAACAATCGAGAAGATTATTACCACAGTCGTTATAAATGGTAATTTCATGGGGTTGCACCAAACAATCATTGGCGAAATTCTAGTACTTCAATCTGAACAAGTTAGCGCGATCGACATCTACGCTGAGCTTGCTGACCCGCTCGACTTAGAAATCAAGGCTATTAGATTTCAAAGAAAAAATTTAGCTGCAATTCAGGATCATGAAATTGCTCGATTAACAAAACTGCAGCGAAATTTGGAGGCTTCGGCTTTAAAGCTAAATGAAGCTGGTCAAATTGGACTGGAAACAGTCGTCAGATCCGAGCAGAAACAGACATCCTACCTAGATTTAGGTCCGAAACAAAAATTGAGGGCAAACCCAACAAGCAGGAAATTATCAAAGCCTGGAAAATCGGTATTTCTGTCAGTGGCACCGCTGTCGAATGCAAACGGAAAGTACAAGACACGCTCACAGCCACAAAAATGGAGTTCATTAAAAAAGCAAACTTCTCACTCTTAAGTGGTCGATTGGCGCTGCCGCGCAGGAGAAATAACGATTAATAAAATCCCACCATGATCTCAACCTACGATGACTCTAACACCACCACACACTCCCCAAATTCTCCCGACCGTTCTGCTTCTCCTTTCGGATCAAGACAGACTCCATTATCACATCGAAAACGATGTGCTCTATCTAATGGCAGGCACATCGATCAAAATCGGCATTCCGATTACACCAAAGTTGTTTCCCTTATTAAGGTCATTGCGCGTTGATGTAGCAAACGCTCTGGTTAAAGGAATTAAAGATGTCGATGACTCGGAACCGCTATTGATTCTTCGACACCAGTCTGCCACACCAAACGATCAAACCCAGCCGATGCCGCTCGGATGATTAAGCAAGTCATCTGCCGCTTCATTTTCCAATGCGTATCGACGAGTTGTCGGTAAATCAACTTCACCAACCACATTTGGATCAAGCGGAGACACAATCTTCGCAACCGAAGCACCATAGAAATTTGTTGGCGGATCAATCGGCTCTCCAGATGCATCCACCGGATAGTAAATCGGTCCAGCAGGACGATTTAAACCCCCGTAGAAGTCACCTTTTTGGCGGTGACGATACATCGGATGTCCTAAAACAGTTGTCTTACCTTTAACCGGAAGATAGTTACAGTCAGTCATAATCTCTGGGTCTAACGTATTCTCTTCCAGAATAGTGCCAAGACAAGAACTTTTGCTATCCTGAACCTAAGGATTTTGCGTCGATGCCTTGGCAAATGCCTGCTCGCTCCACCCGTCGCTATCCATCCCATTCAAACAGCTAAACTACCATGGTAAGAACCGTTGTTAAACCAGACGGGGGACTGAAAGTTCCCGTCTTTTTGGCATCTGAGAACGAAGGACTCGGCTGCTTTGCCTCAGAAGCGCTCGAAATGAATAACTCTGTGTTAGAAAAAATGATTCCTGCGAAGGATCTCACGTCGCTAATCGTAGTCAAGCTTAATAAAGACGATAACGACGTTGAACGGCTAGCTCCACGGGTATTCCCAGATGGCGAGACGCGGGAGCTAGTCTTCAGCAGCGGCAAGAACTATTACTTTGGCAATGCAACACTGCTAGAGTATTTCCACAAACTCACAGAGGACCAACAAGGAGCCATCTTTGAATCTCAGCGAGATGGAGCCTGCCGCTACGGAGGACTATTGGTCAGCGACTGCTTTAATGGCATCGATGTTAAAGACAACTTGAGGATCAAAATTGTGGACTTCGAGGATCCACAGTTTGCTGAATTCAAAACCGGAGATTGCCACGGCAAGATCTCTCCAAGCCTTGCCCTCGAAATGGGCTGCGATCGCAATCGAGCTTTTCAGTTTCGCCTAGCCTGGATGCAAAACTGGGAATCCGGAGCCGAAGCTGAACCTCAACATTCGTTTCTAGCAAAAGGAACCTTTCAGCCAGACACTCGCTTAACAGAAGCTCAAGGTTATGACATCATTTTAGATCGTTCATCCATTAAAGGTGTCAACAAAGACAAATTAGCAGAATGGTTTCCTTGCGGCGACTACGAGCTGCCGCAAGCAATTCTCGGAAATCGCAGTAACTCAAAAGTCACAACTTACGATAGTTCGTGGCAATTCAACGTCTGGTTCAGTGAAGATGCCATTCGTCAAGATTTAGGACCCATTACCGAAGCAAAAGCAGAAGCACTTGCTTCTGTGCAGCGGGATCCACTGACGCTCGCACGCCACATCGTCGAAAAACACGACGAAGACCTAGCTCAACGACAAAAACAAACCGATGACGAAGAGTTTGATGCTTTATTTGATGTTCTATCAGCACTCGAAGGAGAAACAACTCGAAGCGAAGACAATGAAAAGAACGAACAGCGCTTAGTTAAAATCTTACGCGCTGATAAGAATGGTGAACTTCTCACTCATCCCAAGATCGTCACCGGAATGCGCGAATTTCTTGCCGGTCAATGGAAAGAACTTTCTATTAAGAGTGGCTTTCAACATAGTTCCGGCATGGCGCTACCCAACGCTGATTTACCACGAGGAACAGTATGCATTCCCCATTTACCGGAAGGAGACGTTGTGGTTACCCGGTATCCAATCGTGAGTCGAGACAACATTCGAGTCTACGAAAACGTGCGGCACCCAAAACTTTGTCGAAGTAAAGGCGTTTTCTGGTTTAATCCAGAGGACGCAGAACAATATCATCAAGGCGATTTCGACGGAGACCAAATCGTTTGTAGCCCTGCTGACAAAATTCCCACGATTGCAAAAGAAGCTCTAAGAGCTGGTGAAGATGGAGAGTTCATTCCAGTTGTACAGCGAAAGAAAGTCGCTTACACCGACGATTTACCGCTTTATCAAGTTGCTTATAATGCATGTCAAAACGATGTCGGTCGAGTTGCCATTAACATTGGGCGGGTGAAATCGGCAGAGTTTGACCAAGAAGCAATTCCGAAAGCCAGCCTAGCCGCAAAACAGATTCTAGGCGCAGCACAAACATTAAAGCTGTATACGCCAGAAGACCAAGAAACCTATCGATTCAAGGTTAATGATTGGCAACTGAACATCGACAAAGAAAACACGGTGTACGTCCGAAACAGCCAGGATCAGTTAATCTTCCGAGGTGGACTAAATGAAGGAAACGGGACATTCTTTAAAAACGGACTGGACACCTTCAAAGAAAATGCCGGTGTGCGAGAAGAACTTTTTGGACTCTACAAACGCAATCTGCTCGATCGACTAATGATCGGACTACAAGTGGAAGTAGACTATCAGAAAAACTCTGAGCGGCTCACCGACATCGAAAGCGTAACGCTGCCTAACGGACGCGAGATCAATATCGCTGGAGATACCCTGCTCAAGGAGTGTAAAGACTTTCGAGAGTTATACCCGTCTCATTTTTTCGACTTTATGAAAGACGAGGATCGACGGCTCTATCGAACCTACCCCTTACCCGCCGAACAAACAGGTTCGCTCAACGTTCTCCCGCGTGAAATTGTTAATCCGCTCTGGGAAGCAACACAGATTCCGGCGATTGAACGGCATCACTTCAAGTATCTATTTCCAGAAGATTTCGATACACTTCTCGACAGCCTAAATCTTGAAGGCGAAGCGAGAAGAGATGCGCTAGATGCGATCGTCAAAGCAGACGAATGGGTCGGAAAACCCAATAAATTCGTCCGCAACAACGATGGAACCAGCTCAATCCAGATTGTAGATCCACAATCACTAAAGAACAGATTTGATCGAGCAATGGCGGAAATTGATCCCGATCTTAACCGTAAGGAAACCAATGAAAGTATCGGCAAAATTTACGAAGTCTTTCGCTCAGAACTCAACGAGTTATTCCCATCTGACGAAGAGAAAATGATCGCTGCCGCTGCCGTTTGGCGGAGTCAGCACACTCAACCTGAATCCTGGAGGACGCAAACCAAATGTCTCGAAATTGCAAAGAAAATTCCAGTCACCTTTGAAGAAAGACCAAACTACACCTTACCGAGTGAAGCACTTCCTCGCAACACCTTTGTTTTATCAGTTCCCTTCGGAGAAAAAGACGGCGATCTTGTACTGCCCTGGGAAATGGCGCTGACCGATGATGGCATTACCTTCGATATTGTCATGAACAAAGCCTTACCCACAGTTGAATTCGCTTTGAAAAATATTCCAGAAGCCAAGCTGGAATCTCTTAAAGCACACTTCAAAGATAGCCCAACCCTGAGTCAGGTGATCGAAGATCTAGAAATCCCCTCTGATCTAAGAATTATTCCACCTGAACATTATGGAAACTTGATTGAGCCTTCAGAAAAAGCAGGCACAGCTGCGCTTGTTTTCAATTTGTTTGCCGATCAAATTGCACAAAGGCTTGAAGAGAAAAAGATCGAACCGCTCACTATCATCGGCATCAACAGAAACGAGCTAAAAGGACAAGACTTTACAACTGAAGCTTGGACTGCTCAACCGTTAAGTTGTGGAATCGGCAAAATTGAGTTAGATAAAGCCCACTCTGACTACCGACGTTACAACGGCGCTCCTGTTGTCGAGATCAATGGGCAAAGATTGGGAATCTTTGCCGAAGAATCTCCAAAGCTTTGTATAGGAACAACGTTTGACGCAGTTCTCAGAGTCAAAAGCAAATCAGCCGTGTTTCTAGATGTCATTCCAACATCAATTAAACCGCCTGAATTGAATCAAGCAGAAGCAACATCTACGCAGGAGACATCGATAGCCGAGCAAGATTTCACCGATCAACTGATGAATAAGCTAAAGCAAACTTATGAACGGTCTCCGGCTCAAGAAGCTCCACTCACTTTAGTTTGGGGGGATTTAAAAGCCTGTATCTCACCTGATGGGGAAACAACACTCCGAAGAAATCGCCAGCCGATTTTTAAGGGAAACGTTCTAACGAACGATGTTCATCAAGAACTATCTAATGAAAGCAAATCTTACGTAGCAACAATGGTTAAAAGCGAACCACAATCTCCATCTGCAAAAACTAACAATCGGCAACTTGAAGCTAAACAGACAACGAACACAATCACCAGTGGATTTAGTCTGGACTAGGAGATTGTTTAAGCATGAATGAAAAAGCCAAGGATATCCTTGGCTTTTTTTTTTGCGTTTCTTGTTAGAAGAAATGACATACTTACAACCATACAAGCATACAACCTTACAAATTTACGCCGTTATACCCTTATAAAATCAGCCTAAAATAGTCGTTTTTTCTATTACTTAGATTGGCATTAACTCTTTACGTGGCAAGCCTTTTAGGAAATCTAAAATAGATAATAAAGAGAATCTAAAGTTTTAAAACTTTTTAGAATTTAGCCAGTATTCCTAACAGAAAGTCATCTATAAATATAAAGAGAGGGGCAAAGATCTTTCGGGTTAAATCCTCTTAGTGGAGCAAGAGGAGATTTCCAAAAACTTCGCCCTTCCATTTTCCTCTCTGGATGAACCCATGAAAGTTGCGTTCAATCCAGCTCAAGTTTTTCCGATTGCAATAAACCGTTCTTTCTCCAGAATCGCTCAGCGTTTCTAGGTTCTTGCGTATGGCAACAACAAAACCTCGCCTTTCACAAGCCGTTAACTCATCGTCTCCGAAACAACCACAGTTTGAATTTCGCGGGATTGCAAACGACCCTGCAAAAGTTCGGCATATCACAAAACAGCTGGATGCATTCATTGAGCATGCTACAGCGAATGAAATGAGTTTTGGCTCCTGGGGAGAAGTCAAAGAAACGTTCGAAGAGTTCAGCGATCAGCGCGGGACTGCCAAAGTTGGAATGACTTGGCGCGATCGCGAGAACGGAGAGGTGGGAGGGTTAATGTTCTTTTTAAGAAAAGATCCTGAAGACACCGTCTCCGGAAAATTTCTAGTCAAAGCACTAAACCATCATTTCAAGGAGCAACTGAGCGAACCCCGCGATGAGCAATACTTCCATCCTTCTCGATTAGAGGCAGTACTACAGGTTGGTGCGGTTGAATATGAAGTAGAAACGATCGAGGGGGAACTCGAAGCACTGATAGAACCACTTGAAGAAGATCTTGAGGGACTAGACATTGATGATGCAGGCTCAATCGATGAAATTGAGGAAGAAAAAGGTGACGGAGTAAGCGTTCAAAGCAGCCGCTTACTTCGGAAAAGCCCTCGGATTCACCCACAAAGTACACGCGAGAACCAAATTTATGAACAAAAACGGCACCTGAACGATATCGAGAATCTGGGACATCGAATGGCTCATGCTGGATCAGAAGTCAATGGACAAACCTATATTGGACTCGGGATTCAAGCAATTGCGACGGCGGTTGCAATGCTTCCTAGCGATGATCCTGTACAAAGACAGCTAGACGAAGCGGAAAAATTACTTCAAAATCTTGAGAATCGGTACAACAACGCGGCTCAACGCGCTAATAAACTACCGCAGCTAGGGCAGGAAGAAAGCGAAGAGCAAACAGCAGCAAACACCCAGACAGCAGAAGAACTACTTCAAAATGTCGATAATCGGTACAACCAGGCAGCTCAACGCGTTAATAAACTACCGCAACCGGAACAAGAAGAAAGCGAGGAGCCAAAAACTTCAGGTTCTGATGACACATCTGGTGAGACTGAAACACCAATTGCAGCACGTTCAGTTGAACAAGCTGGAAATGAAGATCCAGATGTTTCGCAAACGCTAGCTGTCGTCTCTAACAAACTCGGAGACCAAATCACCGGGCTAGAGAACAAGGTTTCTTCTGACAGTAAAGAATCAAAGCTCAAGCCGCTTGAGCCACTCAACCTAGATGATCGAGACAGCATCGAAATCCGCTTAGCCCAAATCATAGAACACTTGCACAAGCTAAGCGAACGCATGGATGCCTTGGAAGCAGCAATCACAAAGCTAGAAGAACAATTTGCAGTTAGTCAACAGCAAACAACCGCCGAAGAGCAAGTCCAGCTAGAAGAGCAGCTACAACCCCAAGCGAGATCGACCAGTGCACCTGAAACAGACACACAGGTCGAATCCCAAACAATCTCAACCGCCAGCAACGAAGCTAAGAGCGTCGTCGTTCCTGCTGTCAAAGAAACACCTGTAGAACAGTCTGTTGAAGAAGCACGAACAGTAACCCATACTGTCGAAGCCGTTCCCTCACCCCAGTCCGAAGCATTAGTGCGCTACGCCTGGGTTACTCGTGAAGTAAGCCAGGAAGAATTCAAGAATGGAATTCCTCTTTCTGATACAAAAACGCTGAAAACGTCACCCATCGAAGCCGAGAGCGTTGAACAGGGAGGACAAGTCGGGTGCCAAGTTCAAATCTTTGACACCAGCAACAACACGATCTTTGAGGCTGTTAAAACAGAAGCAAACCTATGGAACATTCACACCAATCAACTCGAAGAAACAGAACACAAAAAACTTCTAGAGCTTCCACAAACAACCGAGCGCTACGTCAGTGAGACAAACGGTCAGGATTTAGTCGAGCATCTCAAAATTAATCCTGATTACAAACACCTTTTTGATCCTGCAACAGCCGACGATGAACGCGTTGCCTTTATCGGAGACTCAGAAGAACCAGACTTCCAAATCGAAGCGATCGAAGTCAAAAAGGGACCAAACAAAGGAAAGTTCATCATCGAAATTATCGACAAAGATGAGGACACAGTTTTTCACGCGATCTCAGCTCGCGAACCAGAGCAAGTCGCGCATATTTGCCAGAACAAAATTCCAGCCGACTACTTGAACGAGTTTCTCGAATCAGTTAGCGAAGCGCAAAGCGAACGAGATCCGCAGCGAAACCAAGCCCAGGTCGGTCAGCAGAAGGAACGCACTACATCTTCGCAAGCAGAGATGTAGTCAATTGTTTAGAACATTCATTCTCAAACTATGCAACTTCAAACATCAAAGTACAGAAAAACCAGCACAGATAGTCGAATCGGATTCTCCGTTTATCCTTGCAGCCCCGAGGACTTGTGGGAATAGCGAGGGTGGCAATTCAACCATACGCCTTTCACTGTCTTCAAGTCTGTCGTTCACGCATTCAACACAGCTCGATTCATTCATAACCACACCAAACCTATGAATTCTCAACAAAACCATCAAAACATCCGCAACAGCGTCAAAGTTCGTGCGCTCTCTTCGATCAACATTTCGCTTGTGCTACTTGCAGGCTTTGTTGCTCTTTATCTTGGTTTCCAAGATCCGCTGTTACTTGCCACACTTGGAGCAACCGGAATTATTACGCTTAGCACTTGGTATATTGGCAAATCGACCCCGCTGCTAGAGCGTGTGCTAAAAACTCGCCTGCGCCCCTGGCACATGATGACGGCTGCTCTAACGATTGGCGTGATCGTCAACATGGCAACGCCAGCTCACGCAGTTTTTTTATCGGGTCTTGAAACGTTCATCACCGGAATTGTGACAGCTAGTGCTGCCCAATCCGGCAGTACAGCAATCCCACCAGCAGTTATTGGACTTGTCTTCAACCTCTTTCGCTTGGCATTTTTGCTTTTAGTCGTAGCTGCTGCGCTTTATGCCTACAACCAGGCGCAGCAGGGGAATGACTGGCGACCGATCGTCACGCAAGTCGCAATCGCAATTGCAATGGTAATCGCGATCGACATTCTAACCGCCCTGTTTGTCAAAAAAGCGTAGCACCGCTTTAGTTCCAGTTTCTTCGTTCATTGTTCTTTTATGAGTGATCGGTTGGTATGCAACGAGATGTAGAACGCGACTTTGTCAAAGTCAACAAAATTCTTGGTAAACAAGCCAGCATCGGCTTCATACCAGCCGAGCAGCTCATTCCTTTTATTGCTATTGCAATCGTCTGCTATGTCTTGACCAATGGACTCTTGAGTTTAGGAAACGTTTGGTTTGGAGTCAGCACCTTCTGGCTCGGACTCAGCTGGTGGCTGTTAACAGGAAAAGAACCGTACCGATTCACCGACAAATTTCGCAACCCTCCTGGAGGAAAAACAGGCGGCGACTGGATTGACATTCGCAATCTGTATATCTCGCCGATTGCTAAATTCCGTCCTCCATATATCCGCACCCGTGTTCCGGATGACCGAATTCGCATTCGGCTAAAACCCCTTTCTGTTCCCAAGCTAAGCGGAGGCAAAAGCACCTTTATGCCATTTCAAAACGAACTCAACCTGTGCTGCATTGCAGAAATCAAAAAAGACGATCGCGAAATTGCAGCATTTCTCCTAGAGCAAGGTGAACAATATCAACTTGTATTCGGATTCTACAACGACGGTATTCACGATGTCTTATACAGCAACGAAATTGCAGAAATTTCACGAGCGATCGAGGAAGGCACCAAAGAACTGCCCCACGGAGAACGAGTCACGTTCTGTACAGGAAGCTACAGCAACGATAAGCAGCGGCAACAAGAAATATCAGAACAAGCTGCAAATTGCAAATTGCCCCCGGTCTCTGTTTTACTTCGCAATGAACAACTGAGAATCCAGGAATTAAGCCGAAAAGGAACCCGACAAACCTGGAGCCAAATCATCTTTTGCACCTGGACTGCAGGAAAAGATGGAACAAATTATCGTAATGATCCGCTGGGTCGCATGATCGCTGGAATCAGCAAGATGACCAACAACTTGCTCAGCATGATTTCCGACAACAAAAGATTCTACGAAGAAGAATTCTACAAAAGCCTGTTGCTAAAAGCTTATCAAGAAGGATTTGTACAATGGGAATTAACGCTCGGCACCAAAATCGGACTGCCGATTCGAGCATGCAACAGTAAAGAACTCTGGGAATGGTTATGGAATCGATTCAACGATGCTCCTGCACCCGAAATCCCTCAGGTTTTAACGCTTGAAGAAACCCACAAAGGTGTTGAAATCTCGGAAAGAAAAACAACTGAGAAACATCCCGTCACGGTTCTAATCGAAGGATGGAATGGGAAATCATCATGCCCACAGCACAACAACAATACGAATCGAGTCTACATTCCTGGCAAAGCCAAAGAATGCGCTGTCTTAACAATGGCTGATGCACCAGAAGGATGGGTAAACACCCGGGAGCAAATCAAATGGATCTGGAAGATTACCAGTGCCCCCTTCGTTCATAACACCGAAAGCTGGATTGAGTTGAGCACAACCAACAACGTTATTATTCAAGACAACCTCGCTCGCCAAGCAAAACAGTCTAAAGCAGCCCGGACTCGCGCCATTACTAAAGGACAAGGTCGAGATATTGGAGCCGAAGTAAAAGCTGAAGAGTCGTTTGAAGCACAGCGCAAAATCTACGAAGGCTCACGCGCAATTAACTGTGCACCGGTTTTCGTAGTCTATCGAAATACCGCTGAAGAGTTAACACACGCCTGCGATCTAATGTGCAACAGTTTCGATTCCGCACGCGTATTGAGAGAAGACAATATTGCGTGGGACATTTGGCTTCAGACTTTACCTGTCACTTCAAAATGGCTATTACACAGCAGCGACTTTCTGAGCCAGCGGCGATTAGTTCCTGACACTCAAACGATTGCGGGTTTATTACCGCTGACCACACCCAACAACATTGATCGTAAAGGGGTTGAATTTCTAACATCAAGAGGGGGAAAACCGATCTACATCGACCTCTTCTCTGGAGAAGCAAAACGAGCACTGATCATTGGGACATCAGGATCTGGAAAATCGGTCACAGCTTGGAGATTTATGCTTGACGCATTAGGACAAAATATCCCGGTAGTCGGAATGGATATTTCATCAGGCACAAACAGTACCTTCAAAGTTGCAGTCGAACTACTTGGCTCTCAAGGTGCATATTACGACATCAGCAAAGGCAGTTCAAACTTGCTAGAACCCCCGGATCTCAGAAAGTTCAAAGGCAATCGAGAAGAACTAGAAACGCGCCTTAACTCTTGGAAAGAATTTATCCGAAAAGCATTAACAGCAATTTCAATGGGCAAACTCCACGACCCAGCGCTTGCTCAACGAGTAGATGCACTACTACTCAAGATGTTAGATATGTTTCTCAGAGACCCAGAGATCATCGATCGCTACAACAAAGCATTTGAACAGGGTTGGAAATCTCCAGAATGGCAGCAAATGCCAGTTCTTAAAGACCTACTCAGCTTTTGTTCTAGAGAACGACTCAATCTGCAGTCTTTTGAACAAATCGATGCAAGAGCACTCAACCAAATCAACAGCCAAATTTCAGCGCTCCTAGTCTCAAGATTAGGTAAAGCAGTCGGTCGTCCTAGCTCTTTTTCTCCAGAACCAGCGGTTAAATTCTTTGGGTTAAGCGATTTATCCAATGAACAAGATGCCTACTTGATGGCAATTTCGGCACACACAGCCTGCATCCGAAATGCACTCTCTCATCCGAAGAGCCTGTTCGTTGGTGACGAATTGTCTGTTTTGCTCAAGAAAGAAGGCTTTGCCCAAATTGTCGGTGAAACCTGTGCGACCGGACGAAAAGAAGGAATCGCCATGCTCTTATTAGCACAAGATCCCGACTCGATCGCGCTGTGTGCAACGGGCAGCCAGATTATCCAAAATATGAACTATCGGCTAACTGGAAGAATTACCCACGGAGCCATCCCGTCATACGAGAAATTTTTTGGCTATCCACGAAGCATCATTGCCAAAAACGCCTCAGATGCTTATCGTCCCAAGCCCGATGAAATGTGTTCGTGCTGGATCATCGAGACTCTAGGACGGTTTTGGGAAGTCAAGTTTTACCCAGGCGAGATGGTTCTCGCCTCAGTTGCAAACAACCACGAAGAAGTCGCAGCCCGCAACCGAATCATGATGCTTTATCCAAATACAGCTAAAGGTCGACTGATGGCAATGAGCCATTTCAGTCGTGAACTTTTCCAAGCCCGTCACGAAGGCAACAGCCTCAAAACAATCGGATCGCCAGAATCTGCTGCTATGCACATTGTTAAAAAATCTACTAAACAAGCACCTTCAGCAAAAACTGAAGGTTCGCAACCACACTCGAAAAAGGCGAGTTAACAGTATGAAGAAGACTAAAACATGGATCACAGCCGGAGCCGCTGCCGTTGCTATCGGAGTCTGGACTCCGAGCGCAATTGCTCAAACAAGACCCGGAACACCTCCGTTTGTGTCAGAACAAACAGGACAAGCCGGAGCGATCGTTGCCACTCCGCAGGAAACTCAGCAGCAGCGCCAAAACTTTGTCCAAGAAAATCTCAATCAAGGACGGGGAATTGTTCAGCAGGTAACTGACTTTTTTCAAAACATGCCCCAAATGTTGAAGAACACGATCGGCTCGTTTCAAGCCCCTGACTTAGGACAACTGACTCAGTTGCTTCTCGGCGGCTCAAGCACTCAAACTCCAGGAGGACAAGTTGCTGAACGAATTGAAAACCAAACGCCCGGAAAAGGATCATACTCAATCCGCAACGACCAATCCAATGAAGGCTTTCGAACCACTGGCTTAACAACCATGCAAACAGCCACCTTGAGCCGAGAGGCTCAAAATCGAGCCTCTCAAGTCATGCAGGCAACCGAACAAGCAACAAATAGCAATAAAAACCTGGGTCAAGAATCGCAGAATCTGGATGTCAGCCAGCAGATTTTGCAAAACATCTCCAGGCAAATGTCGCTGACTGGGGAAGTAACTCAGACTCTGGCAAACGAAGCTCAACAAGGACGTGTCGATCGAGCGGTTGGGAATGTTTTAGCTGCCCAAACAGCAGAGGAAGCTCAAGTTAGCAACATTGCTGATCGTCGGGAGACCTCTGGTGCTGCAAACAGCGCCGTGCGGCAAGCCGGTGGAGTCACCTTATTTGGCGGTGGCACGCTCGGAAAGCCCGACAACTAATCAACGCTCAGTTTTGTTAACTCCGCGTACCACTCATTCGAGTGGTACGTACCCTACCCTATCTTCAGAATTCATGTTTCATTCGATTCTTGCCCAAGCTCAAGTTGATGTCCAAAACAACAGTGCGCTGCTCAATCTAGAGCAATCAATCGGATTATCTCGCGCTACGTTCGAGTCGTGGCAGCAAGTGTGGAACGAAGCCCTCAATCCGAACTCAGCGCTGTGGATTGCGTTAATCAGACTTGGACTTTTGTTTGCAGCACTTTCTATTATTTACCTTGTCTTTACCCAAGGAAAAGAAATTATCGATCGCCAAAGTTGGGCAGAACTTGCAACGATGTTTGTCTGGCCTATTGTTATCGTCATTTTTCTCGGAGGAAACGGGGGGTTACTAACTCAATCCGTCATGCTAATTAAAAACGTAGGACAGGCTCAAGTTCAGGGGGTGCTCAGACTACAGCTCGGAGAAGCAACATTCCAAGCTGCAACCTCTAACATCGTCGTTTCAGATGCCGTAAGAGATCGAATCGCCAGCATTTACAATGAGTGTAAAGGATTACCTCCCGGCAAACTGCAAGAATGCTGGCAAGAAAAACAACCGCTAGTCCGACAAATTCTGAATGAAGCCCAAAATCGATTTGGCATTAATTTTGATATCCCGGACATTCAGAATTTCTCGATCGATATCAGCGGTCCGTTTCTATTTCTGGTTCGAAAGCTTCTACTCGCCGCTCAATGGGCATTCGTCAACATTTTAGAAGCAGCTCTTTTACTCACCGCTTTATTCTCTCCCATCGCAATGGGGTTAAGTCTTTTACCGTTTCAGGGTAGACCCATCTTGGCATGGCTAATCGGAATGTTTAGCTTAATTGGCATTCAGCTAGGATACAACATCATCGTCGGGCTTTGTTCAGTCGTCATGACAAGCGCTCAAAATCAAGGTCAGGGGTTTTCTATTAGCGATAGTGACTTAGCGTTTTTGCTGTTTCTTAGCATCTTCTCTCCGGGGTTAGCTGTGTTAATTGCAGGCGGGGGAGGAGTTGCAATGTATCAAGGCGTGTCAGGAAACGTTAAAGGCATCACTGATAGCATTTCAAACGCGCTAGGAACCGCTGCCAGTATTGCGATCACCAAAATGAGATAACACAACCATTCACACACTGAGACATCCTTAACTATGCAGATCAAGAAATATCAGGCACCCTTGCTGCCTGAGCAAAAAAACCTTTTAGCAATTTGTGCACTGGTTGCGGTTGCCGTTGGAATTATCAATCTGTTCAGCAATCTATTTATTGCAGCACGCGTGAATGCACTAGTCGGACGAAAAACAACGCAAGTCCAATTAGTAAACGGCTCGACTTTCTACATTTCCGAACAAGATCGACTGTTCCGCTACCCACAAGTGATTCAGAGGTTTGTTCAAAACTGGATTATTTTAACCTTTAGCTGGGATGGTAAAGTACCCGGATCAAATGCAGCCGATAAAGGGGTCAGTGTTGGAAGCAGAAAGATCACAACCGCCGCAAACGCCGCTACACTGTTATTAGAACCTCGTTTTGCCGAAGCGAGCAAGCCCATTATCGCAGAACTCACGCCCAGCGACATTTTCGACGGAACCGTCAGAAGCACAATAATTGTTCGATATGTCTCCGAGCCACGACAAACTGCAATCGGCACATGGGATGTTGATGTGCTTGCAGAACGAGTGGAAGTCAACCAGCAAACCAGCGAAACCAAGTCTTACCCGCTGAACTGGACATTTACCGTTCGAGCAGTGGAAATTCCAAAATCGCCACTTGGTAATGACGCAAGCGGGATTGATCAAAAAATCTACGAATTTAGGTCCGCTGGGTTAGAAATTACCCAGATGGCTCCCTTTAAACCAAATCAAAACCAGCTGCCATAGATAGGTACAAATCATGTCACTTAGAATGTTTGAATCCTCGTCTGAACCCGACGTAAACCCACCACTCGCTAAAGAAGCTTCTCCATTCAAAGATTATGGCGATGACTTCATCGACGAAGCATTTGCAGACGAAGCAAACCATTCACCCGAAGAAGACGGTGCTAGCGAAACAGCCGAAAAAGCTATCGATCAAGACGAAGAGTCAATCAGCAGCGATGATGTGAATCAGATTGCTGGAAATTACAATGCCAGCGAAGATCTACTGATTAGCAAAGAGTACCAGCTCAAACAGGACGAAGAAACACCGTCGGCTCGAACGAATGAACAAAAAGGAAGCATTCGAGCCGTCACAGTCGTCGGAGGAATCGGTGGCGCGATCGCCGCTGGAGCTTTACTGTGGTTTGGATTCTTAGCACCCAAACCTCCACCCGAAGAAGCAAAAGCACCTGAGCCGTCTCCGACCCCAACTGCTAGTGTTCCTGATCAAACAGCAGAACTTAAAAGCCGACTGGCTTTTGCCGAGCAGCAGCGACAAGTCGATGAATCTCGAAAACCTGCAGCAACTCCCCGACCAACTCCCAAATCTAATCAACCCAATTCAACAAATCGGACTTCGACCACCACAAGCCCTCCTGCAAGAACAACGCCAATAGCACCAACCACCACTAGCACGCCTCCCCAGCGCATCACACCCGCACCTCCTCGTCCAATCGCCACAGCACCTGCACCGGTATCTCAAACACGTTCGACTCCTCCTACACAAACTCAACAACCGCAAAAACGTTCCGTTGATCCCTTCGAACGTTGGAGACAACTTTCAGAACTTGGTCAAGAAGGCGAAAGCAACCGAACAGAAAATCGCTCGTCGCAAACAGCATCTGCCACTTCGGCAAATAGTGCAATCTCAGCAACTGACACGGCGCTGGACGTTCGCGGTAGCACAGAACCAAAAACCCCAACAGACCAGCAATCCGCAGCGATTGAAACAGCAACAATTGGAAGCCCCCCAACACCAGAAAATGTCGTTCCAACTCCGGGTGAGATTGGCATCCTCAACAGCCAACAAATTATTGGTAGCGCCCCTGTCCTAACCGAGTCAGATTCTAGTCGTTTAGCTGCCTCCGCACCGCAAGCCACATTAGATTCTATTCAGCGAAAATCCAGCAAAGACGAACCTATCTCTAGTTCAGATCTGGCAATGTTCACAGCAGCAGACAGTTTCGCAAGAACGACTGCTACACCCGTCGACACTTCCACAGTAGAAACAACCATAGATCCGGTTGCAGCTATCCCAACAGAAATTGCAGCATCACCTAAGTTCAACCAAACTCAAAATGCAGCAGCCGTTGCCCAGACCGTCCAGCAAAAAAGCCGCCAAACCCAAGAAGTCACGCTGGGAACTTCGGTTCAAGGTCGGGTAAAAGTCCCGTTAATTTGGGGAACTGACGGTAGAACCCAAACTTCAGAACGGGGTGCGATCGAATTAACGCAGCCGTTACTTGCCGGTGACGGCAGCATTGCCTTACCCGCAGGAACAACGCTAATCACACAAACAACTGCAACAGACGGCATTCCCAGAACTGACGTGATCGCGGTCATTCGCAACCAAAACGGCACTGTTCAACAATATCCGTTACCCCGAAATATTTTAGTAGTTCGTAGTGCAAACGGTGGACCTTTAGAAGGACGAAATATAAACCAGATCAATTCATCCCTGCTTCGAGGCGACGACTTACTGGTTGGCGCAATTGGCGGGCTTGGTCGCATTGGAGAAGTTCTCAATCAACCGGAGACCCAAAGTAACAGTTCGTTTGGAAGCGGGGGCTTCTCCCAAAGCACTGTAACTCAAAGTCGAGATCCAAATATTGTAGGAGCAATTCTCCAAGGAGCATTAGAGCCTGCTGCTCAGCGAATCGAACGTCGTCTCAAAGACCGTGAGCAAGCGCAACAACAACAAAATCTACCGAACGTTACTGTGCTTGAACGCGGAGCAACTGTAACCATCGTCGCTCAGAATATTTTGAAGGTTAATCCATGAGAACATTTGTCATTGCTGCAGCCATTACATCAATCTGGACTGGAGTCAGTATTCTCAATGCTCCTGCTGCAACCGCACAAACCAAAAATCAATTCATATCAACAGGAAATTACCAACTGATTGATCGCCAGATTGCCATCACAAGTCCACTCGACGTACGAGTTATTGCTGGACGAGCAACCACCATCGACTTTACTCAATCCGATGAAGTCATCGAACACGTTCTGTTGGCTGACCCTTCGAAAACGGTCTACACTCCCGATGCACCCATTGGTTCTAGACAAACCAAAGTTATCTATCTCAGACCGATCAACCCACTTAACTTTCCAGGTTCAACGCGAGCCTACATCACCAACCTACAGATTAGGACGATCGATAGCCAAAAGCAAACTAGAAATTACGTATTTAACCTGGTTCCCAGCAAACAGAATACTAATTACATCGGCGTTCGAATTACCAACAATCCACTACTCCAACCGCTGACGGTATCGGGTCGTTCAGTTACAGCTGATGATCTAGAGAACGGTCTACAAATCGCCATTCAAAATGGCTACACCCCTGCCAGTGATCCAATCGTCAGAAAAGTTCAAAATTTAATTGATCTCGTTCGCAGCGGAACTCCAATTCGAGCAGCAGCTGAATCAAGCCAGGTCTCAATTCCAATCATTACCGCATTAGCTAGAATGTCTTACCAAGAAAAACGATTGCCGAGTCCCCGAAGACAGTCTCAAATTCCTCATTCGCGATTGTTCAAACAAAGCCCAATCACAGTGTCACTTTTGTCGAACTCAATCTAGTTTCATAAAAACGAACGCATCTTACAGCAATGCAAAGACCTTAACTTAATACTGGGGCATCTTTCAGAAGTCTACCCGGATATCAGTCAAGTTGAAACAACTGTCAGACTCTACATCAACCCTTCGATGATGTTTCAATTGCATAAACTAAACGATCACTCAAGAAACAAAAAGATTGACAAACACTACATCAGTAAACAGATCGACACCATAGAACAATCAGGAAACCGAACACCAAACCGTGTTTACGCCTGACCAACCTTAAATCAAACAACGCAAATCTCAGCCAATGAAACGCTCAGATCGCTTTCCGTTTTGGGCTTATCTCAATCAGCCGTTGTTTACCCAAGAAACCGTTTTAACGCCTCGAAAATTCAAGCGACACCACCAAAATCAATACTTATCAAGATGTCTGAATCTACAATATATTCTGCCTAAGAACGAGTCTCTACGCCCAAAAGATTGAACAGCAAAATTCCTTTAGAAGAAACGCTAGCCATTTTAATGACTTCGATAAACTATTATGTCTAAACAGCTCCTAATCGTTGAATCCCGAGGGAAACTGGGAAAGCTACGGCAGATTTTAGGACCTAATTGGATCGTAAAGGCGAGTGTCGGGCATATTCGAGAACTTGCTAAAGATGGCGAAAATGCGCTAGGCTTTGAATTCAAAGACGACAAAGTAACGTACCGATTTATTCCTCGCGGAGATCGAGGAAAAGAAGTCATTGAACAGCTCAAAGCAGCAGCAAAGCAAGCAGACAGAATCTTTTTAGCAACTGATCCAGACCGGGAAGGAGAAGTCATTTCTTGGCACATTCAACAAGCGCTAAATCTTCGCAATCCAGACCGAGTTGTTTACAGTGAAATTACTGCTGCTGCAGTCCAGCAAGCAATTGCAAATCCTCGCAAAATTGATCAAAATCTCGTTTTCGCAGGCTTGTGCCGATCTATTTTAGATAAGCTAGTCGGATTTACTGGAAGTCCAGTCCTATGGAATATTGGAGCTTCCTCGATGGGACGGGTACAAAGTTGGGCGCTTCATACAATCTGCGAACGAGAACGACAAATCCAAAGCTTTAGACCTAAAGATTACTGGTCTGTTTTTGTTGACTACGAAGAAGGATTCAGGGCATTTTTCCGAAAAGCTCCCAGCCAAACGGACAACGATCCAACTGTGATCGACGACTCGACGGATCGCTCAACAGAACCTCCATCCGTCGAGTCAGACCGAGTCACTTCTGAAACCGAAGCCGAACAAATCGTCGCGCAAGCCAGGCAGCATCCACATAGAATTACGAAAATTGAAGGAAAAATTGTTCATCGGGTCCCGCCCCCTCCCTTCATTACTTCAAGTTTGCAGCAAGCAGCCGGATCAAAACTAAAATGGGCACCCGAAGACACAATGAAAATCGCCCAAGAACTATTTGAGCAAGGATTTATAACCTATCACCGGACTGACTCAACAACTGTATCTCAAGACTTTCAAGCCGCAGCACGGCAGTGGCTTGAAAAGAATGATCCCGCCAACATTCCAACCCAGACAAATCAGCATCGCAAACCAAAAGGCGCACAAGAAGCGCACGAAGCCATTCGGCCTACCAATATCTGCCAAAGTTCAGGTGAACTCAGAAGGATTCTCTCAGCCGAGCAGTTTGATCTATATCTACTGATTTGGAAAAGAGCGATCGCGAGTCAATGCAATGCAGCAAAACTAAAACAAACCCGAGTATTGACTCAATCTGGAGAAATACTTTGGGAAGCAAACGGACAGCTCGTTGAATTTACTGGCTTTCTTCGATATTGGAACAACTTACAGGAAAAGCCAGATCTTCCTCAACTCAGTTCCAATCAAAGCCTGACGCTGCAGCAAGCCAATCACAGCAAAAAGCAAACCAAGAGCGCTTCTCGATTTACCGAACCAACTTTAATTCAGCGGATGGAGATAGAAGGTATCGGCAGACCAAGCACTTATGCTTATACGATCGAACGCATCAAGCACTGGAAATACGCTGAACGTATAAAAACACATCTCCATCCTACAGAACTTGGAATGCAAACCGATGCCTTTTTACAAAAGGCGTTCCCCGAACTGCTCGAAGCCTCGTTCACATCCGGCATGGAAATCAGCCTCGACCAGATTGCAAACGGCGACGAAAATTGGGAAACCTGGCTCACTCGATGGCATCAAAATTACTGGGAGCCTGCCTTGAACAAGAGCCAATCACTGGTCAAACTTCACCAAGAAGCACATTCAGCTTCCCCACAAAACCCTTCCACAATTCAAAAAAACCGCGCAAGATCACGTACCAAGTGCCCAAGTTGCCAGACTGCAATGGTAAAAATACCCTCGCAAAAGGTAGAGAAAGGGTTCTTCCTTAGGTGTGAGAAATGCGAAGATTCTGTACTCTTTTGGGATGAAAGCCGAAAGGAATGGACACCACCCCGGTCAAAATCTGCCACTAGTCAGACGGCAAAACCCGAGTCAACCCAGAAAACTGAGGTTAGATGCCCAGTTTGTCAAAGCTTCCTTGAGATCTACGAATATCAAAAGGACAAACAAACAAAACATCTACTTCGATGTTCTGATGCGATCAAGCGAAAACAACCCGATCATCAGACAGCGGTCTTTTTCAGAACAGCAAACGGTTGGTGGAGTCCTCAGCATGGAACTCTAGACGATTCTACCTGCCAACCTCCTCCTAATTTGGCACCCAAGTAAAATGGATTTTCATTGGAAAATTAAAGATCTCATGGAACAGTGGGAGATCCAGAGAACGTCAAAACTGGCACAAGAAATAAAACAAACCTGTCCAGACCTGCACCGGACGATTTCTGATCGAACCCTAAAACGAATGCTCAACAACGATGTAATTGAAATTAAAGCAGTTGGCATTATCGCTATCTGCCGATATTTTCGGTTACATACGCTGGCTCAACTTGTTGATTTTGATACGGCTCCTCCTCCTAATCCCCCACCGCACGAGCCTGTTATTACAATCGGTGTAACCTTTAAGCTTCAGGACCTAATCAAAGAACTAAATCTTTCTCAAACACAGGTTACAGAACGCAGCCGCTGCTCACCAGGAACAATTAGCGGGTTATACCACGGACGCAACACAGCGATAAACTTTAGAGTTCTTAAACAAGTTGCAGAAGCTGTTTACGACCTAACGCCATCGTATTTCAGTCGCTGTCGTCCGTATAGCATTACCGAGCTTGTAGAAATTACAACACAAGAAACGTCTGACAACAAAAAATTGCTTGTCTGTCATCGCTAACGCCCGTCGAAAGTGTGATGCAGGGTAAATTAGATACTCACATTATCACTTCATGAGTTCATCAGACTATGAATGTTGATCCGACTAGAACCTTGGTTGGTCAGTATTTTGTAGCACTTACTACCTTTTGTCGCTACCGCTCCTTTACAACAGGACAAACTGTATGACACAAACACTCAGCGTCAACCTAGAAACTGACTTTGATTGGGAATGGATTGCCCGAACTCTTGATCCCAAAGCCGTTTGCATTCAAGTTTCACCCCATCAAGTGAATCTACTGTCTGAAATTTACGGAGAAATTCAGATGAACTACAAAGAGGCAACTGGAAATCTTGATCTGGCGGTCCAAGTCATTCCGATGCTCGATCGCGCCTTAATTAATTCCTGTTATGAAGTCGCTCGCTATCGCTACCGCTATCCAATTGTCGTCATAGACAGAAACTACAAGCTAAGTAGCGAACAACTCAGCGAACGCATTGAAACTGCACTTACCGCTCAACCTCAAAGAAATTAGAGCCTTAAGCAGACTCTGTTGGTAAAGCAACTGGTAGAACAACAGTAATCTTTCTTAGAAAGTTACTGTGATTTAACGCCGTTATCCACAGTCAGGCTCTGAAAACACAATTCGCTTGCCGAATAAACCTTTGCATAAGTTAAACACCATCACTGGCAGTGGAAAATCTCCCTGCCAGTGATGGTGTTTAAACTACAAACGGCTTCACAGGCAATCTGCCGTACAATTGACTCACCCAAAAACAACCACCGCCAAATGCAATTTCCACGATTCATTCAAGGAACGTCTCTAAATCAACTTTGCCTGCTAAATGAATGCATCCGCCGAGTTCATGAGTTTGTGGCAGATATCCATCCCGATATTCTAATCACTCAGTTAGTTCTCATCGAAGCGAAAGATGTAAGTCTTTGGAGAACCAGCATCTACAGCATTACTTCAACCGAGTTAGAAAAGACCCTGTTTAATTTTGGAATAAACCTACGATCAAAACACCCAAACACAAAACAGGTATTTTTGATCGTAGACAATACAACCGAAAATGATGTTGATGCAACAATTACAATCGCAGGCGCAACTGCAACAAAAGGAATTTGTGCACTTATGCCCGTTGAACGCAGCTTAGAAGGAGAGTTCCTTCCTTCAAGCCAAGCCCCAATCATTCTACAAAGCACAGACTCGAAAAATAGTCTGGTAACATTGCTAACTCATTTTTGGAAGGGTTTTGAAAGCCCAATCTCGCTTGACTCAAGCTCAAGTTTTGTTGGCTCAAGTAAACGCTAAATTATCTAAGAAGATCACAGGTGCTAACAGCACAAAATAAAAGGCAAAACCAGCAAAAAGAGCCTACACTTTAAGCGCTCAGCTCCAACGATTTCCAGAAACGCGTATGTTCAATAGTTTTCCAGTTCAGAGCCATCCTCTAAACCTTACTGAAAGAAGGATCTTAAAGTACTTAGTACAGTGTTTAGTCACCCCCTATCTACCTTGGGAAATGGCTCCAATGGTATCCCTGATTCAAAACAACATCATACACGGAAAAAATGACGAACTTTATCCACTACTAACAGTATTCACAACGCTGTTACAAAACCAGATCCTTGACGTTGCTTTAGATTGGCAAGCGGTCAAGCAGAATGATGCTGACATCAGTACCGAGCAGTTCATTCAAGAGATTGAAACATGGAGGAAAAAGTCTCAAAATAACTGGAATTTAAGAATGCGTAGAGTCACCAATTTAGAACTCTACCAGTTTTTTATTGATCGGCTGACCGGGCGCATCAACGCTGAAGGAGAATGGCAAATCCCCTTTAGTTTCCCAGATCTACGCTTTCCGCATCGTCCTTTAAAGGAAGTCGATGAATTAAAGCTAATTCGAGCTTGGCACACCTTAAGACACATCAATTTGAGCAAAACAGGCAGAGAAGAAGAAGAAGCCAGATTGAAGCTGTGCCAAGTCACCGAGGAGTTACAGTCCCGCAGCATCTGGGATTTCCAAGGATTACTACCAATTCCCAGCGCTGCTCGAACAAAAGTAGAACATTAGCTCAACGGCTCTGTATACAACAAAACGTATCGTCGCTCCGTAAACTAGCTATGCCTTACTCAACCTTGGCTTCATTCCTCTCAAAACCAACCGATCCAATCGCTCTACCCTTGGAATGTGGGGACCGCGTCTGGACAAAGGGAATTCTTGACTTTAAAGCCAACGCGCCTTTTATTCCCTGGGTAAAAGGAACGGTCGAGATGATTCAGCAAAGCGAGTGTACGCTGAAATGTCCACGTCGTCGAGATCGCTCCTGCTCTTGGATCACCGTTCACTATATGCAGCCTGTTCTCGATCGAACATTCCGGTTGATTGATCCAAAATACCGTCAATCCTATGCTACCCAGGCAAAAACAACGGGTGGGTTTATCAGCGGAAAGAAACATATCAAAGCCTGCGAATTATGGAGCAACCCCCCAACTCGCTTAGAACCGATTGCTGAATTTCCAGGACAGATTCGGCAATCGGCTAAAAAGATTCAAACCGATGGCTTTCCCGCTGAAACAAAATTACTCCAAGCAGAAAAATTGCTGCGAAACTTAGTCAAACAAACCATGACTGAAATTACGCTCGGTAATTTGAAGAAAGCGGCACAGATAGAAGATCAATGCGAAGAAATCATCGAAGCTGTTGAACAGTTTGCTAAATTCCACCGCATCAAAATTGATGGCAGCGAAAGTGTTTGGGTACTTTATCCGCTTGAAACAGAAACCACATTCTGCAACCTAGCACCGATTCAGCCCGGCGAAGTGTACAAAACACGCTGCGATCACCGCGACATTCAAATCAAAAATCTCACGCTGAATTATCATCCGGAAAGAACAGTTTCTGAGCTGTTCCAAATTGAACTTGTAGGACTTTACGGAAATAATGAAATTCGCTTTACGAGCGATGACCTAACTCCAACCAGAGTTGATATCACACCCCTGAAACCCAATCGCTTATCAAAATTCCTACAAACGAAGCAACACCTACAATATGAACAGCTATCGCTGTTTTCCGAAGCAACATTAATTCCTGAGACATCCCAATGCAGCCGTACCAAAAGATCGAAGAAGCCATAACACCGGAGTTTCACATTTGGGCAGGTTTAGATAGCGAAATAAACAAATGGCTAGCAGAAATCCTGGTCAAAACAGAAGGAGGTATCAAACAACTCATTCACTGGTACCCGAGCTATAATCTAGAACAATACAAGCAAGATTGCGAACAATGGGGCAAATTCTCAAAACGCCCGTTTCAAGTCGGACGAACCTGTGATGGAAGCGGAGACGCATGCTGTCACGCTTTGTTTTATCGATTCTGCCAAGAATACAATCTTGATCCAATTTTATTGCACCGACAAGCGTATAGCTGGCAAAATGACTACACAGATTTAACGCCTACAGAAATACAAGGAACGATCAAGAAAGCAGAATGGGAAGGTGTTCTCTATCCAAAAAAATGGACAACTTCGACAGTGGGGAAGTTGCTACAGTCACTCTATGACATCAACAATCGCAGTTTAGTTAGAGTTTTAGAGGAAGCCGAGCTAATTCAACAACTCAATCAGAACTAGAAATGGACAGCAGCCTTTCAATCTACCAGGACCGAGAAAAAGAATAGGCGATTAAATTACAGCGCCTGATTCACAAAGACAAGATAGAATATCTATCTATAGGAATAATGCAAACAAGAGTAAAACAAGCTATATCTTGAGTACAGGAAACTCTTCCTCAATTTCAGCATTTGTGTGATTCGTCCGAGTTTGGTTCGCAAGCAAACGGCAGACTTAGTTTGCCGAAATTTACAGTACACTCAATTTCATCCATCGCTCTGTATGACTTTAGGAAAGATGGACGGACACAAGTATGCAATGATGTGCCCGCCCGCCCAAATCCCTGATTCAACCAAGTGGACATCCCCAATTGATAGCCCACTTAAAATTCACATGAATCAGGACAACCAACCCTATTCTAGCCTGACTTCCCCAAAAACTAACCCTCCAATTGGAGGGTTATTAAACCCAGCATCAAAACAATTGTTCGTGCTCAGTCAGCTAGCCAAAGACGATAGCATCAAGCCTGATTCGCCGCTCTGTACCGCAGAAGGAGGTTTACGAGGCTTGGGCTGACCTGTCTTGGCATCAAGCAGTTCATAACTAATCAAACGTAGCTCTTGGGCTGTATATGCTCGCGATTCAGCAGGATGGGAAATATACTGCAATTTTGCTAAGGCATCGATCAGTAACGGATCGCGAGTGGGAGCACCCTTCTCAAATGCTCTTAACGTAGAATCACTAATCGTATAAGGGCTTCGGATTTCCCCAGATGAGATATAAACTGCAGCCCCCAAACGATCGATAACATCTTTTCGAGACCACCTTTTAGCGATCCGCGCTTCATAAGCAATCCGACCCAAAACCGAGCGACCTTTATCGGTTGGAACATCAAAGACTACTTGGTTTGATCGTCGTCTTGCCATAGCTTCTTTAGAAAAAAGTTATTGCTCACAATCAGCATACCCTGAAGCATAGAAACATCCTAGTCTTATGCGAAAAGTTGCGGAGCGCACAGGAAATCTGAAAACAGTGCCCGTAGCAGATTGAAAGCACTTAAAAAGAACAGGACGATCGGTAAATGATTAATAAACCTGATTCAAAATCGAGCTGGTACTTTAAAGCACAAGCCGTGCCACCCGAGAAACAGCAGTCGGCATCTATAAAATGGTTATGAACTCCAGTAAAAATCAGAAAGATTCTCGCGAGAACTCAAGAAAATTTTCTTGAGTTCTCGCGATTTTTTTGAAGTTGATGTAGGATAGAGGGACAACCGTTAATTTCCACCCAAATCTTTACAACCGTTAACCACCATGAATACTGCACAGATGGCTGAGGACCCCAACCTTACTGCCGCTGGTTCCGAGCTGAGTTACCATACATCTCAGCTTGAAGTTCTTGCCTTAGAAACCGAACTTCAAACTGTCTTGGAAACCGAGTTTTCGCAAGCAGAAAGAGATCTCTTGAACCGGACAACAGAAACGATTCGCCAAACCTGCAAACGCAGGTTCAGAGAAGACTATACAATCGGTAAGCAGCTATCTCGAATCAAAGGATTTTTCGGAAAGCGCCGGAAGCTATATCTACACTGGGCAGGAAAAAAAACAGGCATGAGCGAAAGCTCGATCGAGCGAATGCGACGTATCGGTGAAGCTTTCCAGATCTTCGAGGAGAAAGATCAGTTTGAACAGCTTGATCGCATTGGAGCAACGCTGCTGGATAAAATGTCTCGAACGAGAGTTCCAGTCGATGCAAGAATTGCTTTCTTCAACTTGGTTTGTTCGGGAGTCACACCCACGGAAACCCAAATCGAAGCTTTAATTCGCGAACATCAAACCGAAGAAGAAATCGAACTATCGGAGCGATTCATCACCGAAAAAGAGCGAGTGGCTACTTGGGGAGAACTTCAACTCTGCGATGAAGATGAGAACGCTAAGTTCTACTTGATCGACCAAAACGGAATCAGAAGAACCTTCAAAAATTTCCACAGACTCCGGGAGGAATACAAACAATGGCGACATGAGCAGCTGTGTGTCAAGTTAGTAAACAAGCTACAGAAAATCTTTGCACCTCATTGGAGCATTCATCATTCTTGGTGTCGATCCCAACCGTTACGAGTTGAAATCGTTTGCTTGATTCCCGGAATTGAAAAAAGCATCCGAGTCAACAACGCCCGAATCGCAGAAGAATGGTGGTATGAAAAAGCGAAGAAATGGACAGAAGAGTATTTTGCAAGACTCGATCTCGAGACAGACACGCCTGAGTTAGATCAACACAGCTGTGCAGCAGAACTTGAAGAGCTTTTAAGCTACGGCAAAGCTATCATCCCTTCATGCAAAAACTGCGGGTGGCACGATCCCAACCACGAAGCAAATATCCCCGGAGAAGTTCATTGTGGATTCTCTAACTGGTGGAGCCATCGAGAAGATCAAGTACACGAAATCGCGCTAGGATGCATGAAATGGTACCATCCCAACGCCGTTCCTGCTGACAGCGATGACATCTTCTCTAGTCAGGCTGTGTCTGAAACAGAAGTCGAATCCGTTTCAGAGAGGCTGCCTTCAGTGGAAGGGTCAGACTTGGCAACACCAAGAAAAATAGCAGAACCTGCACAAATCACCAAAGTTGTAATTACCCGCGATGTGCTTGAAGACATGGAAGATCAAGAGTTGAAGCGATTACAGCAAGCAATCGACGAAGTTTTAATGAAACGTCGCAACGCATAGTTCAATTGCAAGAACCTGAACGCCCGACTTGTGCCGGGCGTTTTTTATCGCAGATGAAATCTTCCATTCTGTCCGATAAGAGGAGTATTCGGCAAAACAATGAACACGCTTGTAGAATAGTATAAGACTGCACACAGCCTGACAATCTCATTCAAAAGCTAATCTCTGCTTGTCCAAATAATAACGAACAGCCGGACCTTATCGTTGACAATTTCATAGCCATGCACGCCCCAGAAGAACGGTTAATCGATCATCCAAATCTCATCCAGGAGTGGCACCCCACCAAAAATAAAAAACTCAAACTTAACACACTAACCTCTAATTCCTTTAGGCTGATTTGGTGGCAATGCTCACACAATGCAGAACATCAGTGGAAAGAATCCGTTCATTACCGCATTCGCTACCCTGGATGCCCTTTGTGCAACCCAAATCATGCTCGATCAGAAATCGTATCAACTTTTTTAGGGCAGGAATGGTCGCCATCTCGCGAAAGCCAACAGACTGCTTCAAACCAAGATCAATCAGGACAGCCTGCGATTCGTTCATCAAGTGTAGATTCATCACCAGAAAAACCAGACAAAGCCGAGTTAGATCCTCAGTCAAAGCCAAACAGACCTAAACCGACACCGCTGGTTTCAAGCGGACTTGTGACAAACGCAAGAGAACTCGTCGCAGAATTTCATCCAACCCGCAACAATCCACACACGCCTGACACCGTCCGATGGGACGCAAAATTCCCCATCTGGTGGCGGTGTCTCATCGATCCATCACATGAATGGAAAGAATCACCATTTAGCCGGACGCAAACTAAACCGTTTCGGCGATGCCCTTTATGCCTTGCAAATGCAGATCAGTTCACTGACTCCGAAAAGGAACCCTTACAAACCGCCTCGAAACAAGAAGGGCGGCTAGCCGTCAATCAACCTCTAGCCAAGCCAGCGGACCCAATCAAGCTTTACTTTACAGGCAGATGCTGGAGCAAAAATGGACCTGGAATTTCCGTTTGCATCCTAGAAGTCAATGGTGAACGAATTTTTCTCGATCGCTTTCGCTGGAAGACCTCTAAAAGCAGATGCTACTGGGATGGACTAGTGCTCGGACTAGAAAAAATCTTCGAATTAAACCTCAAAGGAACAGTCTTTGCTGCAACCGACCAGTCAAAAGTCAGAGAACACATTCAGCAACAACTGAATTCAACGATCGTTGAAACAAAACCAAATTTGCTCATTACCAAAGCAAAATCCTTGCTTAAGGACAAAAGATTTGAACTTCAATCTGCCCCCCTTGCTGAAATAGAATTTTTAACAACAAAAATTCAGCAAGGATTTCAGTCATACTTACAATCGCTTCTACCAGACGAAACCCAAGTCATTCCTGCACCTCCTGCTATCAGTAAAAATCTATCTGCTAATACAGCCGAACTGCTGAAACGCTCGTTTCTTGACGAACAGGAGCTGGTACAAATTAAACTATTGAATCCTCGCGATGAACTTACCGAACTGGGGTTACCAGAGTTAACAACAAGAGTGAACCCTGCAGTTGTCAAAATCCTAGAACAGGTATTTGAGGATATTAAACGCCATAATCCTAATTTGATTCCTGCCAAGAGTCAGAAAATGCAAACAGTAAAAACGGTTGGATTACGCTGGTTTATCAGAGGCTTGCCGATCGACTTAGCCATCCGCAAAACGCTACAGTTTCTGGCGCTCAAGCAGCAAGGGCAATGAAATTAACAAGATCGAACAAACTTATTTCGGACTTGCACAAACAATTCCAGCTCAAAGGCACAGCCATTATGAGAACTTTATTCACCGATCGAGGAACAATCAAGTTTCCCTGTGTCCTACCTGTAACCACGCTAGGACAGCGATATTCTCAAACCGATAACTTAGTTCGTCCATTTCTTAAGCATATTGCATCTGGTGCAATGTCAAACACTTACTATGCTCAGAAGATGAAGCCAGACCAGCATCCAGGTTGTCCTCTCTGGCTTGATTCTGGCGGATTCGCCCTCCTGAAATACTCCAACGCCTCGGTTAAAGTTCAACAACACACCGCAGGCGGACAACGTTGGATTCTTGGAAACATCGTTCTTCCTGATGAGAACCAAGACTCAACCCAAGTTATTACCCCCTCTAAAGTTCTCTCTACGCAATCCCGTTTGGCAGATGTCGCTTTAACGCTAGACCTTCCCTGTCCTCCAAGCTTAGAGCGATCAGAAGCCAACAGGCGAATTGAGTTATCAAAAACCAATGCGCTCTGGGCAAAAAACTACTGTCAAACAATACCCCTATATGCGGTCATCCCAGTATGGGACATCAGTTCAAGTGTAGCGCTAGCAAAATGCTATACAGAAGCGCAGTTTGATGGCATTGCCATCGGCGGATTAATTCCTAGGCTTCGAGACATTGAATTCGTCATAGAACTTGTCAAAAATATCAGAAACACAACCAATCTCCCGCTGCACGCTTTAGGCATTGGAACTCCTTCCTTGATCAAACTCATGTTTGAATTGGGCATCGACTCAACCGACAGCAGTTCATACGTTAAGCACGCAGCGAATGGAAAATGCTGGAGCAATCCCAACGCTGAATTCAAATCCCCCAGTCCCCTCGAAAGAAGAGACATGGCGCTGCTTAACCTAATCACTGCAACCCAAGCCAGTTCTAACCAGACATCAACTCTATTTCAAAGCTGGAACCTAACCTCAGCACAGCAACATTCAAACGAATAAGGCGCTACCGCGCTTCAACGCTTGATGTTTGCCAAAGCAACTCATGAGGATTCCCACTTACACTCAATCGTTCTACAATTCTAAGACCGCTATTCGGAAGACAAAAATTGAAGAAGGACTCGTGGTTCATCTAGAGCAACAACTCCCCTTATCTAACGACTACGAAGAGTTACACAACCTCGCTTTCTTTCTCATTGACACGATTAGCGAAGAAGCTGGATGGGATAAAGAAACGGTTCGCCACAAAATGACTCGCGATACCCTAGACTATTTCAAAGCAGCAACCGCGAT
Organism: Leptolyngbya sp. AN10; assembly: GCF_050565645.1. Classification (NCBI taxonomy): domain Bacteria; kingdom Bacillati; phylum Cyanobacteriota; class Cyanophyceae; order Leptolyngbyales; family Leptolyngbyaceae; genus Leptolyngbya; species Leptolyngbya sp. AN10. Next base: position 49,991 of record NZ_JBNXVP010000001.1, read on the forward strand.
CGCTTGTCTTCTACTTCAAACAACGCTTCAGGATCAATCAATCGAAGTCGAAACACTGACAGACCTCGCACCAACTCTAACGCTTCATGCACTTGAATTTTTAGAGCCAGGATCAGTCGAGTGGATTAAGGTCAACCGAGAGGCAGTGCTGACCTTAATCTCTAAGCCTTCGAGTTTGTCCCAAACCAATAACCGCTTACTGGTGGATACGCCCAATCACTGCTTCAACCGCTCGGTCAATGCAGTCTAAATCATGAATCGGATAGTGATAGACAGAGAACCGCTTGGTTCCCTCGCCGATTGATCGCTTTGGCGGTTTTTGAGTATGCCGCGTCTGGTAATTTAAAACGGACTGACGACAAATCTCCGCGTAGCAAGAATTGACTTCAGATATAAGCAACGGACTCCAAGACTGCTGTACCTGCAAATCCTGAAGACGTTGCTTTACGCAAATCAAGACTTGATCTTCTAACTCCAATGGAAGCTCAATTTCTAATACAGCTGCCGCTTGAAGTTGCTTAATCAACGCATACACTTGCGCTTCGATCTCCCTTAGACACCGAACTTTTTGCCCACTTAATATCTGAGCGCGAAACTCAGCAACCTCCTTTAGCTTGACGTATTTCCGCTTATCTTTTCGACCTGAAGGAGCCTCGCTATCATACGGATAGTAGTTGTAATAAATACGTCCATTCGGCTGGGGATAAGGATGCAATTCACCGTGGAGTGCATTTTGACTTAATTTAGCGTTACATCGGTTTGCCAAACGAAGCGCTAATTCAAGAGTATCGATTAAAGCTCCCCAATCATCTTCATGCTCTATCGATTCGAGGTTGCATGAAGAACGTGAATTCAAAACCAAACCCGTGATGGAATTCTCTATACGATCGTTGAGTGGCATAACTAGAATCCTGTTCCGCAGGGAAAAGAAGAACCTGCAATAACCCTAAAAGATGTTTTGAGCAGCACTTTCAGGACTTGCTTTTCATTTTAGGGCGACTTCTAAGCCAGAATACAATAAATCTGTTTCCTTTTTAGTCCTCAAAACAAAAAGAACACTGAGCGAGATCTTTTCTTCAAAAATACCAAGCCTGGCATTTTTTAACCACTTAGATGATTGCGCTCTAGATTGCTCTGCAATAGTAAAACTCACTTAGCGGCAATAATTTTGGAATAGCGCTGTCAGTCCAAAGAAACTGCAGCAACAAAACAATCGCTGCTAAACTAAGTCCTACCTCAGGTAGAACGTAAGTCAACAACGATTGAAAAATTAAAGAATGTGATTACAATGAATAAAGAATGGACCCGCTGAAGGTTTGACTCTAAAACCAGTGCGACCGAACGTTTGAGTGAATTAGGTTAAGGAGTTCACTCAAACCACTGAATCTAGACAAGAAACATCAAACCGAACAGCGGGTACACACAGTAGCTACGGACGCGCAGATTGAGGAGACCGTTTATCGGGACGCTGTTGCGATGCAGGCACCGATCCTGTAGTTTCGCTGATCTCTATGCCAACTAGAGTTTCAGCGAGTCTAGGCTCAATGTTCTGCACTGCAAACCGATAACGACCTGGCTTCTGCGGCTCCACGCCCGCAATAACTACCGTGTATTCACCATCTTGTGGAAGACGTAACCGCGCAAAAGCGGCAATGGAACGAGGCGCAGCCCCGGTGCGAGCAAGCACACGATTTGCTGAATCATAAAGAACTAAATAGGGCTGCATCGAAAGATTATCTTTACCGCGATCATCACGACTTCCAACCAAAAGAACTTGCACCGGCTGGTTTGCTCGTCCCACAAAGCGATAAGCAGTAATGTAACGTCCATTTAGAACTGGGTCAAAGCGATCCAAAATGCCTAAAACACTGTCACCAATCTGAACCGGAATCGGAACAATTTGCATTCCACCAAGAGAATCTGATGAAGTAGCCTTAGAGCGATTCGATTGGGTTAACACAGGTTGACTAGAGGAACTACTCTGTGACAAAGCAGCGCTCGAAAAAAGCGAGATTAGGCATAAAGCAGCAGATACCGCTACCAACCCAGTCTGAAAAGTAGGACGATCTAGACACAACCGTCGCATAGGATTCTCCTTGAGAAAATTTAGTTATGGTCTGTGAAACAAAGGTTCAGCCAATCCTGAAACAAAAGCAATCCCAAAATGGAGTGCGTTCTCGAACTCAACCCGTCAAAATCCAACCAGCAACGTGGACTTATTGTTCGGGTTAATGTCAATGTAACCGAGGTGAAGAATCACTATTCACTATAAAACGCAGAAATCAAAGTTTTATCCTCCTTCTTAAGAAGCATTCTGCAAAAAGCATTCAACTTAAAAAACAGCAAAGCCAGCAGCAGCAGGAAATTCAGAGCATTTGAAGCCTGAAAAATCAAATGTCCTAAATTTTCACATTATCACTTCATCAGTTTATCAGATTGCGATAATATCAAATAGGGTAAGGATAAACCCGGCTCACAATTCGCAAGTCTCAATTTCGTCACTCGGATTTCTAACTCTTCCAAAAGGAGAGGCAGTCCCAACGGTTGAAGTCTATCTATTGAAGGAAGTACGCGAAAGCCAATATCCTCAAGATGAAAACCTGTAGAAGCTGCGTTAAACCGATCTCTGTTACAACATCAGCGCCGAAAATGCTCAAGCAAGTCTTTCAAACACAACACCCTAGAAGTGTCTGCGATAATGAACTATACAAAATGCCTTCTCACAACCATCGTTATTCCTGGAATCTTGCTGGTTAATCCATTAAAGGTAGAAAGCAAACCAGTTCCAGAAAACACTCTAACCGCCCAGATCAACTCGAATCAAAACCAAAAAGCCCCAGCAGCTCAACCCATCTACCGGGTCCCGATTCTCCGGAGAGCAAGCGGCGTTCCGGTCGTAGGTGTAAGCTTCAATGGAAATAATGCTGTGTATCCCTTGCTGCTCGATACTGCAGCATCAGTCACTGTTATTTCAAAAGATATTGCTGACCAGGTTAAATGGGTACAAACAGGAAGCGTCGAAGCCGCCCTAAGTTCAGGAGAAAGAATCACAATTCCAATCGGAAGAGTTCGATCAATTCAGGTCGGGGGAGCCAGCATTAATGACTTTGTAGCAGCCGTTGGTCCAGTTCCACTACTAGGAGCAAACTTTCATAGTCAATTCACAATGCTGATTACTCGCAACCAAGTTCTTTTGCGTCCAAATAGTCCAGAAGAATCGACTCAATCACCATCAGTACGTAATTCGTCAACCCCAAAACAGTAATGCGAATGCCATGAATTATCCATTGAAGCAACAGATCGAATGGACAGAGGCTGAACAAGACTTTCTAAAATATGCCTTGATTAATGTCCTTGGTCCCGCTACAGAACTGATCTTAGAGAAGCTATGGCACATCTCAAATCGAACAGACTGGGAAAATCAGGTTCTCAGCAATATCCCAGCATCAGATCAAGGTAAAGTTCAACACGTCCTAAGCTGGGTCGTTCCCAATCAAATGTTTCTCACGAGATGTGAAAATGCTTTAACTCAATGCGTGGGACCGATTAGCAGATGGATGATTGAAGAACACAAAAAAGACCTTGCAGCTAAGCCGCCTCGAGTTTGGATTGACTTTCTAGCTAGTCAAATTTCCGATCGCTACGCTGCCGAAACTTTCCGCTGGCAAACGCTGATTTTTTCAGAAGAACACCTATCACCGTATGAATTCATCGTTTCGACTTCAAATTCCTTTAACTCAAAGTAACCAAATCATTGCTCAACAACTCGGACAAAAAAGTCATCCAGGACAACGACGACAAATTATTCACAACATTCTCGCCGTCTACGCAGTTCATAACTACCTAGAATTACTGGGGATTGAGAGTAGTCCGATAGATTCTGAGTTGTTCAGATCAACAATCCAAAGTCTCCCTAACGTCGGAGATTTACAGGTTAAAAACTTAGGAAAACTCGAATGTCGGGGCATCGCTGCCTCCGATGAGAAAAATTCAAAAAGCTATGATGTTCCACCAGAAGCTTGCACAAATCGAATTGGTTATATTTTTGTCACAGTTAACGAATCCTTTAACCAAGCGGAAATCATTGGGTTTACTAAATCAATTACAGAAAATCCATTCCCGATTGAGAAATTAAAACCAGCAGAGGAACTGATTGCTCAACTACATAAACTTTCATAGCACTTCAAATGCTCTTTAAAAAACTCTAATGTCTTGTGATCAAGCGATGCCACCTTTAAGAGTTCTAACGCTTAAACAGCCCTATGCCTCTCTTGTCGCGCTTCATCTCAAACAGTGGGAAACACGACCACATACCATTACTTGGGACAACTACCGAGGACTGACCGCTATTCATGCTGGAGCCAAGAGCTTTGTAAGCTCGCCCGATGAGACTATCGAACTGCTTAGTCAAGAAAAGGGACTCCCAGCAGAACTTGAATCATTTGCCGAAACTGCACATCTTCTGCCAACAAGTCAGATTCTTTGCATTACAAGAGTCATCCATGCCCAACCGATGTCTTCATCAATGATTGATCAGCAAAGCTATTTAGAACGATGTGTTGGGTACTGGCAAATAGGACGAAAAGCTATTCAATTCACAGATACTATCACTTTGGAAAACCCTGTCTCTTATGTCGGTATGCAGGGACTGACTCAGGTAAAAGATGTAGATCTTGCACAACAATTAATTGATTACTGGAAAACACGCTTTTCATTCGAAATAGAAAGCCACACTCAGCTTACTCTTTGGTAAAGTGCGAACGTTGCCCTTCCGGGCAGCTAAAGAGCAGACAGCCGATGTCTCGATCGTGTTAAACCGAATTATCAATTCAACATAATTTCAGAGAAAATACCGTCGATAGTGCAACAACTTGATCATGCCCAAAACGACAAAAAGAGATCTTTGAACAACAGCAAAAAACCAAGTAGCAACAGTACAATCCCAGTAATTGCAGCCAAAATCTCTCCATGCTGCCAAAGCCGTTCCAACGACATCACAGCGGTTAGGGCTATCATTAGAGCGATATTATGCATTCCCAAAACCAACATCACTCCCATTAGCATAAAACAACAGCCAAGACAGTACCAGCCATGTTGAAGTCCTAAATTCCATGCGCCCCGCCACCCTGGGAAATAGTATTGAGCAATAACGGTTGCAGCAGAACGGCAACCCCTTAAACAAGAACGTTTTTTCTCGGTAAACTGAAAGAATCCTGCTGCAATTAGCACAACAGCAGACAACAGAAAATGTTCTTCAGCAGGCAACGGCAAAATCCCAGCAAAACTCACACATAAAAAACGCACGCTTTCTAGCCCCAGCGCAAACAAAGACCAAATAACAGCATAAGCGCTGAAAAAAGCAGCTTGTGCAACCGAGCGATCAGATTGGGAACGACTTACCCGATCAAAGGCTTCAGCAACAGGAATCACACTGGGAAACATCATCGCAACCACCATGATTTCCCAGCTCATCAACGATCGAACGATTGCCAAGGAGTAACCCTGTAAAGAAGTCTCGACGACTGGGTAACGCGAAGCATTTGCTGGTGGTAGATGATGCATAACATGAGAAGAATGTTGAACATCGACTAGCAGCCACAGCCAGGCTAGCACAACTAATAACCAAGCCCAGGGAAGTAAAGACAGCCAATATCGGGAAAAAGGTTCTGAAGAGCGATCAGAGAGCATAAGTTAACCACTAAATTGAAAGGGAGTACAACTCATTCCACGACGAACAAGAAATTGTCCGATCCAAAGATTCGCACGTCCACGCTGTCGAACATAAGAAATCGGTGCAATTTTTGGAGTCTCAGATAAGGGCGGAAACAATTGCTGAATTTCTGCGAGGAAGCCTCCCATCTGCCCTGTAAAAACTTGAATCAAAAGGTCACGCTGACGTTCAGATCCCTGAGCGTCCACATACAGCACAGATGCATCACCGACAATTCGCACTAAAGACAGTCCTGCAACATTTACATGAGCTATCTGCCCCTGCAAAACGTGGTAAGCAATAAAACTGCCGCATCGAATAGGCTTCGACTCAGATCCAGTACAAACACACTCTAGCGAAATAGAACAACCACAGGTTCCAACGGATTCGCCTTCAAGCACATACTCGGTCATGTCACTCTGCCTTTATCCACTTAAGTTTCATTCTGATTTGTCAAACCGCGAATGGTGCGATCGACATCCTCAGTATTCAGTCCTCTCGATTCCATCAAATCGCCTACTTCCCGCAAAACTTCTGTCGCTCTACCCTCCCAAGAAGAATCCCGCCGCAATTGATCAAGCGTTGATCGAGCATCGAAGCGGTCATCAAATACATCGCCAAACACTTCATCTTCTGATGACTGAGACTCAGAACCAGAAAGACACTTACAGTCAGCACAACCACAGGATTGACAGCCACAAAGCGCTGACGAATCTGACTGCGCCTCTTGCTTCAAAATATCATTGAGATCACGCAAAATCTCAGCATCTGACACAAACAAGCCAGACGGTAAGTTTTCCGCACGATCTTCTTGAAAACTGGAAGAATTCCCAACCTCCCCAGCAAAGTCATGCCGAGGAGAAAATGATGGTTCCATCGTTATCTCCTAATCAACAGAATCTAAACAAATGTATTGCTGTAATCTCAAATTTCACTGTCGATCTACAAAAATGTTCTCGGCTTGCAGACCTTCAATCATACTCTACCCAAGAAGTTAGAATTCCTCCTCTAACGTTTGACAGAACTAATCAGCGACCGTTGCTTCCCTTACATCGAATTTGCACTCCCCATGACAATCCAACTAGAAGATAAATTGCTGATCTATCCTGCAACAGTACAAACTAATCATCAGACAAACCCGATTGACGGCATGAATGTGGTTGCAAGTCCGAACGAAATCGAAATGCGATTTGGATGGGGTATAACGCTTCACACGGCAGTTCAACTACATCAAACAGACGGGATCCGATTTCTCAAATTACTTCTAGAAGCGTTAAGCCCCACTCTTACAGCAGAAGAACAAATCAAACTCACAGCCCTCATCTACAAACAAAAAGAACCTGAATCACACGAATAGCCGTGCAAGAGAGATACCGTCTTTGGTAACACCTCGATTCTAGAACTCGATTCTCCTAGAATCAGGAAATTTTGCCCATCCCGCTCAGACTGCTTTAAACCTTTAGAACGGAACGTGTTTGTGTATTAGTTCAAGATTCACACTTTGCTCAATGATTGCTTCTGACTTATGCGCTACAGTATTCCCAGTAATGACTTTTTCTGGAATTCCATCCAGTTCATTTTCTCACATCAATCCATCGATCCTCGATTTCGCGAAGTTAGATTAAAGCTCATTTCTGTAGGCACAGATCCAGCTTTGATTCAAAATCACCCCACTCTGCGCGTCCTTCAAACGTGGTATCCCACTCAGAAAAAGTGGTCGGAGGCAGAAATCGAACTTCCTCAGTTTATAACAGGAGTAGATGCGCCCTATTGGCTTAGCTTATTTCCCCATGCCGCCGCCATTAGTCTTGACTTCTTAAATTTCTGGGAAGATCCTAAACAATGGCTGATAAACTACCAGCACCGTTTCAGTCTACATCCACCAATGACTGGACTCAAAACCAGCTATGGGCTAGAAATGAACGGTAAATCGAGGCAAATCACAGTTGACCTACAAACTGATTCCGGTTGGATGTTTACTTGTGGAGATCAAAGAATCAACCGCCTTACGCTAAAAGCGATCGAGCTTCCACCCATTCAAATTGCAGAAGGGGAAACCGAAGCAGACATCGGAGAACCCACGAGATGATCACAAAAATCCCTCTTCTGCTACAGAGGTCCCAGGAAAAATTCCAACTTTAGCTAGTAAAAAACGTTTAGCGAACCGACTAGATTAAGAAGAAAATTTGGATCGACTCAATTTCCTGTTTATTCTCCAGCATCCGTTTTCTTATAAACCAATGGCTCTAAAGTTAAGTATTCGGAAACTCAAACACATTGCAGAAGCAAACACCTTTACAGCAGACTTATTGCTGAGTTTTTCTGGATGTACTCTAGCACTTGCGCTAATCATTTCCTTGTGCCCAACCTCGGTCATCAACCGTGAAAACAAAGACTTCAGCCGTAGTTTGATTCCTCTTTGCCTAGCTGGAATTGCCATGGGAATTCCTTGGAGAATCGGTGCAAAGCACTTCAAAAAGGAAATTGACGAAGACTTAGAAACCAATAGTCCCTGTCGACGCTGCAAATATTATAGCCATGAAGCTCAAGCAAAAGCTTTTTTGCTGCATCCCTGTGCACTTCATCCACAAGGAAAACCAGATACAGAATGTCGAGATTGGGATTTAGCTTAGTTCAGCAGCTAAAACTTGAAACACCAGATCAAATTGAACCTATACATAAGAAGCAAGATAAATCTCACCAAAAAGCTCAAATATGTCCACAGCTATAATCCCGATCGCAACCGTACCTTGTATCAAGTATCCAGGCGGAAAGCGGGGAGTCGTTACCGAACTCTACCCATACTGGGAAGCCCACAAAAGCCGCCGTCTCGTAGAATTATTCGTCGGCAGTGCGTCCGTTGCGCTTGGACTTCAGCCAGAGAGCGCGCTACTCAACGACAACAGCGCAATCATTATCAATTTACATCAGCAGCTTCAGCAGGGACTCTCTCCAGATCCTTCATGGGTGTACGACCGAACCTATTATCTCGATCGCCGCAACCGATTGAATGAGCTAATTCAAAGCAATCAAATCGAGGGTCCAGAAGCAGCCCAAATTGTGGTATTTCTAAGTAAGACAGGATTCAACGGATTATTTAGAACATCGGCTCGAACAGGATTTAACGTTCCATTCGGACAGCATAAAAATGTTAAATTTCCCACAGATTTTTCGCCTTGGCAAAGAGCCTACAAAAACTGGGTCTTTACCTGCCAAGACTTTGAAGCTGTTGAACTAACCGAAAGTGACTTCGTTTACAGCGATCCTCCCTATGTCGGTGAAGATACAACCGAGCCTGAATTTATTCAGGAAAGTCTATTTCTCGAAACCAGTGCCCCCAGAAACTTAAAGCGTGGCTTTACCCAATACAGTGAAAAAGGATTTACCTGGAACGATCAGGTTCGACTTGCGAAACGGCTTGCTCAACACCCAGGTCCCTGTCTGATTTCAAACGCCTTTAATCCCTGGATTATTCGGCTCTATGAATCATTGAATTTCACAATTAAGATCATTGAAGTTCAGCGAAGCATCGATTGCAAAGGCAAACGTCCAAAAGCAAAAGAAATCTTAGCCAGCCGTAATTGCTAACTTTATCCCGAGTCAACACATGCACGATCTTTCTCAACCTCCAGATTTAACTATATTACACCGGGAAATACAGAAGTTCACCGGCAAAAAACTCACCGATGTACAAGTTCAAATCTTAATCCATTTACAAAAAGTAGAAGAAGCAAATCTTGAACAGTTAACCAGCCAAACGGCTTCCACACCTGCCACAATCCTTGCGGCTTGTCGATTGCTCAATGAAAGCAACTTATGCTGGTGGAACGAGACCGTACCTCGTCATTACTACCTAACCGCACAAGGTCGCTGTATGTTAACTCAAATTCAATATCAAGCCAGAAGTCGCTCAGCACAAATCCGGTAACCCGATGCAGCCACATCGAAAACAAGCTGCTCCCTAACTTTAGAATCGGCAGCACTTGCCAAGATCTCATCCTCAAATTCAATTACAGCAAAAGCCACAGTCACCAATCACTACACACTGATGAAACTAAAATGCCAACAACCTACATTTCTTATTCCCCAAGACGCTCTGGCAGATTTAAACATCAAAACCCTTCAAGTCTTTAGCAGACAAATCATAACCCACCTGCGTTATGGAGGAATAGTTCGTCGCGAGATTGGCTGTAAAAGCAAAAACTATCGAATCGAGCTAGAGAACGTACAAAAGCACATCAGCTTCGGCAATTCAAGCCCAGTCAGTCAATATGCAGTCTATGAGCAGACGAACGCATTGCCAGAGATTATAACAACATACAGAAAATCAGCTGCAGACTCAGCTTGGTACATCGTTGGCTGGCTCCTTGTCAAGGAAGACACAGCTCCGGTCGATGAAGCGGTTACAATTTGGCTGTTAGACCCTGCAAATCAAAAAAGCAAAGCCATCCCAGTTCAGATGTACAGTATCTCCCACCCAGTATCAACTGAGATGCTTCAATCTCTTTAGTTCTGATTCCCCGCAGCAAGCCCAATTCAGAGAAGCATATGAGGCGAGCGAAGTAACACGCTGTCCGCTTGCGGTGATAATGTTCATTTCATCACAAGATAAAGCCGTCGATTAAGCGATTTAATGATAAACCGATAAACTGATGTACTTGAAACGCGACATTAAAAAAAAATAGACTGATTCAAGCGAGTATCCCAATCGAACTCTACAAGCTTTGGAGAAGTGAGAGTTTTCACCGTTTGAAGCAACCTATCCAAATCCACCGGCTTTAAGAGACACTCTTGAAATCCAGCTTGTTGCACTTCAGACAAGAGATCGCAAGACACAAATCCTGTCACAGCCACAACCGGCACTCGCTTAATCTGTCCTAAAGACATCTGGCGAATTTGTCGAAGCAAAGAAAAACCGTCTTCGCCAGGGAGTGCGATATCGGTAAGAATCAAATGAGGTTTATAACAACCGACGATTTGCAATGCTTGAGACACAGACGAGGCAAGCATCACATCAGCTTGCTCACATCTAAGTACGTGTTCAAACAAGCTACGGCTGTCTTCGTGGTCATCAACGACCAAAACGCGACGATTCTGTAGCATACATCCAAATTGTTTTAAAAGTGCGGACCAGCCCGTAATGCAGTCATCCAAGAAAACAAGCTGGAAATGTAACCAGCTAACCTTGGTCCATCAATGATCTAACTGTAGCGGATCTATTCGAGGGTCGCCACCCCTTAACTTTTTCTTTAGATTTGCTCAGAATCTTGAAAGGAATATGACTATTGCATATTAACTTTCAAAGTACACTGCCAAAAGATAGATTTTCACCACTGTAAGAAAGGGGTAGGCAGCCGCGCGAAAGACACGTCATTAGAAATCAAGCCACTAGCAAAACTTCAAAAATTGGAGCCAGTTCATGAAAGGAATTCTTTGGGGCGTATTAATGCAGCCTGTATCCATTCGCCACCGGTTCTCAGAAGGTCATCCCCATCACATTATATTGCCTTATAACGTATCTAGAGAAACCCATTTGCTTTTAGAAGGAATGAAATTTAGCGCGATCGCTTGGGCAGAATGTTGGAATTCACAGATTCAAGCAGTTCGAGTCACACTTCCCGACACAGTACCGTGTAACAAGTTGCATCCGCACATCACTATTTCATACCAGCGAGGAATCAGTCCTTCGTTCAGTAATCAAATGCTGGCATCCGAACATCACACAAACATCTGGGAAATACCTCTAAAAATCACTTGCCAAATTGAATTTCAGCCGCTCCAACCCCACCTGTTCGACTTTATTCCAGATGACATTGAGCCAAAACAGCTCAAGCAAGTTTCTCGAGAAGACGTACAATCCTGGTTAAAAGCCGGATACATCTCTGGTATTTCTACTGCTGAAAATGCAGCTTATCTCAGCCAGGAGTTAAATCTAGAGATCTCAGTTCAAGCACCAAAACATCCAATTAACCTGACTCGCGATTTTATTTGCGGGATTTGGAAACCTGGCTCAACTCCCAAAAATCAAATTCACTGGGTTTTGTACGAAGCTCCGCAGTGAAGCAGTTTACTATCACCACCACCTCTACCATGACCACAACCTATCTAATCACACGCATTACGAATTCCCGCATGGCTGAATTCTGGGGGAAGTACAAGCAATCTGAACGCTGTCGATGGATTCACAGTCTCTTTTACGCGGTGCCAATTTCAGAGTCTGATCTCGTGCAGAGGCTGCAAAAACTTAGCAAAAACCCTACCGTTGGATTCATTCAGGTTGAAGAACACATTCCATTACGCTGGCACCAAGCAACACAACCGATTCCGATCGATGACAACCTGATTCAACAATTCAAAAGAACCTACCAAGACATTCGGCGAACGCAATCGCTTGAGGGCGTGATCTGTGTTCGCCGAGAAGAAATTCAGGCAGCCATTAATCTTCCAAGTGAGATGTTTGATGCACTATTTGACCACTTAAAAGCGTCTGGGCTGATTGGAACCTACACATCAACCGTTAATCGCAGCGAAATTGTTTCTTGGATCGAGTGACAAAATCAGAAGAAAACTCAAGCATTACTAGGGTAAGAAGGCAAGCCAGATAGTCCAGTTCTAGCTAAAAGCTTGCTCAAGGTTCAAAGGAATCTCCCTGCTAGAACACCACTGTGCTGGGGAAGATTTCAAAGGATCTACTATCAATTCTGGCAAAAATGCCAATCTAATTGCAAAGCGTAATTGTCACGCCCTACGTTTTCGATCAAACGAAAACAGAGTTTTGAAGGAGAAAATTTATGAACAGTGAAACCATCGCAGATAGCTTCTTCGTCGGAGCTGGAGGACTCGAAGTTGCCTTTAAAGAAGCCTGCCAATACCTAGGCATAAACATTCCAATCCGAGTCGGAATTAACCATTGGGATCGAGCAGTCGAATCTTTTGTCCAAAATCATCCAGAAGTCGAGGCAATCTGCCAAGATGTGTTTGAATTTGATCCCACCATTTTTTCTCGATCGAGTATCGGGCTTTTGGCACCTTCTTGCGAGAAATTTAGCAGAGGAAGAGGGATAAAAGACGATCAGCAAATTATTCAACTTGGACTCTGGGATGCCGAAGAACTCTGTATGGCAGAAAAGCGCAAGAAATGGGAGAAAATGACACCCCAGCAACGCGAAAAAGCAAGGCTTGACGCTGACTATAGCCGATTGACAATGTATCAGGTTGTAAAATTAATCGAATATAATCGGTGGTCCCTAACGCTAGTAGAGAATGTGTGTGATGTCTTTCGCTGGTCACAATTTAGTAACTGGCGGCAAACGATTGAAAATATGGGCTATCGCATTCAGGCAGTGATTTGGAACAGCCAGTTTGCTCAACCACTCGCAACAGACCCCTTGGTATTAACACGAGGAGTCGTGCCGCAATCGCGCAATCGCGTCATCTTTGTCATCACCGATTTGAAGCTAAAAGTTCCCAATCTCAAGTTTCCGCGAGCAGCGTATTGTACTAAATGCAATCGTATCGTTCCAGGGCAACAGGTTTTCAAACGAGGATTCAAGCCAATTGAAGGCATTATGCCCGATGGCATCTGCGACTACGGACCCCAATGGCGCTATCTCTGCCCACATTGCTGGAGTATCGTTGAGCCGCCAACAATGCCTGCGTATGAAATTATAGACTGGAGTCTTCCCTGTCCGACAGTCGGAGAGCGAAAAGATCCGGAGTTTCGCAAACGCAATAAATGCAAAGAGCTAAAGCCCCCAACCCGACATCGCATCGGGATTGGCTTAAAGAAGTTTGGGACTCAACCACTTTTAATCGGCACAGACCACACTCAAGACATCGAGGGAAAAGTCTGGAACACTCACCGTGCGTGTCCAACACAAACCACCCGCCAGTCACTAGCCATTGGCGTTCCATTCATAACTGAAATGTACTCTAATAGCAATGCTAGAGAAGTGACAAAGCCAATGAGTACAATCACAACATCAGGTGGCTCAAAGCATTTTTTGACAGTGCCTCCCGCCTACATTCATTACTACTACTCGCGCGATAACAACACAAGTCAACTGAATCAGCCCGTCAACACGGCAACGACTGCGCCTCGCTATGCACTGGTGCAATCTCCGTTCCTGGTTCAATACAATGGGGCATCAGACGTACAACCCATTAACCACCCAACGCCAACCATTCCAACACACGATCGTTTTGCCGTAACAACGCCCAGTGGAGAGTCATTTAACTTAGACAATCCTGAAGATCTAGAAAAAGCGATTGATTTAAGCGGATTTCGAATGTTCAGCATTTCTGAAATCAAGTCAATTCAAAACTTTCAAGCAGATTTCACAGTTCTTGGAAACCAAAAGGAACAATCAAGACTCCTGGGTCAGGCGATCCCAGTAGCTGCTGCACGCGAAATTATCGCGCGTGCATTAGAAATTTTGCTGTAGTAAGGATCAGAACAACAGAAACTACACAGCTATCCAACAGGTAAAAAAATGTTGAGTGGTTGGGAGCGGCTGCTCCCAATATAAGTCCTCCAAGATCTAGGACAAAGAATGAGACTGCTCTTTCATGAAATATACAACCGAAAAACTCACCTCCAACCCTCGAAAGCGGGCAGCTTGAGAATCTATTAACTAACTGGCTATTAAAGCGAAGTCAGTTGCCCATTTGAGGCTATACCCGTCGAATACCTAGTGCTTTATGTCTAGCGTATTCGATAACAACACGAAGAGAACTGGTCTTCGTGCAAAGACCAAATCAGGTTACATGAATTCCAAGTACAAGTCGCTGAATCATACCTTGGGAATGGTGAAAAGCACTAGTTCAGTCGATTCATTCGAAAAGCTAGTCGATTCAGCGAGGCAAATCAACTGGAAAGAAGACAATGCAGGTCGTATATTTTTGCCGCAGATCAAACAAACCTATCAGCCACAACTCAGAGATTGAAATCAACGATAGGGAAACCCTCAGTCGGGTGACAATTGACTCATAGTTCACTCAAACCCGATCGCAGCTCGCGCATCATCACTCCAAAAGTTATAGTACGCTGTTGCCCTTAACATCTGTCTTGCACTAGCCAGTTTGTCGGTTTTTTGAACTGTGAAGTTAATAAAGGGATCTTGCCGGGTTCTAACCCCTTCAACCTCGAATAAATCATCTGGATGTCCTCCAAAAACAGTCACGCCTAAAGCATCAGTCTGTTCACTCAGTAGAGCGATAAAAGAATTCAACTCAGCGACGCTCATTGCATTGGGTTGCGGATGAACTACAAGCAAGACATCAAAAGTAGATTGCCGAGAAAAAGACTCGATCTTGCTATAAACTTCAGATGACAGTTGGCAATCCCCAAATGTGAAACGGTAAACCCAGCAATCAATCTTCTTTTGCAAACGACTACTTCGAGCAAAAGGACAAATCGGAAGTCCAGAAAAAACAGGGTGAGCAGACTCCAAAACGTTTTGAATGTACAAAAACATTCGCTGCCTTACCTCAAACGCATCCAAAACCATATTATTTGCCTGCAAAAACCTAAATCCAATCACAGACTATCCGCCATAAAGAGCGAAACCAATCTCTACTTCGATAGATTTCAATCCTTCACGTCAAAAATATTCAGTAACAACATGGAAACCCCGACTCGTATTCAGAGAGATTGCTTACAGCTTCATTTTCGAACCGACGATCTGACCTTAATTCGACAATCTGTAGAATCGATTCAGCGCAACTTACAACAGTTCTGACCACATCTTTGTTCTTAATACGGCGACACCACAAGTCATGCGGCTATCACCCTAAAAGGTACCTCAAACAATTCAAACTTCAATATTTTCAGGAGTTCCCTCATGGCTTTAAAGACTATCCGATTTAACAACGTACAGGAAGCAGATGCTTTTGTAACTGGAGTCTTCTGGGTCAATGACTCCACAATTTCACTAGTACGCGCAGCTCGCCACACTGATGGCACGATAGAATTATTTCTGAATGATACAGACAGCAAAGACGATCACATTCCGCCCCTCCAGATCAAAGACATTCTGCAAACGATCGAGCAAGCTACACCGGTATATGGAATGATAGAAGCAGAATGCTGGTCAGATGATACTCGCATCGAAGTCAAGTTTAATGCCGCTCCCTATTTTGCTCAAGCTTTAATCGAAGACATTTTGGCACTAGAACAATGCTCATGGGCACGCGATTACGCGTGTGATAACGTTGCAGAATTTTGTGAAAATCTCAATTCAGAAGTAGAAAGAATGTTCACTTATATCCGCAGCGCAGATCTGGGATTTGAGTGCAGCATTGACCGTCGCCTAGCACTTAACTGGTTACAACAGTATCGACCAGAACTCTTCACAAAAGAAAGCCCACTGCAATCACTATTAAATAATTCTGAGGTATAACCAACGGCGATTAACGGCAGCGCTTTAGATTCTGTCTTTGAAAAATGAAGGAAAACAACAGAAATATGACAGCAACCTTTGAAACTCACAAACTTGGCATTCTCTCAACCAATCATCTAACTCCCACAGATGCGCGAACCCTCGAAACACTTCTCGCAACTCTACATGGAAACGATAGCTTTCTCGTGTACACCGCGATCGGAGCCGATGAATTTTTCGAAGCCTGCATCTTACCGATCCTTCACGCAAATTTTAGCGAGACCTTCAAGACAATCATAATGTGGGCAAGAAGAGAGGAATTTAGTTACCTGCTATTTGATGGTGAAGGCATTGAGTACGTTGATCTATTTCCTATATTTGATGGTGAAGGCTAGCAAAGTTCTGAGTAGTCGTCCTCAAGAAACACAACCATGCTCAAGTTTTTTGTAGTCAGCAAGAAGATTTACACCGTCAAATGAAAGAGCATGAAAAAACTTACAATTCAAGACACAAGAGAGCGATTTAGCGCTAATGAGATAAGAATGCACTACCAAGCAAGAAAAGGGTATTGGTGGGGAGATCTCGATGGAGTGACGCACGGAGAAACAGATCTCAAGGTTATTCAAGCAGGCGTAATGTCCACAGAAGTTAGACGGCCATCTTCTAGATTAATAATCCGATCGGCAACATCCAAAATCCGATTGTCGTGCGTTACAAGCAGAATTGCTGCTCCCTGCTGTTTAGCAAGATTCTGCATAATTTCAACAACATCGCGACCTGACTTTTTATCGAGTGCCGCAGTCGGTTCATCTGCGAGAACAATCTTCGGATTGCAAACCAAAGCACGAGCGATCGCCACTCTTTGCTTCTGCCCTCCAGAAAGCTCGCTTGGATATTGATTAGTCCAGTCTCCTAGTCCAACTGCCGCCAACGTTGATTCTGCCATCGAATGCGCCTTAACTTTTGGAATATTGGAATGAAGCTCGATCGACATTTGCACGTTTTGTCGAGCAGTTAGAGAATTGAGTAAGTTATGCGCCTGAAAAATGTAGCCAATATTGCGCCGCACTTCAATTAACTTTCGTTCAGATGCCCCGCTCAATTCTTCGCCTAACACCCGCATACTCCCTTCCTGAGTGGATCGTAGTGCCCCAATCAAAGTTAAAAGCGTGGTTTTTCCAGAGCCAGAAGGACCTGTCATAATCACCACTTCTCCATACCCGATCGAGGCTGTCACCTCAAATAAAATCTGCTTCCGCAATCGACCAGAGCCGTAGTAGTGATTAACCTTTTGAATGTCAATGATCGAATCAGTCGGCATAGTTAGAAAATGTCAGCAGGATCAGCTTGTTGAACTTTGCGAACGGCAATCGCACCAGAAATCACACACATCAAAATCGTCAGAACTAAAACGATCATTCCTCGAGTGGCTGTCATCGCCAGAGGAAGAGCAGTTGCAGTCCGAGTAAGCTTATAAAGCCCAATACAAAGAAAATAGCCCGGAATGTAACCCATGATCGATAAGATCAGTGCTTCTTGGAACACAACCGAGAATAAATATCGATTCGTATAGCCCATGGCTTTTAACGTGGCATACTCGGCTAGATGATCGGCAACATCAGTATAGAGAACTTGATAAACAATCACAGTCCCCACCACAAAGCCAATCGCAGTCCCTAATGTGAAGATAAAGCCGATCGCAGTACTTTCCTTCCAATAGTTTTGCTCCAAGGACACAAATGCAGCTTTTGACATCACACGGACATCACCAACAAGAAAATCTTCTTTTGTTTCTTCAGGCTTTTTGTTCGGATCAACTCTGCGTTCACCAGGAAAATTCTTGAATCGCTCTAGTGTGATATCTAGATTGGCTCCTGGTTCAAGTTTAACGACACCAATATCAATTTGAGTCGGATCACGATTGGGAAAAATCCGGCGAAAATTCAGGTCGCTCGTAATCAGGTTGCCATCAGATCCAAATGAAGCCCCCATGCGAAATAAGCCACCCACCTCAACACGCCGCGATTCGACTTCGGTACGAATCGCAGGATCTGAAGAAGTAAGCGACTTAAATTTCTCTGAAATAGGGCCAAATTCTAAGCGGGATGCGCTATCAAATAAAACGACATCAGTAAGACGAATGTGATCACGATTCTCCTTTAGCCCTGGGAGATCAAAAATATCATCAGACGGATTCAGTCCAATGACAAAAATACTACGAGTTGGAGATGCAGGTGGACCTTGCCAAAACGGGTTCTTCCAAATTCCAAACCCCACATAAACTGGGCTAACCGACTGCACACCTGCAAATCCAAGCGACTGATACAAGCGCACCTGAGAAAAACTCTTCATCCGGATCAACGCAGTCGACTGCGGACTCAGCAGGAAGATGTCCCCATTCATACTGCGGTGCATCGTGATGGCACTTTCAAACAGGGCATCTTGGAAGCCGAGCTGAAGGAACATCAAAATTACTGCAAAGCCAATTCCAGCAAGTGCCACTAATAACCGAGCCTTCTCACGCTTCAACTGTAGCCAAGCAAGAGGAATTGAAAACATCAACAAGCCCTCCTTATAACTTGGACACAGATTTAGATTGCGGATCTATCGCGACTTTAACCTGTAAATTCGTTAAGTTCACAACGGATTGACTGTTATCCAACCGAATCTTTACTTCGACAACACGCGTATCTGTTTTACCTACAGGATCAGTATTAAGCACAGCATTCTTGCGGATCTGTAAGCCAACAAGATCGACTGTTCCCATTAGTTCACCTGGAAAGGCAAATCCGGTAATTCTCGCTCGCTGTCCCACTCTCACTTTGTTAATCGAATTCTCATCAACTTCAGCAACCACATACATCTGCGTTGTACGACCGAGATCAAGAACACCCTCAGCGCCAACAACTTCACCAGGATCAGCGTGAATTTTCAGCACTTGACCCTCGACCGGAGCACGCACGATCGCTTTATCTAGCTCCGCTTTCATCCGCTGAAGATTTGCGTTTGCTACCTGTACAGCCGCCAACATCTGCTGAATATCAGTTGGACGAACTTCCACTACGCTGCTCAAAGTTTGTTTTGCCCCTTCGAGTTCAAGCCGCGCCTGCTCGACGGCTTGAGCAGATTGTTGCCGTTGCTTTTCAGTCGTATCCAACAGAAGTTTACGATTACTGACTTCAAGTTCATTAACTGCACCTTGTTTGAAGAGTGTGGTAAAACGATTGTAATCCTGCTTCGCTTTTCGATATTCAGCGTCGACTTTAAAAAATTCTGCTTCAGCTTTTGGTAATCCTGCCTGTGCTCTCAATACCATTGTTTTTTGAGCATTAATATCGCCTTGCTTTGCGCCCACTTGTACCTGCGCCAATCGAGCTTCCGCTTCTTTCACCTGTGCTTCTGCCTGTATTACCGATGTTCGCAAGATTTGATAAGTATCCATCACCGCCAAAGGCTGATTCACTTTTACCTTTGCGCCTTCTTTTACCAAAATCCGCTCCACGCGCAATCCAGCAGATCCGCTTACAGACGAAGACATGGGAGCCGAAACTCGAATTACGCCTCCTTCCGGCTCTACTCGTCCCAACGCACTAACAGCATCGATTGGATTCGGTTGAGCCGTCGAAATTTGAGCAGAAACCTGTGAACTAGGACGAAAAAGCGAAAACGAAAAAATACCAAATCCAGTCACGAAAAGAGCTAGCGCAGATCCAATCCAAACAACCCGCGCTCCAACAGGCTTCATCAGCGGTTTTAATTTCACAGCAAACTCCCAAATGAACGAGATCAAAGCGAATTTAGCGACACCAAGAGTAAAATAAACCAGCAATATTCCTATTATTGCTGAACATGAAGCCTTTGATCTCACCGGTGACAACTTATGCAAAAAACTTTTCTGAAATAGACAAAGCAAATCGCCTGGGGTATTTGAAAACCCCCAGCGCTTCGCCTCAGTGAATATCCTTCGGTTTTGGCTGAGAGAAACTAGAACTGAGAATCTCCCACCGATGCTTCGCGCTAGCGGTGGGAGAGCTTCAAACTTTCTGAAGTCTCTAAAGCATTAATCAACACCTACCTGAATCTATGTCACAACACGTCACTCCAAAAATTGCCACCAAGTCCAAAATTGCCTTCATCGACTTGATTCGACCAGAAATGGGAAATCCTTACTTCGGCGGACTTGAATTGCAAAAAGCAATCGAAGTTTACCGATGGATGTGTCAGACAGCACAACCCTACCGCTCTCACCGCACTTATCATGGAAACCCCTATGGCAACGACGCGATCTCGTTGCTCAACGGTCAACCAACGATTGTCGGAAACGATTCAACACCAAATCCATTTACTGCCAACTGGGAAGAAGAAATGCGCTCCCGGTTTCACAGTGTTTTATTATCAAACCTAGCGCAACCCGAGGCAGAACGATGGAAGCACGACTACCAAATTAATTTGATGAAGACTCGGATAGTTCCAATGCGATACTACGCAGAGCAATTGCCGCAATATCCGTATATTCAAACTCGCGGATTTCGAAACGCTATTGACCAATTGTTCTCTCTGCTTGGACGCAGTTTGAACTACAGTCCAAACCCATTCCATCTAGAGGCTAAGGTCATTTCTGAAATCAAGTTCAACGTTTATCCAACTTATTCGATCGCCCTTCACTACGGTTATCACATTACCGATTACACTTCCTGGTGTGTGTACTTCTACGCTCAACCCGATGAATTACTTTATGACTGGGCAACCCGTGTGTACGTTGAAATACTATCAAAACTGACTCCAGAAAGCGAAGATCCTCCTGCCAACCTTTACGCGTGAAGGCATCATGACAATTCAGCCAAGCTGATTTAAACCATTGGGATGATTTGCTCAATAGTAGGGATGGTTCCTGCCTCACTTAAAACCGCTCTCGATCTTCGGATTGAGAGAAGCCCGCGATGGACTGCCTAGCAGTCCGTCTCGGGAGTGTTCACTGCAAGGCTTGAACAGAAAGTAGAAAACTGCCAATTTGAAATTGATCACCCACAAGAATTAGACGCGCTTGTCCAGCTAAGACAGAAACTCCATTTACATAGAGTCCAGCCTTACTATTGAGATCCTGAATCAGATAGCCTTGGGTTGAAAGCATAATCTTGGCATGCTCCCGGCTGACATCAATTGAATCAAGAACTAAGTCAGCAGTATCCGAGCGTCCAAGCAAACACTCTTGACAATCTGAATTTAGAGCAACAAAAGCTGACCGAAACTCCTTAGTAACCAGATTCACAACTTTGAATTCAAGCATAAAGATTATCAGAAAGTATTTTTGTAATTTGCTCGAATACTGGAGTAGGACGTGGTCAAAATGTTTTCGACAACAACCCGACCTGTTATGAAATCAAAGCATCCCCCTACCAACTTGATCCGCTGCTCATCTAAAAGCCGAGCAACAATGTTAGATTGTCGAAGTTGGTCAAGTTGAAACAAGATATTCGCTCGAACGGCATTGCTAATTACATCACCAGGCTGCCCTCGACTCATCGTTGCAGCAGGTTGAATTGCTTCTACTAAGGTCCTAATATGACCAAAAGGCAGACTATTCCCTAAAGCCGCACTGACCGCACCGCAGCCGCTGTGACCTAGAACAAATAGAATCGGAGTCTTCAAAATCGACAAACCATACTCGATACTTCCTAACTCCGTTGAAGCAACCACATTACCAGCAACACGAACAATAAACAAATCGCCCAAACCTTGATCAAAAATAATTTCGGGCGGAACCCTCGAATCCGAGCAGGTTAAGATTGTTGCAAAGGGAGTTTGTTTCTCGGCAAGTTCACTCAAACGGTCGAAGTTTTGATTTAAACGAGAAAGCTGATTGGCAGAAAAACGACCATTTCCGACTAAAAGTCTCCGTAGTGCAGAATCGGGAGTCAAGAATGGGCTAGAAGCAGAATGACGTAAAGGCTTGCTTGCCTGATTGGAATCAACAAAAACCATAAAAAACCATCCTAATTGAGAAAATCCCACTCAATTCTCAAATGAATCGAAAGGGAAATAAAAACAACTTGTTAGATAACCGTGTGGAAACAAATTCGACTGCAGTATCACAAGGACATTACAGCAATATCGCATCACCAACGAATTTGCAGCACAACCGCCAAAAGCAACGACTGAATTTGCAAGGTAATCACTGTCAACGATCGCCAATATCGTGGATCATTGGCATCAACATCAACTAGCTTCCTTAGATTAAAATCTAACTCAATAAGATGGGTTCTGCTAAATCTAACGTCAAAAATCCGCCTTGTGGAAGAACTAGCATCGAATTTAAGCAATAGTCATCCTTTGACCTCCAGTGATCCCCAAGACTTTTGACCCACTTCCATCTTGCAGTTTAATCGTAAGGCGGGCTAGCCGCTCTATTCACCAACTGCTTTGTCAACAAAGCAGTTGCTGGACGCAGCCCAATGACCTGAAGTTCGAGCGATCTCTGATTATTCCACTCGTTTAATCTCAATCGATACGCTACATCTACCCAATCCGGTAAGGGATAATACATTGCCCATCGCCAAGCAATGGCTGTAATTTGATGCCCGGATGCCTGCCGAAGCGTAAATTTTAAGTGATCGCGACCCGTAACCTGTTGCTCAACCACCTCTAATCCAACCGAACAAAAAATCGGATCGGGATTGCCCATGCCACAAGGCTGCAAAACTTCCAGATCATCAAAAAAATCGAGCGTCATCTGAGACAAATCAACTTGAGCATCAATCTCGATCATCGGTTTGAGATGATGAGGTTGCAACCAACGTTGAGCAAAACAACCCAAATGCACTTGAAACTGCGGTAGCTGGGATGCCATTAGAGAAAATCCGCCTGCGGATCGATGACCTCCATACTTCAGCAACGAATCTTGGGCTGATTCTAGAGCCGCAAAAACGTCAAACTCCGGAATGCCCCGCGCTGAACCTCGAATGATTTGACCATCTTCCTCATAAGTCCCAATAAACACAGGAACACCGTAGCGTTCAACCAATCGAGAAGCAACAATCCCAATAACACCCTGGTGCCATCCCTCTTGAACCAACACTAGAACACGATTTCGATACATTGCTCTTAGTCCCTGTTCGCAGAGTGCAACAGCTTCGTGTTCAATCTGTTCGCACAAAGTTTGACGTAACCGATTTACGCGCTCACACTCGATCGCTAACTCCATTGCTCGCTCAGAGTCATCCGTCGTCAGTAATTCAATCACAATACCTGGGTCAGAAATTCTGCCACAAGCATTAATAATAGGCGCAAGGGAAAAAGCAACCACGTCAGGTTTTAACCTCGAGTGGCAAGCTAAACCGACCACCCGAACTAACGCCTGAATACCTGGATTTTTAGATTGAGGTAAAATCTTCAATCCACGCTTAACCCACCGTCGATTTACACCGGTTAAAGGCGCAAGATCCGCGATCGTGCCAAGAGTATAAAATTCTAGTAGCGGCGCAATCATACCTTTTCGTTGAAACGCTTGCACCAAAGAGACAGCCAAGATATAAGCTACGCCAACGCCAGCTAAACCTCGATAGGGGGAGGATTCCGGGAGTAATTTAGGATTGAGAATCACATCGGCTGTCGGCAGAACTGGCGGCAAATCGTGGTGGTCCGTCACAATAACAACCAAACCTAGCTCTTGCGCTAGCCGAATTGCATCATGAGCCGCAATTCCATTATCGACTGTCAAAATTACTTTGAAACCTTCTTTTACAGCTTCCTCTACCATCCGTTTATTGATACCATAACCCTCTTTCATCCGGCTAGGAATGGCATAGTCCGCTTGTCCACCTAAAGATCTGAGCACACGCAGCAGCAAAGCAGTACTAGTCATGCCATCCGCGTCGTAATCGCCGCAAATTGCAATTGGCTGTTTTGATTTGATAGACTCCACAAGGATACGAACAGCAAGTGCTAGCCCCTTAAATTCCTGTAAAGGAGGGGGTAAGTGAACCCGCTCAGGATTGAGAAACAGTTCTGCTGCTGCTGCGGTCAGTCCGCGACGCAGCAGGATCTGAGTCAATACTGGATTCAATCCAGGAATAAGAGTTAACTGAGATCTTGCACCATTCTCAATAGGGGTTGCCAAACGCATCAAAATTTGAAAAAAAGGGCGTAGAAAAAATAAATGGACGGTTATGGAAACCATCGTTGTACACGCCCAATCGCTAGTGTATCGCCTCCTTTGCTTGATGCCTAGCAGTTATCAAAAAGACAGTCTAAAAGCCGTGTTTGGACTATTTCTCGAAGCGCTCGGACATCCGTTGCCGCAGCACACTCAAGTCAAATCTGCGAGTTCACTCAGCCGATTCTTGAACCACTACTCGTGGTCTACGCGCAGCGTGATTCGCGCCACCCGCAAAGCTGTGTTTGAGCAACTGAGGGAGCATCCCCCACGCACAGACCTGCCCCTACGAGTCCTCATTGACCTGACAACATTGGAGAAAAGCGGCAAGTTTTTGCATCTGAGTACGCCAACTGAGAATCCAGATTCGCCTGACCCGTGGGTGCGAATGCTCAATGGCAAGCGTGGTCTGCATCTGGTTGTGTTGTATCTCAACTATGGCAATTGGCGCATTCCTTGGAGTTTCCGAGTCTGGAGAGGCAAAGGCAAAGCGAGTCCCGCACAGTTAGCCTGTAAGCTCTTAGCAACTGTCCCCACTCGCTTGGCGACGGGTGCGCCTGTGATTGTGCTTGCCGACACTGAGTTTGGCACAGTTGAGTTTCTTCAAGCCGTTCACAACCGAGGTTGGCGTGCAGTTGTAGGAGTGCGCTGGAATCGCAAATTGCAAGATGGCAGTAACCTCAAGCAGTTTTACCGCCTCGGCAAGCGGGGAGCGCAAATTAGACTCCAAGGAATTACGTTTGCACTGACCGTCTCTTGGTTCTGGCTCAAACAAGCTGATGGTAAACGAGAACTGCGCTTTGTCGTTTCCACCTACCCTTACTCTGGAGTCTATCTCGTGCGCTTAGGACGCAAACGGTGGGCAATTGAAGCCTTCTTCAAAACGATCAAGCATCGCTTTGGGCTACATCGCTTTGGTCAGTCTACAAAGCGAGGAGTCTATCGCTGGTTGATTCTGGTGCTGATTGCTTATCTCCTTGTCCATTGGATTCATCAAAGCACGTTACTGCCTCAACTCGATTGGAAGGTCGCCAGTGATTTAGCGCTGTCCATTTTGTTCGCTTCTGTACTGTGGTTCCAATTTCTTCGACACCTGCGAAGTACAACTCATATTGCTGAACGTTATCAGTTTGAGATTGTTCTCAAATCACGACCATTGCTCGCTTATCAGGAATGGTGCAAGATCTGAGTTAACTCAGAATCAGAAGGCTCTGGACATTGCCAACGATGAACAGGGAGGTGAACCAACATAAAAATTATCAAAAATCCGAATGCACCTAATCATATCGGATGCCCACTCATTAGCTATCTTTTTTCAAAAAACTAATTTCAATTAAACTGTAGCTTTCTCGTTCTTTATGGATATCTCCTTCGATCTAAAACAACCCCTTGGAAAAGACTCGCAGGCTAAAATCAAGACCCTACAATCTGAGCTTGCAGAGGGCACGATCTTTTGTGCCAACAATCCTTGTGAAACTCCAGCAACACACATAATCTTACCCTCCATAACACCCGTTTGTTTCTGCTGCCAGTCCGCATATCGTTGGGGTCAGGCAGACTTAACTGCAACACTGATAGAGATCGACGTGCTAGAAGCCTACAATGCCCCTAGCATGGATCTTTAAAACAACATCTAAGGAGAACTTAATGACAACCGGCAACTTAATTGGACAAAGAGTTTCATACGATTTCACTCCTGCTTGCTTAAATTGTGCACTTCAGCAAGATTGCAAAACCAATCCTAAACACGAAGCCTTTCCCTGGTTCTGGCACTGGAGTCACGAAACAAAACAAGTTGATTCAACCAGCAAACTCATACTTGCATCATGGGTTGGAACAATCGCACATGGAGAAGATCATACAGGCTGCAAGAAATACAAAGTCGCTAAGGAAAGCTGCTTACCCTTGACACCTGAACAAGAAAACTACCGGCAACTCTGGAGTCAACTGCATAACATCGAAACTCAGCTTAGGTTTTATCGCGAAGACACAGTTGTCTGGAACAGCAGCGCTGATGCACTTCAAGACCAATGGAATCAAATCTGTGATCAGATTACTAACTGGGAAGCGGTACACTCAGCCGAAACGACATGACAATAAAAAAGCCCCGAACGTATTCGGGGCTTGATTCAGGGTGCATCTACCAATACAAAGATACTTCAAGAAAACTATCGCGCTCATTTTTTTTACGATGCGATCTTCGCCTGATTCTGAAATCTCTGGCGTCAATCTCCGAATACACCCTGACGCAAAGCAATATCAGCTCTGCCGACTCAGTTTTAACAAACACAAATAATCTAGAAGAAGAGGTAGGTCAACAATTGCGTCATTAGTACAGCAAGTGCCGCAAACGAAAATGATCGAACAAGATAATCAGATCGTTGTTCCAAGGGATAGTTTCGGCTCAACACGAAAACTTCTAACAAACCATAAGGGACTACCAGTAATTTTGCGATGCTTAGTCCGTAAACAATACTAATTCCAGCAGTCAAGTGCACCAAATAAACAAGAGCAGGTGCAACCAGTGAAGACAGCGAAAAAATCACAAGCAGCAGCGAGGGTCGAGTGAGCGAGGGCAACGATAAAGATTGTAGTGAAACCGCCTGAAGAGTTGAAGAACAAGCTGTTTCTGCGGCTTTTAATTGCTGTTGTGCCTCGATCGCGGACTTAAATCGCTTCTGCAAGTCAGGAGCAGTCATTTTTTGCAACCACTCGTTCAATGAAGGCGGAAGATTAACACTGGATTCAAATCGAAGCCACAAATTCTTCGGAGAAGAGTCAATCAAATCGCACCCAGTTGCAAGACAAATTAAGGTCATTCCTAGAGAATACAAGTCCGATGCTGGCACCGCTACTCCTTGATAAAGCTCCGGAGGCATATAACCCTCCGTTCCCACCACCCCGTGGTCTACTCCAATTGTTGCAGTTTGAACAGAAGCAAAATCAATCAAGTAAACGCTGCCAAGAGAAGATCTTAAATCCTCGCTAATTAAAACATTACTAGGCTGAATGTCGCAGTGAACAACCGACGGGTATAACCCATGCAGATAAGTTAGGATCTGCAACAATTTCGCCGCTATCTCGTAAAAATCTGACTCGCTAAACACACGCCCTCGCTTTAGATGAATGTCTAACGAACAAGCAGGAATATAAGCTTGGACAAAAACAAATCCGTTGCGTTCCAGATCATTCAACTCAAACTGATCGAGATAGCAAGGAATCGAAGCATGATGAAGCGATTGTAAAACTTGAGCTTCTCGCTCAAATCGCCACAAATCCTCCCAAGTAAACTCCGCTCCCCAAACCAGAATTTTGAGTACAACAAGCTGACGGCACTGCAGATCTAGCGCTAACCAAATTTGCTTCCCGAAACGACAACTTAGCAACCTTCGAAGTTGATAACGCCCCTGAAGAATCTGTAAAGTCCAATCGCTGTCGTGTTCACGCCAATTCATGCTGTTCAAAAACAAACGACAATGCCTCATTTTAACGAAACCAATCGGACAGCGACCGCTGCCCTGTTCGCGCCAATCGTGCCATCACACATTACGCATCATGTCACAAACAGCCCAGATCGAACTCTTTCAGATGCGGGACTTCCTCACTGTTCCTTACGAAGTTGCCAGCCTGCAGGTCTCAAGTCAAATTCAAAAGCATCTTTGGGAACAAAAACCGCTCACAATTAACAGCGTACGCAGATGGATGAATCATGCTTTCGGAGGCAGCGATGCTTCTGGCTATTGGAACTGGAAAGACGCAACCGAAGCACAAGAATGTGCATTTGTTCACCTACTAAAACAAAACCAAAAGGCATTTTTAGCGCCTTCATCCGACGTAATGCCTCTGCTTGCGATCATCGAAAAGATGGGACTAACCCACAGCGTCCGAACTCAGGAAAGCATACAGCTTCAGCAATTTTCAACTCCTCCTCAAATTGGCTATTTAGCGGCGCTCTGCGCCCAGATTACCCAGAATGACTGGACGCTCGAACCTTCGGCAGGAACAGGGATTCTGGCAGGATTTGCAGAACTATTCGGATCGCGATTGGTTCTGAACGAAATCGACAAGCGTCGATTACTACTACTCAAAAAGCTATTCCCAGGCTTAACCGTTTATTCTCATAATGCAGAGCAAATCCACGACTACTTATCAGACACGATCGAGCCAACCCTGGTTTTGATCAATCCTCCGTTTTCTGCTTCACCGAACTTCGATCGACGAAATCCACTCGCTCTTGCAGATCATATTCGTTCGGCACTACTACGATTAACAACGGGCGGACGCATGGTGCTCATCGCAGCTTCTTGGTTCACCCCCGAGAGTCCTAGCTGGAATCGAGCCTTCCAAGACATTCAGCCCCTTCAAATTCGTTTGAACGCTTTGATTACGGGCGGAGCTTATTACAAACATGGAGTCACCCTGGACACACGATTGCTCGTAATCGATAAAGTTCCGTCTGACGCATTTTCCACGTTAGAAACCGAGTTGAGCTTCAAACGTTGTTTAATTCATCGGAATGGGGAAACAATCAAAGCCAAATCATTCGATGCAGATGAGATTGAAAAACTGTCAGCGCTACCTGCACGAGGAACAATTCAATTTAGAGAAAAGAAAGCGTCCTCACTGCCCCGAAAACCAATTCACCTGAAAACTTGCCCTACCAAGGCAGAATTTGGCGACATCCCGAGAATCGCCCAGCAAGACACACAGCCGATCAAATACGAAGTGTTGAAAACCCCATCGCTTACAGTAGATATGGGAGACACCCTTTATGAAACATACGCACCAAAACGAATTCGCATCGAAAACGCACATCCTCATCCAAGCCTCTTATGCGAATCGATCGCGCTTTCTTCGATCAGTCCCCATTGCCCAACCTATCAACCGATTTTACCCATTGGCATTGTTGAGAACGGAGTCCTTTCAGAAGCTCAACTCGAATTTCTTATCTATGCTGGAGAAGCCCACAGCGAGTATCTCAAAGGACACTATCGCGTAGAAAACAACTGGGAAAAGGTTATTCTTACAACCAAAGATGCTCACGGAGCCGTGCAGTTTCGCCGAGGAGTCTTTTGTGGCGACAGTACCGGAGTCGGTAAAGGAAGAGAACTTGCAAGTATTGCGCTTGATAACTTTTGCCGAGGAAGAACCAAAGCAATCTGGATCTCCAAAAGCGAGAAACTGATTCACGATGCCCGACGAGACTGGTGTGCGCTAGGCGGAGAGACAAACGATATTATACCACTATCCAAATTCAAACAGGGAGACACAATCACACTCAAACATGGAATTTTGTTTACAACTTACGCAACATTACGAAGTCCAGAAAAACCAGACAAAAAATCACGACTAGAGCAAATTATTGATTGGCTGGGAATTCGATTCGACGGTGTGATTTTATTCGATGAATCTCATCTTTTAGGAAATGCAGCAGGAAGAACCGGGCGTGGAGGAAATGCCTCACTGCAAGGCATCGCAGGCTTAAAACTGCAAAACGCGGTACCAAATGCCCGGATTGTTTATGCTTCAGCGACTGCCGCTAGCCGAGTTGCCAATCTAGCCTATGCAAACCGTTTGGGACTCTGGAGTAGCGGAGATTTTCCATTTCCAACAAGAGACGACTTCATCGAGAAAATTGAAAGTGGCGGAGTCGCCAGCATGGAAATCGTCTGCCGTGATCTCAAAGCATTAGGACTCTACTTTTCCAGAAATCTAAGCTTCGATGGGGTCGACTACGAGCCGCTCGAGATCGAGCTAACCGAGGCACAAATTGAGATCTACAATCGCTATGCTTACGCTTTCCAAATCATTCACCAGAATCTAGAAAGAGCACTGGAGCTTAGCAATATCACAAATAGCCAGGGAAAAACACTCAACAAAGATGCGAAACGAGTTGCGATCGGAATTTTTGAAAGCTTGAAGCAGCGCTTCTTCGAAGGATTAATTACCTCGATGAAATGTCCAATGCTGATTCGGGAATTCGAGCAGGACCTCGAAAATGGCTACGCCATTATTGTTCAACTGGTCTCCACAAACGAAGAACTGATGGAACGACGGCTTGCCGAGATTCCGGTCGAGGAGTGGAATGATCTTCACATCGACATCACGCCTCGCGAATATCTGATGCGATATTTAGCAAGAGGATTTCCCACGCAGCTCTATGAAAAATATACCAGCAAAGATGGAGAACTTAAGTCACGACTCGTCAAAGATACCAATGGTAATTCGGTCATTTGTCGAGAGCTTGTCGAACAAAGAGATCGATTGATTGAACAACTCGGTACGCTTCCTCCAGTTAACGGTGCGCTCGACCAGATTCTACACCACTTCGGCGAAGACATAGTGGCGGAAGTAACCGGAAGAAGTCGCCGGATTCTCTGCGACAAATCCAGCGGACGACTGTATGTTGCCTCTCGTTCTGCTTCAAGTAACATTACGGAAGTTGATGCATTTCAGGGCGACAAAAAGCATATACTGTTATTTAGCGATGCGGGATCGACGGGTGCAAGCTATCACGCTGATCTTAACTGCCTCAACACCAGACGTAGAAAGCATTATCTCTTGCAATCTGGCTGGAAAGCAGAAAATGCTATCCAAGGACTGGGACGATCAAACCGAAGTAATCAACTATACGCACCTATCTTTCGACCCGTCGTTACAAACGTGCGCGGAGAACGGAGATTCCTATCCACCATTTCTCGTCGCATGAATGCTTTAGGAGCGCTAAGCCGAGGACAAAGGCAAACCGGTGGGCAAGGACTATTTAACCCACGCGACGATCTTGAATCTGTGTATGCTCAAGCAGCGCTTGAAACCTTTTTTAGTCACCTAGCAGACGGAAAAGTCCAATGTTGTACTCTTGCGCTGTTTGAGTCTAGCACTGGTCTTCAACTAATGACCGAGCAAGGAAGATTAAAAGACGAATTGCCAAAAATTTCAACCTTTCTCAATCGGATTCTAGCGCTACCAATCAATCTACAAAACTCGCTGTTTGAATACTTTGAGTTGCTGATCGACAGTAACGTTGAATCCGCGATCGCAACTGGGCGATTCGATCAGGGAGTCGAAACCTTAACAGCAGAGAAACTACGAGTGATCAAAAAGGAAACGATCTACACTCACCCCAATGGTGCACAAACCTACTGTGCCCAAATTGAAAAACTCGAACGCACCTTTGTCAGAACGAGTGAAGAAGCTAAAGCAATTATTGGAGGAAAACTTTTGGTTAATCAACGCAGCAAACGCGCCTGCGTCTGCGTTCCTGCACCCACCACTATCAACCTGGATACCGGAGCTGTTATCGACCGAGTTGAACTAATTTATGCAGGCAATAAGACTCGCATCCCGATCAGTGAACTTGAAAACTCATGTTGGCATGAATCCAGCGAATCACTCTGGAAAGAGCGTTGGGATAATGAAGCCAACAAAATTCCTGAGTTTTCATCGAATCGCTTGTTCTTAATTTGCGGACTACTGTTGCCAATCTGGAATTATCTCGATTCTGACTCCGTTCAGGTCTTTCGCGTTCAGTTGGAGACCCAGGAAAAACTGTTGGGACGGATTGTTGAAGCAGATAAGATGACCCAGCTAGCCGAAACACTGGGACTTCAACAAATTCAGTTAACGGGAACAGAAATCTACAATCTCGTGTTCAAAGAACACAAAAACATCACGATCGCGCCAAACCTACAGCTCCGCAAAGTTCGCGTTCGGGGTGAGCATCGACTTGAACTAGGAGGTTCGGCACTCAGCTTTGAAATCGGAACAGAACTCAAAACAATTGGGGTCTTCGCTGAAGTTATTGAATGGAAAACGCGTTATTTCATTCCCACTAACGAACAAGGAGCAAATATCGTCGAACAAATTCGTAAAATGCTGTAACAGGGTAGAGCCAGGCTAACCTGGCTCTATCATCGAGCGAAAAATCATCGGTTTAGCAACTCAAATTGGTTAACTTTTAGCTGGTTCAGAGCGGCGCTTGCTATTGTGCAGTAAGCAGAGAATCAGAAGCAATCTTCAACACTTTACTCAGCAACTAGTATTGTTCGGTCAAGAACTTTTCTAGTGAACATCTCAACGACCCTACAATAGCAAAACCAAGTTGCACTCTGAAAACTGAATATACAATTCAATCCCCCAAATTCATGGCAAGCGACCGCTGCTGCCTTGTCCATTAGCCGGAGAAGAACAATGAAACTAGTGATTGGTGATGTGCATGGTGATTTTCACGCCCTTCAGTCGCTGCTGAACTTTGCCAGTCCAGCCAGCAATGACCCGCTCTTTTTTCTAGGAGACCTCATTGATCGTGGAACTGACTCTAAATCAGTTGTAGAGTGGGTACAACAAAACCAACAGGCAAAAACCCTGCTTGGTAACCACGAAGATATGTGGCTGCAAGTCATTCGCTCGCTACTAAAAGAGCAGCTCAGCGACGAAGAAAACAATGCCGCTCGGTCTTGGTTAATTCCTGGAAACGGAGCAAACGCTACCCTGCACAGTCTCGGATTCAAAAATTTTGGTGAGTTTATCTGCCAACCCGAAAAAGACTTAAGAGCTTGGCAAACCTGGTTAGAATCACTACCGTTATTTTTTGAAATTGACAACTTTATAGAGAACAGATCTAGGCGGTCCTGGAACCCAAAGAGGCAAAACCGTTTGCTGGTCAGACGAAAACTGGGAAACCCTTCAACATCTTCATCAGCAAGCCAGCATCACCTCTCAAGCACTCGTTCGGTATCTCAACCAGATCAGCACTTATCCAGAACCAAAAGAACACTAATCAATCCAATGAGGCTTAGGTGTGGGCAACCCAGTAAAACCAAGAGGAACATCCAACCGATGAATAATTCAATTGAGTGGAAAGAGTTATGTCCTTCCGATCTACCAACCTTAGTTCTGGCGATCGAGGTCAACCCACAAATCATTACTAACGCGCCTTCGTTCAAATCAAATCGCGAGTGGTTTCCGTTCAACTTCGGTCGCGAATGGTTAGCAATTCGCCATCAAACTGGAGGAATAGCCGTTCACGAGCATTACCTGTTTGCATCAAAGCTCAGAACCACACAGCGCATATTCGATAACATGAAGGCGCTAAGCGACTACTATTGGGCATCGAACATTGGAACTGCAGGTGAACCAACGTTAAATTCGCTGATCAAGTATCGGCAACAGTTAAAGGAGGTTTTGGGAGTTGATTGTAATCAGAGCTATGCTGATTTTCAAGAAGGCTACTATCCGATCGACCTTGAGTTTATTTCCAAACTTACAACTGAAACACTACCAAACAATCTGGAAGATTTACTAGAGCGTTCAACAACCAAGCGTCAACACTGGGAACAGTTCGCGTGGCAGTGGAAGCTTTTAATTTTAACAGAGAACAGCGATTAGAAGTCGCTCGTGGAAATCAACAACAAGAGCAGCTAAAGTCTACAAATGCGGGTTTTCTGCTTCTTTAGTAGTATTTCCGCTGGAATGAATGTACTTGCTGCTAGGCAATCGAACACTGGCTTGTATTCCACAAGCTAAATCAATCACCAATCCAAATTTCTGAGACAATCACTCAATTTTCTCGTTCCCAACTAGGTTAAATCGCCACTCTGACTCTCCATACCACATCCTTTTCACGCGCAACCTCAAATTACCATCCAGATCCTTATTATGAAGCGCTATTTTCATGGTCCCACAGATACAATTTCCCGATTTGCCCACATCACAGACAGCAACAAAAGCAGCTTCACCAGAGATCAAACCAGACCGACATTTTCAGAAAACCAGGTTGTACCCATTCTTCATCTATCACTACCTAGCTCCCAAGCAACAAACAGCAAAGAAGGATTCCATCTAAGGCAGATTAGCCAACATCTGAAAAATGGAGTCAATCACGGAAATGGACAGTGGATTTTTCATCTTTCTAAACCCTATCAGGCATACAGTGTAGAAAACGAATCTGTTTTAGAGTTAGCTTCTACCTTTGAGATGATTTGGCAGTATCTCAACATTCAAGAAATTAGCGTCGAACATCTCTTTTTTAGCCTGGGACATCGGGAACTCGGATGCTGTCACGATACTGTCCTGTTGTGGTTATATAATTGGGAATCCGATCAAAACAATTTACCTGTTCCAACGCTGACACCACAAACCACAGAATGGTCGGTCTTCATGCTTTCAGAAAGAATAGACGAGACCTGCACAGCGGTTTTTGGAAAAACGTTTGCGGATCTTTATCCACCACTCGATAAAACATTACCAAAAATTTTTCAAGAGTACTTCAACTTACTTTCAAACGCACCTCAAGAAGTAAATTTAGTAGATCTTGTTTGGATGATTAAGGGCGATATCGATCTTATTGATGGCAAAATTTAATACCCCATAACAACTTTATCTTGGCGGTATCACTGCACGATTTAGGCGACGGAACAACATCAAAGGTTCCGCCGCTCGTTCTATGGATGTAACCCTATGATTGTTTTAAGCGCACTTCCTCACCAACAAACCCTGCTTGAAAGCGGGATTTTAGAAGGCAAAACCAACGCTATCATTCAAGCCCCGACTGGATTTGGTAAAACTCAGTGCTCTCAATATGCAATTCAGTCCCAGTTAGAACAAAGACATCGCGTTATCTATTTGTCAGCAACTCGCGCTTTAGCAAACGAACTTTTTGAAAGTTGGCAAAACACGTTTACTCCACATCCGGTGGGGATTTTCACTGGAGATTTTTCAGTCAAACCTCCGGTTTCTTTAGACACTGCCAGGGTCATGATCTTAACGCCAGAACGACTTGATATCAGCCTTCGATTTTGGAAACAACAGATCAACTGGTTGAGCGAAGTTACGCTTGTCATTGCCGACGAAATTCACCTAATTGACCGCTCAAATGGTCGCAGAGGGGTATGTCTAGAAGCAGCAATCTACCGCTTCTTGAGGTTTAATCCATTTGCTAGAGTGATCGGACTCTCTGCAACACTTGGAAATCGCGAAGAGCTAGCTGACTGGCTTCAAGGAGTCCATTACCAGTCGAAGCATCGGCCCGTTCCTTTAACGTGGGAATTCGGACTGTTCAAAAAGGCATCACACAAGCCAGAAGTTGCGATTGAATTTATTGATCGCAGCGTCAAAGCAAACGAACAGATCATCGTCTTTGTTCAATCGCGACGGCGAGCAGAATCACTTAACAAAACTATCCAACACGCCGGGTACCGAACAGCCTTTCATCATGCTGGGCTAGAACTTGACGATCGTCGCCGAATTGAGTCGCAATTCCGCACTCAGCAGATCGACGTTTTAGTGGCTACCCCAACCCTAGAACTAGGTGTCAATTTACCGTGCCAAACCGTGATTTTATATGATGCCCAACAATGGAGCCAAGGACAGTATAAACCCTTGACAACAAACACAGCGTGGCAGCGAGCCGGAAGAGCCGGACGATGGACAACGGGCAACCAAAATCAAACTCCTGGAAAAGCAGTTGTTATTTGTCCTCAATGGAATTATCAATCTGAACGGCAATATCCGAAAGGACAATTTGAGCCAATTCAATCTGGACTACCAAACTATCTCCACGAGCAAATTTTAGTCGAAATTGCCAGTGGGTTTTGTTTTACCGTTACACAACTAAGACAAGCATTTAGCCAATCGCTCGCTGCTCACCAACATCAACCGCTTGCGATCGAGAAAATCGTTGAAGAAATGCTAGAAGTTGGAATCTTATATGAATCCAACTCAGATCAATCGCCCAAGTTAAACGCTACAGCTCTCGGACACATTGCAAATCGACATCAACTGCTTCCACAAACCCTGAAGATAATTCATCAGATGATTGAAAAAGAACCCATCCTAGAGTTGTTTGATTTGTTGGTTGTTATTGCCCGATGTCCGGATTTTAGTTTAGCCATCTCACCTGATTACGAACATCTAGAAAGTTTTGCAGAAGCACTCCAGAAAGAACCTTCACGACTACTGGACCTTCCAAATGCTGATGTTGAAACACTGCTTGAACTAAAAGGAAAAGCGGTATTGACCATCTTCAACATCGCCCATATCTGCAGAACCTGGACTCACAACGGCAGTAAAACTACCACCGCAACCCTCTGTCACTGCTACCCCTTCGAAGTCGGGCAGATCCAGGAAGAAATGATCCGATTATTAAAGGCTCTAAGGGACTTAATTCCTGTGCTTGAGTTCCCAAATGAAGCACATCAGAGACGTTTACAACAGCAAGTTCAGATTCTGACTCAGATGGTAGTCACTGGTTTAAATGAGCAGAATGCAACACTTACCCTGGTTAAAGGGTTAGGTCCAAAAGCTGCGCGGACGCTCGTTGATGCTGGAGTCCAAGATATTGAAGATCTAGCGCTCACCGAGCCGCAAACCCTAACGGCTATTCCAGGAATCGGAGAAAAGCGAGCAGCAACATGGGTAGTAGAAGCCGAAAACTGGATCAGCCAACACTACTCGGCGTACAGTTTCCAGGGTGAAATTCCCGATCGACCGACACTCAAATCAGTTTTGCCAAAAGAGATCGATGTTTATGTTTTCAGACGCGCCTACGAACTGAATGTAGAAGATCATCAGAGCTACTATGTCGTTTCAGGTGGAGAAGACAAGCATCGGGTCTACAGATCGCCAATCTCGATTTGTGACTGCGGCGCAGACTCGACTCAACCCTGCAAACATAAAGTAGCAGTTGGCTTACACTTAAAAGACCCAGTTCTTACACAAGCCTTGCAGTATGCCAACACAGGTAAGAGTGCATCCTTCGATGTCTACCAACTCTGGTGGAAAACAAGTTTAGACTGGGAAGTCTTTCGATGAAGCTTTACTTTAGGAGTAGAGGTTACTATTTCTGTTATTTTGAAGGTCAAGATCATGCAAGTATTTCTCATTGTCCTATCTGTTTGCGCTGGAGTGAGCATCAGCATTACCTGTGGCTTTGTGTGGGGAAAAAAGCAAGCCTTAAGAAAGACGCGATCTCAGATCAAAAGACTTGCGTTCTATGAAAATCTTTGGCGCGAGAAACAAGGCAAAACGCCGGAGCTAGAACACTACCACTTTATTTCACTCGACGGCGGCGAAACCTGGATTGCCGTCGAGCAAGATGAAAAAGGATTTCGAATCGTCGGGGAATTAGAACCAATCCACACTTCAGAGAACCCAAATTCGTCTAGAGAAACCCCAAATTCATTTGGTCATGCCGTCAAATTTCATAGTCCATTTCAATCTGAAATTTACCGACGAGCAAAATCAAAGTTCAAGAAACTGTAACTAGCTAGAGGTTTGGAAGAAGACAGTATTTTCTTGAAGAACAAAATCCAGGCAGTTTGAGATCGCCGCTTCATTTATGTTTGCACCCCTGAAT
Source organism: Leptolyngbya sp. AN10 (assembly GCF_050565645.1). Lineage (NCBI taxonomy): Bacteria > Bacillati > Cyanobacteriota > Cyanophyceae > Leptolyngbyales > Leptolyngbyaceae > Leptolyngbya > Leptolyngbya sp. AN10. Next base: position 87,586 of record NZ_JBNXVP010000001.1, read on the forward strand.
ATTGGCAACAATAACCAAGGAAGTTGCAGAGAAGTCGTTCAATCGAGATCAAAAACACCAATTCAACTACAAGCTAAAACTGCCTTATACTTTTTTCACCTCAACAATAACCCCCCTATGTCTCAACCCATTGCTACGATTTCTCAACCCAGACTGCTCGAAATTGTGATTAGCCCAGAGCAACTAATGTCTGGATTGACCTTCACCTTAAAACCGTCCCACGGACTAATCGGCTTTTATATAAAACACCAAAACTGTCATTTTTTGCTTGAAGAAAATGATGTCAACACGCACTGGACTTCAGACGACTTGGGATTACCCCGCAACAGCATCCGAACTTACTTCACTGAATATCCTCGGCGCACCGCCGCTCAACTCATTCGAGGAGAAAAGATACAAATTTGCCTAATCGACACGCAATCAATCCCACACCCAGACTTTATCAACCTTTAACCCACAGATAGGTCTTCGAGAAACACAACCTGCGATGGGAGAACAACCAGTGTGCTGCGAATGTCACCAATTCTGTCTGATACAATGCAAACAGAATCGGTGACATTCAAGTTGACATGATGGAAACAGCGCTAGAGGATTTCTTCCAAGACTGCTGTCTGAGCGATCTTAGACAGTTCTTCGCCCCCTGTCTCACACTCAAACTCGATTGCGACGGAAAGAGCCAAATTATTCACACAATATTAACCCTTTCAGAAATTCCACATCAGTGCTACGGCGGATCCGCGTACTGGAATCATCATCAAATTTATCCACATTGGTGGATTGAAATCACGTCCAATCAAGGCAATCGATATCAGATTGACTATGCCCTAAATGGTCCTCTCAGCCCAGCAAATCAGAAATTTCCCTCTGGTATCTTTAGGCTTACAGAAGCACCAGAACTGAATTACAAGGGGAAAGAAACTGAAGTCTTACAACTAAACATGATTCCTGGATTGTTTGAAGTCACTCAGATGGATCTAGAGCATCAAGACCGCCAGAATGTCCCAATTCCGCTTATTTCACTACAGGAGTGGAGAAAACATAACCACTCTCATTTTGGAAACTAGCTTACGACAAAAGCAATTGTTTTTTCTGCTGAAGAAAGCGTTCGTAATCATTTGAGATCGAAGGCAGCACTAATTTTCATGCTTCTGTCTCAATGAAAAACACGAATTTGAGTAGCATTAACCTGGACGAGGACTAAAAAAGGCTCTATTTTTCTGGCTACCGCCAGGGAGACTTAGGTCTGCCGCGCCAATCTTAGTTTTCAACAAAATGGGACACAGCCGCTGCAGGTTGGCGACAACTGTAGCAACCAAATTAGAGTAGCAGATAACGGTTACAATCCTTGCCGCTACACAATTTTTAGGTGTGATTATTATTAAAGCTACTAACAAAGAAAAACTTTGCAGCTACGGCTGGCCAACCCTAAAATTAACGCTGTCTTACCGGAAAGACACAGAGGTAGGCAGTCGGTTTCCACGGCGGATGTTCATTCCATTTGGCGGACACAACAACCCTCCTCGGTTTACTTCAATCATTCCAATTCATGAGTACCGATCTTATCTTTGCAGAAGTAAAACATCTCCCTCAGATCAAAGCGCTTGCAGATCGTCATCGTAAAGAACTCAGTTTCACCGAACGATCTATTCTAGAACAAGCAGTTCGCCACCAGGAAATCTTGATTCATCCACACGGATTCTTACGGTTTCACCATCGGCGAGATTCTATTTCAACACTGCACCAGATCTGCGTGGATCCTCAACATCGACGACAGGGCATCGGTAAACAACTGATCGAGCAATGGGAACAACTCGCACGAAAGCAGGGAATACGACTGCTACGGCTAAAATGTCCGATTCATTTATCCGCTAACGGTTTCTATGCTCGATCCGGCTTTTATCGAGCAAACATTGAGTCTGGAAAAAGACACAGTCTGGTTATCTGGCAGCGAAATATTCTGGCGGTTACTCCGGATCGCCCGTCATTTATTGCTTCACTAACAGCCTCTCCGTCCGAAATTGAGTCGCTAATTCAGCTATGGAATAGCAGTGCAGACACCCGGTTTCCGTTTGAGCAGATTATCTATTCTCCGATTCAATGCAGCTCAGCAACGAGCACTTATCTACGATCGCAGAAAGACAATCCAAATAACGGTATCTCAACGATTTGGCTTGACTCAGGAGCGTATCAAGTTCAACAGGGCAAAATTAATTATGCAGAACTGCTCGAATTCATCAGCAACTTTTACCCAAAAAACGCTTGGGCAGATCATTTCGTGCTGCCAGACATTGTTCCTTTGAGCAGCGATCAACCCAGTGACGTTGAGTACAAAGTTCAACAGACCCTATACCACTGTGAGCAGTTTTTTACCAAAATGCCAGAACAAATTCAGCAACGAGCAGTTGGTCCGGTACAAGGACGCACACTCAAACAGATCCACCAGTGCGTCGAAACATACAGCCGTCTAGGAATTGAAAGAATTGGCTTTGGCTCCTGGGGAACATGCGGTCCAAATGGCAGTATAAATACCCTCTCTCGGCAAAGCCTTGCTTTATTCAAAGAAGTGCATGCTCTAGCCCGAGAACACCACATGACTCTGCACTGTTTTGGCATCGGCGGACCAAATAGCCTAGCACAATTAATAAAGAACCAAACCATTCCTCATTCCTTAGACTCAAGCTCTTTCTGGAAAGCAGCAGGGTTTGGTAATGTCTTTATGCCGCATCATCCTCAGATCCACATCACAGTTCGTCGAGGAGTTGCAACGACTCAAGTCGGCTTCGAGGAATTGAAAAGGAGTACTGGACATAGCTGTAGATTTTGCGAAGACATTACACTGCTGCGTAACAGCCGCAACTATCGAGTGCTACATAATCTCAGCGCTTGGTTAGACAGTCTGCAAGTCTGCCACACCGATCCGAATCCACTGGCTCATCAACCAGCAGCCGGATAGGTTTTCTAGCTTCTTGCACATCCACTAATTTGCATCCGCTGTCTGCAAGGATTGGTAAAAACCAAACCAACGCTCAAGCAACTCAGCATCCCAGTCAGAAAACCAATTTTCCTGAGCGGGATTCTCATCTCCAAACTGAGACTTGAACAACTGTCCCACTTCCGCAATTTGATCGAGCGTTTCAAGGTCATTTCCTTGAGAATCTTGATAAACCTGCCGATACCAGCCTCTTAAATCATTGAGTGAAACCCAGGCACCAGACGTTTTAGCTGTACAGGAATCCTGTCCTAAAACAACTTCAAATGGCTCTATCTGTTCAAAATTTGACTCTGGATCTTCAAAAAATGAACCTTCTTCAACCGGTGTTGACGTGTAAAACAAAGAATCAGTGGTTTTCACAGAAGACGATACTCTTTCTGACAAAGCTGTTCGATCGACCAGCCAAGACCAACCACTCCAATTCTCTGGCAGATCAACAACCGTTCCTTGAAATGCCTCTGCAAGCGATTGCGCTGCCGCGAGCACTTCGAGCACTTCATCTTCTACAACAACCTCTTCTATTTCCTGACTTAACTTTTGCTCGTTTGAAAGTGCTCGCTTTCGCATCGCAGCCTCCGCGTGTGATTCGCATTTGCTTCACTTTAACAAATCGAAAAGAGTTCTAGATCTGATAATGAAAAAAGAACTTTCAGCACAACATTCCTCAACTCAACCGTAGTGAAATAGACCCGCGTCAAAACAACGAATTTACAACTACGGTTCCAGATGAACCTTTTAACAGGTAACCGTTCAATCACCTTCACTGACGAGTCAGGAATAGCAAATTACTGCTCAAACACTCGTTTAATCGGCAAATTCAAGTCTTCTTGTCCCTAATTCCACTCATTATCTAGTTATGTCTACTGAAACCGGCTGGCTGCTCATTTCAACTCAAGGATTTGCCGCACTAAACCAAGCACGACCCCCTCAACATTTGGTCAAGGAACTGGCTCAAAATGCCTTCGATGCAATCGGGGATCAGCCTGGAGAAGTCAAACTCAACTACAAACATAAAGAGGGATTCTTTCATGTACAATGCAAAGATTCCGGCAGCGGAATCGAGAATTTAGCCGATCTTCGAATCGTCTATATGACGCATAAAAAAGATAGCTGCCGCAAACGTGGTCGATTTGGGCGGGGATTCAAAGAAGTATTATGCACCGCACGTTCTGCAAAAGTCGCATCTGGCAATCAAGCCATTACATTCTTTGAAGAAGATGGCATTCAAAAAACCCGACAAGCAACGCTTAAAACTCCAATTTCTGGAACACTTGTCGACATGATCATGAACTGGGAAGAAACCTTGATTTCTGAGTTCGACGAATATTTTAGTCGCTTCTTAACTCCTGCTCACATTCAATTTAAGATTAACGGGAAAATCGTCGAACCGCGTCAACCTCAATACACAGTTACAGCAGCACTTCCCACAGAAGTTTTTGATCCGCAAAGTCAAACCTGGAAGAAGCCGGTGCGTAAAACAGAAGTTGAACTTGTACAGACTGCTCCAGGTGAAACACCGTTCTTGTATGAAATGGGAATTCCAGTTGCCGAAGCTGAATGGACCGTTGCATATCATGCAAATGTATTATCTCGAGTGCCAATGAATCCTAATCGCGATGCCTATGCAAGCGGTTACGCAATCAAAATTCACAGCGCCTGTCTTCCAGTCATTCTTTCCGATCTGAACGCAGAGCAAATCAAATCAGACTGGGTAGGCATTGCTGGAGCCAAGTGCGAAGCCGATGTTCAAAAGCAGATTATTCGACAGGCTTTTGGCTCCAATATTGTTCGATCCGTCCCTAACATGGGCAAGCGTGACTTTGACGATGATGCTCAACGCAGTCTCGGTGCTGAAATTGTCAAGACTTCTCAGATGTCAGGGGGGTTCCGGCAAATGATCAAAAGCCATGTACCAAGTAGCAAGGAAGTCGTCGAAGAAGTTGAAACTGAGATCGCGAACCAAGTTGCTGAAGAAAAATTCAGCACTCAAGACGTAAACCACAGCTCGATCGACGAGCGACAAATGTGGATCGATAAGCGCGGCGGAGAATCTAGAGTCAATGATTGTTTAGAATTTGCCGTTTGGTTTTGTCAGCAGCTACTGACCCGATCCAAGATCAAAGGTCCCGCTGTTCAAGGGCATCTCGCACTTGGCTCCAAGCCTAAACAATTTGGCACAGTTATCTCAACGTTTAGCGCTCACTGGAGCAGCAACAATGATCTGACCTTAGCGTTAGAAGTTGATTGCTTTTGGGAAAATCCAACCGGTGCTGAAAGCATTCAGATTCTGATTCATGAATCTAGCCACTCACTGAACCACAATCACGGTCGGCAATTTCACCGAGAAGTTGAACGACTGGGCGGCGTTGCATCTGAAATCATGTTTCTTCATAGCACATATATCCGTGATCGTTGGGGACACCTGATTCCAGCGTCTTGAAATTCAACACATCTTAGATTTTTGCGGCATTGCAATTGTAGACAATCGCTGCAATCTTGGTAAAAAAAGCTGGAATCATAGAGAAGCCAAGAAAAAAGCTCAACTCAATAATCGAGTGGGTTTTGGTGCTGAGATCAATGTCTGTTTCGGATGCAGACCAAGTTCGTGGGCGCTGAGTTTGAGCCGTTACCGGGACTGAAGGTAAAGTTCATTAACGCAGGGCATATCGTCGGTGCCGTATGTATTTATCTTCAATACGCGGTCAGCACGATGCTCGGACTGAAGCATCTGACTTACAATTTCAAGCGATTCGTGTATCATCAAGCTCAAATTGCGACTTAACAAGAGTCGAGCATCAGCGCTGATGCTCTATTTTGAAGCAAATGGCTCTACTTCACTACTACGGCTCAAACATTTGTACTCAAGAAATAGATTTTTCGAGGTTCCCATTACTGTAAACAGTACTATTAGTTCGAGTTGAACAAACCATGAGCAAAAAGCAAGGCAGTTCCGAATGGACTGAGAAATGGGGTGAACCCACAAAACCTGTTCGCCTGCCTGATTCGATCGCCAATGCTGCAAAAGCGGAACTAGCAGAAGGTACACCGATCTCAGTAGTGGCAGAAAAAGCAATGCAAGAAACCAAGGTCTGCGCTTGCCAGAATCTCTTGCCGCTTTCCTACAGCAGGAGTTAGAAGAGGAGCAAGAAGAGCCACTCACCTTGACGTTTTTGCAGGAGATCGCAACCTTCGCGCGAATGAAGCGTAAACCTTTATCCGTAGCTGAAATCAGAGCCACAATCATCGAAAAGGAGTTATACAGTAAGACACTCATCTTAAGGGAAATCCAGAGCAAGCTAGATAAATACTGCCGGAGAAACCTAGCATCCACCATCGAATATTTCATCGTCGATTCAGATAACCGACGCTACTGGCTGATCAACCGCTCAAGCTTAACCTTGCAGAGTTACAGCGGCAAACAAAGTCGGTAAACGTTGATCTCGGAGCGTTGCAAAAGTAGAATACGAAGCGACTCCAGCAGCAGGCATCGGTGCAGAAGGCGTACAACGGAAAGTTCAGTGAGCGATTGATTACACAGCCGACCACAATGCCTCCTAAACAGTTTGAACCAGTGGCGGGTGCCAGTTGCAGATCGTTTGAATTCGATCAAACCTTTAAACTTAAACGCAAATTACTGCGAGAGGTAGGCAACTGCACCCGATTCCTGATGATCCATCCCAGGGTTTCTTGCTGGATTCGTCAAAGTGCGGCTCTCGTAACGATCGCTGGAAAAACCATCTTCAATGCAAAGAAGATCAGAAATCACTCTCAAGGAGCATCAGATTTCAATGTACTTAAGCTCAAACACCAAGGTACTAAACCGAAGTTTTTTTGAGCAACACCCATAATAACCCCATAATTTTACAACCTACTTAAACACAAATTCAGTCCATTATCTATGCCCACACTTATCGGCTATCCTTTGCAGAAAGGGAAGTATACAATTGTTGAAACATTGGGACAAGGGGGCTTTGGCATCACTTACAAAGCAATCTTTCAGAATTTTGGACATACCGTAGTCATCAAAACATTGAACCCAGCCACGCAACTTGAGCCGAACTTTGGCTTGCTTCAGCAACAGTTTTATGAAGAAGCTCGTAGGCTTTCAATTTGCTCACATCCGAACATTGTTCGAATTCTCGACTTTTTTATCGAAATGGATCTTCCGTTCATCGTAATGGAATACATTGCCGGATTACCTTTGGACAAGGTTGTTGAACGTTATGGAGTTCTACCCGAAGCTACAGCAATTTATTACGCCAAACAAATTGGCGAAGCCTTGAAGGTAGTACACCAAAATGGATTGCTTCATCGGGATGTAAAACCTCAAAATATTATGCTGCGTCAAGGAACGCACCAAGTGATTTTAATTGATTTCGGAATTGCGCGAGAATTTACGCCTGGTGTAACCCAAACTCACACAAGTCTTGTAACTCCTGGGTATGCTCCGTTAGAACAATACATTCCAAGTCAATCTCGCACTGCTGCAACAGACATTTATGGATTATCAGCAACAAGTTACACCCAGCAATTCCAAATTCAAAAAACTAGGAGGAATCAGCCGATTGAGCAGGAGGGGAGTCGGAGATCATGAAATCGAGTAGATGCTGCCAGCTTTCAAACCAAAGGTACTTGGTCAATGCTAAAAGGTCTTGAAAAAAGCCCTTGCGGGTTCCGCGCTTGAGCCGCATCTGCTGATAGGAGTCATCGACGAGGTGCAAGACTGTGTGAAAGAGGAATGCCAGGAGGTTGAGCGTGAGAAGGGTGGCAGCGAGATGGTGCTGTCCATGTCCAAAGTTATGTTCGAGGTGATAGCCCTTGGTCTTGAGAACATTGTGATTTTCGTTTTCGGTCTTCCACCGACTTCTGCCTGCACTTGCTACTTTGGGCACAGTTTCGGGCGTGAGGGGATGATCAGTGACCCAAGCATTGGAGTAGAGGACTTTCCCATCCGATTCTCGCACTAACGTCAGTTCACACCAGTTGACGAGCAAAGCAGGTTGGGTGTCGCGCAGTGGAATCTGATTGACATAGCGGTAGCGATAAATCTCTTTCGTGCGTTTGTTCCATTGCGCTTGTTCCAGGGTCTTGACTTCGCCATTGGCATCGAGATAGTTCAGCCAGTCGTAGAGAGCAGCGTGAGACTCCGGCAAGCAAGTAAAAATGAAGCTGAGTTGATGTGCCAAACAGTGTTCGCACAGGGGTTGATGGCTGTAGAGGTCGTCTCCGAGCAGCGTTATCGCTTGAGGCTGCAACCGAGCCGCATGAGCGCTAATCCATCGTTTGGCGGCAGCCACTTCACAATCTTGCTTCTCGTGTCCATCTTGCGGTGTGACAAACTCTGGGACTAACGCAATCACCTGGGTCTGAGTCGGAGACACAATCACAGGCAAAATTGCCTGATGAAAGTAAGTGACGCTGCCATTCTTGTGGGTTCGACTCGAACAGCACTCACAGTGAATCTTCTGTGACTTGAAGTACTCTGTCCCATCCATTGCCACCAACAGATGTCCGTTCCATTGCTCATAGGCTTGGAGATATCCCCCACGCATCAAGGCAGCATAGACCCGGAAAAACACTGCAAACAATCCCGTTGCTGCCACTCCATCCAACAGATTGCGGATCTGCACTGAACTGGGAATCTCAGCAATCCCAAACAAACTTTGAGCGTTGTCCTTCCCCCGCCGACTTTGCATTTGCCGCTGATGGTCGAGAAACGACTCACATTGCATGAAGAACACCGAAAACGCCCCTAAGATGACATCGCTCAGCTTGTAGCGCGTCGCATTGCTTGACTGTCGCGGGTCGGCTATCTGTTGAACTGCTTCATAGAGGTAGTTCAGCATCACGGCAAAACTCAGGGGCAGGCTCTCCATGTTTCTGATCTCGCTGAGGAACCTCTATCCTCTCCCCACTTGTCCCCCCTGTCAAAATCTGAATTTGGAATTGCTGAGTTACACCTTACTTACTGGACATCTTCCGGTTCCTGCAGTAATGCGCGATCGCCAAAGACAGCCACAGCCGATAGAGTTACGACCGAGTATCAATCCCTCTGTAAACGAAGCAATTATGTGGGGAATGGCAGTCGAAGCAAAAGACCGTCCACAGAGCATTGACAGATGGCTAGAGTATTTACTCTCACCCTACAACAAAATTCAGAGGGATAAACACGCTAACTTACGGCTGCTTGAAGCGCAACAAAAACAACGCAAACCGACTCAACTTGCGACCATCGCGGCAAGCGATCTTCTTGATGAATCGAACAAGCACAACACTTTAATTCTAGCTATAGTTCTCACATTAATCGCTCTAGGAATTGGGGGTAGCTTTATGTTGGCACTGAGTCGAACAAAACACCAACCTCCGTCAAATCAACAGACTCCTTCCTTGGCAATTCCTGCACAAACAGAGTCAACAAAATCTAACATTACCTCTCCAGATTTTCCCCCTTCACCGCCCACGCAATCAGAGAAAGTAGTGCCCAAACCCCGTCCTAAAGAACTCAGTCGTCCCCGATTTGAAACGCCACCCGCCCCTGATAACGCTCCCACAAGCAAACCCAGTACAACAGAAAACCCTCCTCAGTTACCCTCCCCAACTCCACAGGCAAGTTCTTCACCCTCGGCTCAAGGAACCCCAACACCAACCTCAACACCATCAGCCGTGCCAAATCCTACGCCGACTCCTGGCTCCGTGGTTGTCCCTACAATCCCCGTTGAACCTGATATGCCTGAACATCCTGAGACAAAACCATTCAGCCAACGCACACCAACAGCAACCCCTCTAGCAACGCCTACTCCAACTCCGCCTAGCACAATCCCTACTTCGCCTAGTTCGATAACGCCACAGCCACCCATCAGCAAGAACGAACCACGTTAACTGATGTCCTGAACATTCTACTTGCGTAAAAAATCTGAATCCTTTAGCGTCCTTGAAATCCAAGGCTTCTGAAAGAAACCGGACATACTTTATGAAAACATTGGTGCCAAGTTTGCACTCCCCTAAGCCACCAGAGACTTAATAACTAGATCCAAACCCAGGTGAAACCTGCTTTTGCAACCTTAAAATACATTTAAGTATCCTTAACTGGATCTGCAACCTAGCGGTTTCACAAAGCGGAATTTTATTATGTAGAACGCAATAGAATTTCGAATAATAGGATTACGATTACCGCACCAGTGCGGTAACACTGAGAGCGTAAAGCAATGAAGTACCAAAATTAGAGCTGGACATAAGCAGAGATTAGAGTTTTGCTCAATTCTAATTTCTAAGTCCGGATTCATTTATAGAACTGAGAATCTCCCACCGACGCTTCTCTTAGTGGTGGGAGAGCTTCAAGAGTCAGTCGTTGAACTACCACAAAAATCCGTAACCCAAACTTCGGAATCGTAAAACGGTCCAGATTGCTGTAAATTAAATCCACCAAGCAGTAATCCTAACCACATCTCAATCCAGGGCATCTCTAACTGCTGCCAAAGGTCTTGTAAGGAAATTGCAGATTCAATCGGGTGATTTAGTAACCACTGATAAATTCTGGAAGACCACGCAGCAATATCTTCCTCTCCTGCCAAGCTTCGTACTAGGTTTGCTGCATTCTGCTCTTGCTCTATTTGCTCAACCATCTGCACAAGTGCGGTTGGTTCGACTTCTCCAGCGATCGAATCAGTCGGTGCCAACTTAACTTTGATCTGTCGTCGCCGACTGGTGCGCGGTTGTTCCATGAACGCCTCTAAATTCACCGTCATCGATTGGCGCACCCAAGCATCAACCAGTGCCATTTCAATCGTCGGAGCCTCTTGATAAACTCCAGAATGTGCAGCTTCCCATTCTGAGATCAACAGTGTGGATCGTAATCGAACGATTTCCGCCATCTGCTCGATCGCAGTGCCCGCGATCCTCAACTGTTGTGCCTGCGGTAACGGTGCAATCGCTCTCTCTAATAACGACCACAGCAACTCAAAGTTCACAAATCGAGGGGCTTCGGTTGCCTCTTCAAGTTCCTGCCAGAGTTCGAACGGTTCAAATGACATTTTTTGTTCCTATGGTCGTAAATCAGATTGAAACGGAGAATCCATTGGGCAGTCGCGAATATGACGGTGAATCTTGGCGGCAAACTTGTAGAACGGTCTGCCTTCATTGTAGGTTTTAGCAAACTGGTGAGTAAAGGCTTCAAGAATTTGTGGAAAGAGTGCCGTAACCTTGTCGCCCCGCATTCCTAAACAAACGATCGGCTCGATCTGAGCTTGCTTCTGTGTCCCTACCCATAGCTCTGCACTAATCGCATGAATCGGAGTGTCATCTCGAAATCGTTCTGGATGTTCGCTATAGATAATTAGGACAGCCGCTGAGATCGCGGGAACATCAATCGAAAAACGTATCAAGGCATCAGTTGAATCTTGCACCCGTCGCTGAACCACTCGCTTCGCATTGCGATCGCTTCTGTGCCGATAATGCGATCTGCGTTTTTTGCAGCGTTCTGCATCCCAACAGCCATCGCCTTCTGCTCCATGCAACTGTTGCGCTTCGTCTGCTGAAAGCGTAGCACAGGCTAGACATTTGCGGTTAATCGATCGCGCCATAAGCTCTTTATTGCTTAAAATCGTAAATCTTCAAAGAAGTTAGCCGTAACGTTACGTCGGATATGAAGAATGCGAGCAATCTGCAATGTCTCCTCAGTGATGCGGTAGAAAATGTAATGCTGTCCAACCTGGTAGCGGTAGAAACCTGGTCTGATATCATCTCGTTGTCTGCCTAATGTGGGCATCTCGACCAAGCGATCAAAAGTTGCTTCCAATAACTCAGCATACTTATCGAACTGATTGATTCCCCAACGCTCCAGCGTGAATGCCAGAATCTCTCGGTAATCCAGTTCTGCCTGCTCCGATAGTCGATACCCATTCATAGCTTATCCGTTTGCTTGGCCCTCGCGTTGCTGGGACTCCGCTAGGACTTCAGCTCTAATTTCAGCCAGGGACAGCCGAGAAAACTGACCTCGATCCAGTTGGTCAGCGCCAGTTGCAACCTCGCGTTGCAACCATTCCAGTATTTCTGGCGATTCCTGTTCTGGCTCGTTGAGTGAACTTCTCACCATCTGTGCCAAAGCTTCTTCAATCACACGGGCAGGGTCATTGTACCCTTGCTGCATGAGAATAGCTAGATACTGATCGGCAGTTGCAGTTAGAGGAACTTGTTGCATTAGACCGTCCTTAATCTCCAATTCAATTCTACTCATGATTGAGTCAATGGTGATAAGGCGGGTTGTGACCGATAGCGCCATCCTCACCCCCCAACTACAAGTTGAGCCAAATGCTTCAAAATCTTCAAGACCTCTGTAGAAATTCAGATGCTTTGAGATCTCAAACCATTTGATTCATTTCTAATATAAACCTGTAAAGTATAAACCTGTAAAGTCTTGCTGAGACAGGGTTGACCACCACCAGAACTTAGAGAGCTAAGGGTATCAATATGCAAATGGTTTGAGATCTCAGACCATTTCGACTTAATCACGCGAAACGCCGACAATATCATCAATACAGCGATTTTTCGAGAAAAAAGTTGGAAAAAACACAGTTCTAGAAATTAAGCAGTGTAAGAATTTGAAAATTCAGGGATCGAAATGGTTTGAGAATCTATGCAAGCCGTGAGGCAAAGAAAAGAAACCTCCGCTACCTTGGAGGGAAAATTCTAACTCGCAACGGAGGCTGCTATGCACATTCTCTCCATTGACCTAGGAAAATTCAAGTCAGTTGCTTGCGATTTCAATACCGAAACTAACGAGGCAGAATATGAAACCATCTCAACCCAGCGTTGGGCAATTCAGCAGCTATTAGAGCAGCGACGACCAGACCGGGTTGTGATTGAGATTTGTTCAATTAGTGGCTGGGTACATGATCTGTGTAAAAAATTGGGATATGCGATCGTGGTTGCTGACACCACTGGGGAGGCATGGAAATGGAAACACGTTAAACGCAAAACGGATAAAGATGATGCATTGAAACTGAGTCGTCTCAGCGTGCTTGGGCAACTTTCCCCCGTTCATGTGCCTGTTCCTGAGACGCGGCAGTATCGCAGCTTAGTCAAGTATCGCAAGACTCTGGTTGGACGAGTCAATCGCATTCAGAATCGGATTCGTGGCTTATTTGACCAGCAAGGTATCCTGATTCCAGGGGGCAGTAAAGCCTGGACAGTAGCAGGTATTGAAACGTTGAGTCAACATCGTAAAACTCTTTCAGAGTGTAGTTTAGCCGAATTATGGCAAGGAGAACTAGATTTAGAGCTAACCGCGCTCGATGCAGCGTGGGAACAACTCCAGCAAATTGACACCAAGCTGACCGAGCTTGCCCAATCAGCATCACAGGTTAAACTGCTCGAAACGATTCCAGGGGTGGGGCGTAAAACAGCCGAAGTGATTGTTGCGTGTTTAGATGACCCGAAACGATTCCGCAACGCACGGGAAATCTCAGCTTATGCTGGATTAGTCCCCAGCCAGCATCAATCGGGACAAACGAATCGCTTGGGTCGAATTACGCGGCGTGGGTCAAGGCTATTACGGACTGCATTAGTCGAAGCAGCCTGGACAATGTTGCGATACAACACCTGGGCAGTGCGGACGTATGAGCGCATCTGTGGCGGACAGAAGACGCGCAAGAAAACAGCAGTGATTGCGCTAGCACGCAAACTTTTAGTACGGTGTTGGGCAATGCTTCGAGATCAGCAACCGTGGGATGAGGAGCAACATACAACTTCAAGCGTCGAACAAGCTGCAATAACTTAAGTGAATGTAAGAAAATTAGGAGCAGAGATAACAATAAAATGGAAATGAGATGAGGATGAGTGCAATGAACTGAAGAGTCAGGCAAAGGTTTGAGAGCATGATCTTGGGATTGAGATGAATGAACAGCTACATTGAGTTTGAGAATAAGACATGCTCCTTTGCACAGATGCTTGAGACAATATTCAAGATACAAATAGACTGGATAAAGTATCGAAGATATTGACACCTCGGATAGTAGGTTAGACCAACCCTGATTATTGCTAGTTTAAGCATTCGAGAGTACAAGAACAAACGCTTCTTATCCGAAGTGATAGAGCTATTTTGTCAATTTGTGCAATAGCTTGGGCAAGAAAGTGCTGTACCCTACTCGACAGGCTCACGGCTTCATAGTAGATCTCAAACCATCTGAATTTCTACACCGCTCAACTGTATGACTTATTCTACAGCCTTGAATTGGACGCGATCCCGATATAGTACAAATGTACCTAAAGAACTTCACGTTTAACGTAGTCAGACTTTAGTAAGACCCAGATATTGGTCACATATCTTACACGATAGATCTGGTACAGTTGATCCGAAAGCTCTGATCGACCCATATTTTCTATATAAAATGTGATCACTTCTTTTCTGCGCTTCACAGCGACGACCGCAAATAAGATCGCAAAACATTACCAGCAGATGGAGATTAACGTGCATCAGAAAATGGCAAACCCATACTCCGTACTACGCTTATCGTTTGAAGACTCGTGTCCCGCTCCTTCAATTGATCAGATTGAGCAGGCTTTAACTCGATCGAACTTTGAACCGAAGCCAGCTCGCCACAATCGCGAATTCTTTTGGGATTTTTCTCAGTTTCGTTTAGGAAATAAAGAAGCAATTCTCTACTGCTCAACCTTCGGTGAAATAGCGCGATCGCAAGGTGCAGAACCGTACCGCCCCACGTTGGTCTGGTTTGCTGATGATGAAATCTTGATTGGCGCTGCGGCATTTGTTGATTATGCTCGACGCAATTGCATGGTAGAGACTTCAAATCGTAATTCTTCCAGCACAGAAGTAAACGCACTCATTAATCGGTCATACAGCCACGAAGAGGAATCAACAAGTTCCTGGCTTCAGTGCCGCAACTTTCTTCACAACACGGCTCAAGACTTAGCTCAAGACTTAACTAAGACATCATTTACTAAGTGGGTTGGCATTTGGGCTGGAAGTCTGCTTTGGGCTGGGGTGCTCTCAGGCATTGCTTGGCTGTTTTTTGTTCCAGCTTTAAACATACCGATGGATTCGATGACAAGACAGAATTTAGATCTTTTCAGATTAGCCCTGGTCATGACCGGGATTCCAACTACGATCGTAGTACTCACCGAAGCGTCGTTGGCTTCTCTCTCACTCAAGCTTATTCTTTATCGGCAAACTGGACAGGAACAAAAAGATAATTAGGATAAGAGTAGGAAGGTTTGTCCACCATTCTCCATCCGTCCCCGATTTGCACAGATTTTATTGAGCGGTACAGAAAAAAGAGGGGTTATGACAGTCCTCACTCCCACTGAGCATCGGTTCGATCGCACCCCCGATAAAGGATATCGTTGCTGCGTGTGCTTACGGGAATGGCGTAGTCGCTCAAAAACAAACTGCTGGGGATTACCCGATCTGGGAATGCTGAATAACGCTGAACAGAAAAAGCTCGACACGCGATCGAGCCTTGCCGCAAAAAATCTTCAACCGACGGGAAGTGCGATCGCATTCCAGAAATTTCCGGGCGGCATTCTGACGCTGTACTACAACAAAAATCAAGTCCGCGCGATTCATCATCTGCCAATTTTAGATCGATCGCAGCGCCACTCGACTGAACTGCGGTCTGAGCTTGATCTCAAACAGTTGAATCTTGCACCCTCTGATGAAGCACGTGCTGCGTATTGGAACGGGCGCGAGTGGGAATATCTCTACGACCAAAATGAAGCCCGCATCGACGATCTGACTCTGCCACCGATTTATCCGTGGGATCATCGCCCAGCCGGTTTACTCACCAAGCCTCAGCTAAAGCGCTATAACCTAAAGCCATCCGAAACCTCAATTGTGCATGGCGTAACGTGGAATCCATTCTCCGAGCAATGGAACCCTCTCTATCAAACCCATGACTGCGCGATCGCCGATGAGTCGCTCCCACCGTGCTACCACAAAGATAACGTCCCACCTGGACTGGTCACGCTTGGATGGATCAAGCTGCACGATCTGGCGCTGAAGCCCGGAGCGTCACCCGCCGCGTGCTATCGCAAATGGTGTAAGGAGCACTATTACAGTTTTTGGGACACAATCTTGCTCTATGACCAAAGTGAGTGCATTCCCAAATCGGGGTTATCTCATCACCAACAGTCTGAACCTCAGCCGACCGATGCCGTGATAGGGGGACAACTTGCACAACCACAGCCTGGAGATGTTGTTTTAGGAGGTCTTAATCTACATCAAACCAACCGCAGTTACGGTTTTAATGCAAATACATCTAACGACGCAAAGAAATAAAGTCTCGAAGGATACGATATTGCTTTACGATCGCATCCCTGAAATAGCCAAGAGAAAAACTCAAGGAGAACAAAAATGATCTGTGAACTTTACGAGGAGATTAAGACCATCCGAATCCAAACAACCTGTGATGTTTTCCTCTATAAATCTATGACCCCTGAGGTTTCAGTAAACATTCCCGGCGACACAAGTCACTATCGGGTAGAAAAAGAGGAGAACGATCTTTATATCGATGCTGAAGATACAACCGGCGTTGTGATTAACTTCAAAAGTACACACCAGTCTCAGGAAATGAATATAACGGGTGGTAGCTTTTCAGGCAGCATCCAAATGATTGATAGCGTTGCTTCTATTAACGGGAAACGCGTTGACACTGAAGAATACCGATCACAGCCTAAGAAAAACCGCATGAGTCTCTATGTTCCAGAAGGAACAAGAGTGGTGATCAAGCTGACTGGATCTGGAAAGCTTGATCCCGGTGATATCACAAAGTACCGCATACTTTAAAGTAATTGCTAGCATTCGCAAACCTCAACAGCAACTACGCCTGCTCAAAGCAGATTCTAACGAGCGACCACCCCAGGAGTTAATACAATGCAGCCAATGATGCAAACAAATACCTTGATCATGGTTCTCTCAGTTGCAGTCGGAGTCATCCTGGCTGAAATAACAGCAGCAAACGAGGCAAGACTCTGGCTAAGCTACGGAATCGCACTCAGTTTAGGAAGTCTACTGCTGCTTGTCTTAAGAAACCAGGTAACTGGAGTTCAGCGAATATCTTTGGTCGTGCTTGCTGGGGGTTTACTTACTGGAATTCTTTACAGCGTGGTCGTGAACCTAGCCGCTGCTTCAGTTCGAGTTTTGTGGACAATTCGTCCTGAAATGGTTGTCGTTTCACTCATCGCTTTGGTTGGAGTCACAGCAATCCTTTGCTTTAAACGGCTTAAATCACGGTGTAAGTAGACAGCTTATTGTCGAGATTAAGTCCCCGTGCAGCTACCGCTTGAATTAGAAATCGAGAAGCAGAAGCTAAATCAATCGCGATTCACCGGAATAATAGAATAGGTTTGAAAGCATGACAAATTCTCATCCTCAGATTCGGATTGTATCGACGTGCCCAGAAGTGCAGTTGGTCACACCCAGATCTGCACAAATTCCTAATCAGACAAGCAAATCCCACGCCCAAGTTCCAGATATCCGACTCGAGCGGGTCAAAGAATTCTTGCAGGCGAGTAATTTTGCCGCCAACACCCAGAAATCTTATCGCATTGAGTTAGAGCGATTCGTCAACTGGAGCAATAAAGCGTGGATCGATGTCACATCCAGAGACACGGCTCAGTTTAAGCAGTATTTGATTCAAGACTGTACGACTCGGCAGGGCAAGCCTTTGTCGCCCGCTGCGATTAATCAAGCCCTGACCGCACTCAAAAGCTTTTACCGCTGGTTTCAATTGGCTGGATACATGGATATCACTGCGGTTTTACCGACTGCTGCGGTGAAGTTTCAAAAGTTGAGCAAACCCCTGCCGCGTCACTTCAGTCAAGAACAGATGCAGGCAATTACTGACGCGATCGCGCAAGAGCTTTCCGGCAACGAAGAAGTCAATTGGCGCGATCGCGCATTATTAGCCGTGTTGACTCACGGGTTGAGAGCCGAAGACGTGGCGCAACTGAATGTGGGCAGTTATGACGGGATGCGGCTGCGATTTATCAGGAAAAAGGATGGCGAGGAAGCGATCGTTCCGATTCGACAAGCAGCGCGGGAACACATTCAAGCTTATTTGGAGCGTAGACGATCACAAGGAGAAATCCTAAACGATGACAGTCCAATGTTTTTGTCGTGCGATTTCCAGCATCGTGGCAACCGTTTGGGCTATCAAGGCATCTACTACTTTGCCAAGAACCGCTTAGGTGAGGCAACTGGGATTGAGAATCTTAACCCCCACCGCTTTCGGCACACGTATGCGTCAGAGCTAGTCGAGTTGGGCATTGATTCCCTGCTTGCACGAACCTTGACTGGACATCGGTCTGAGAAGGTGTTTGAGCGATACATTCAGGGTAAACGACTGGCAGCAGCGGAATCTGCGTTTTATCAGGCGATTCATGAGAAAGCACCTGATTGAAACCATCGGCATCCAGAAAACTAAACGTCTCCCATTTCGTCGCCTTCGGCTCATGCAAAGCGGGTCTGATCATACAAAACGTTAAAAAAGACCCAGTTCTAGAAGTTGAGCAGTGTAAGGCTTTGACAATTCAGGAATCTAATTAGAAATAGAGGTAAAGAGACTTGCCATTCGCTAAACCCGGTTTTCAAGCAGATTCTTAAACAAGCACGGCAAGAGACACAATCAAAATAAAGCAGACCTAACCATAATGTCTTTAAAGATGTAAGCGGCGCAATGTCGTCTATCGAGCTGCTAAAACCAAACTTTATCTGAAGTCGAACACCACGAGTAGAATATCCCTCTAACTTCAAATATTCATTGCAGATGACTCAACACGCTTGATTGAAAAACAGACATTCACCCCTCCAGGAGTGAAGAAATCGATAAAGCCAACATAAATTCAAATGGAGAATATACAAAATGTTAAAAGCGATAACTCAAACGCGCGTCTTGCAAACTGCGGAAAAATTAGAAACGCTAACAATTAAGTCAGGTAGAAAAAGAGGTGAAGTTGTCGCGGCACTGGCAGTTCGAGGACTCAACGGACTTGCCGGTATTGATAGCGAGTCCGACGATCGTAAACTTGAATTTGAGCTTGCTTATCACGAAGTGAAAGCAAATCCTGCTGCATTAAAGACATTACTTATTCAATGGCAACACCATTTGGAACGCTGGCGCAAGCGAAGCACTTGGCTCAATAGAATTCAATCTAATCATCAAATCAGTGGACTTGTGCCTACTTTGAGGCAATTGGGAACTCATGAAATTACCTACCTCTGGCAGCATCCGCTGTTAAATCTGATCGAGGACGATCTGCCGCACCTTAGAAGCCAGAAAGCGCTTGTTTTTAGAATGTGCCTGGATTATGCAATTTATCATAGCCTTCAGTTCTGGGTTCAGCGATCCTTTGAACACTACCAGGACTGGCAACCTATTGAAGTCTCTGAAATGAGAACAGCGCTTTCATTCTATGACTGGCTTGACTTCTGGGAGTCCATCTACTATTTCTCTCCTTCAAAAATGCAGCAAGAAGGGCAAGATCAGATCAGAGACACATCCGATCTATCCGACGATATTCAACATCATGAGGTCCACCTACATTTCGGAAACGGACTACAAATCGACTCAGCCCGCTCATCAATTTGGTTCTGTGCTGCCAACCACAAACCATGCCTCTAGAAAAGCAAAACGAGACGGCGTGCAGAAACACTACATTTCGCGTCAAAAACGAAAAAGTGTTTATTTTGCACTGCAGATCAACTCATTTACAAACAATCGAGAACCATAAATTGATTTACCGCACCGGTGCGATAATGATCAAAATGCGACTCAAACACACAGTTATTCATCAAGAAAAGACTTGTTTTTGCTCTTTACCTGCTCATATAGCTGTTCCATTGCTTCAATAAAAGAATTGGAATCAACCCAAAAAGAGGGAAAATCTCCTTGTTTTTTTACAGCAATGCCAGAAACTCTTCGAGCAACAACCCTTTTATCAGTGGGTAAAGGGGAAGATAGCTGCCAAAACGACTCAGCGGTCAACTCCCCTTTCCACTGAGATGGAGAAATCTTACAGACATTAGGGTAATAAGTATCCACAGCTTGAAGTCGCGAATTAAATTCGCAGTCTTGATGCGAATCTAGATGGCTGGGCGCAAGTCCTGTCAACAGCTGATAAACGACATCTTTCGCTAGTCCACGTAACTCAAAAAGAAGTAATCCGTTCTGCTCAATTCTGGCAATCAAATCACTATAGAGTGCAACTAGATGTTTACAAGGGCGCATCCGATCAGAACAGCTACAAAAGTGCTGAACAGTTGACAGTTGTGGGAGTAACACAAAACCCTGTTGCTGTAGAAAATGAACCAATTCTTCTGAAATTTGCTTAGACCCAATTTCGCAAAGAAAGTGTGGATGTTGCCGAATTAAGTCAAAAACTTGTCTCCCTAAATCATCGGACCATGTGGGAAAAAGAATTGTCATATCGTACTCATTCGGTGCGGCTTCAGCTTTTGCCCGCACTAAACCCAGTTCCACCGTCACAGAATTTAATCGCTCAGTCTCAGCATATTCAGATCCTTTCTGCAACTGTTCAAAATCAACCAGTCTAGAAACAGCAGATTTCAAGTAAGCCGAAATCCAGAAATTACTCATAACGATTAATCAAAAATACCTGTACCCCGTAATTGAATCAAATCTCCAAATGCGTGTGCATCCAGCGAAGTAAGCCAAGACTCTCCAGACTCAACAACTAGATCAGCAACCCGTTTCTTATCTTGAAGTAGACGCTCAATCCGCTCTTCGACAGTCCCCAACGTCACGAATTTATGAACAAAAACATTCCGCGTTTGTCCAATTCGGAAAGCACGATCTGTTGCCTGATTTTCCACAGCCGGATTCCACCATCGATCAAAATGAAAGACATGATTAGCGCGAGTTAAATTAATTCCTACCCCCCCTGCTCGAATTGAAAGAATAAAAACAGCCGGACCCGTTTGAGCCTCTTGAAACTCTGCAATCATTTGGTCACGCTGCTTGCGGGGAGTAGAACCATTAAGATAATAAACATTCCATTGGTAGTGATGCCGCATATAGGCAGCTAATGAGTTACCCGCTTCGGTAAACTGAGTAAAAATTAGACAGCTTTCCTGATCGGACAATACTTCTTCCGTCATCTGAAATAAGCGATCAACCTTACGCGATCGCTTTGGAGTAAACTCGCTTCCATCTTGCAAATAGTGAGCCGGATGATTACAAATTTGTTTTAGCAAGGTCAATGTTTGTAGCATTAAACCCTTACGCTGAATGCCTTCAGCACTAGCAATCGATTGCAGTTGCTTCTCTACAACGGCTTGATATAGTGCCGCCTGCTCTTGAGTCAAGTGACAATACATCAGCTGTTCGTTTTTTTCAGGCAGATCTTGGATAATTGCAGGGTCTGTTTTGACGCGTCTTAAGATAAATGGCTGAACAAGCCGCTTTAAGAGAGAGGCTTGTTCTCTGTCCTCGTTTTTTTGAATCGCTAACTCAAATCGCTTACGAAAATCTGTCTTTCTTCCTAGATATCCTGGGTTAAGAAAATGAAAAATTGACCAAAGATCCATTAAGCAGTTTTCAACTGGAGTACCCGTTAACGCTAGACGATGGGTTGAATTCAAATCAAAAATAGCCCTCGTGGTCGAAGACCCAGGATTTTTTATATTCTGCGCTTCATCGACGACAACCCGATGCCAATGAATATTGAGCAATAGCTTGTCCGACCGAACCAGACCAAATGTAGTTATTACTAAATCGTGCTGAGATACAATCTGAGCAAATTTTCGACTACTCGCAACTCGGCTGCCACCGTGGTGAATGTAGATTCGCAGCTGCGGCGAGAATCGCTGACATTCTCGTACCCAATTACCAATTACAGAAATCGGAGCAATAAGCAACGTAGCTCCCACTTGGAGACCTTGTTCACGCTCGTGCAGCAAGCGGCTAATCAGAGTTAACGACTTTCCAAGTCCCATTTCATCCGCGAGACAGCCATTCAGCCCGAGCGATTCTAAAAAAGCAATCCAGGACAATCCTCGCTGCTGATACGGTCTTAGACGACCGTTTTCCAGTCCTTTCGGATCAGGCAATAGCTTAATTCGATGCTCACTTTGCAAGCGCGACATTAACGACGAGATTTGGCTATCATAAGCAAGCTCTACCTCAGATGGAACCTGAGCTGTAACCTGAAGAAAGCCAATCAGATCAACTGTTTCTGTCTGTTTCGGTTGTTGTCGCCAAAAATCAAGAATTTGCTCCATATCTTGTGGATTTAGATAAACCCACTGCCCTCGAAACTGAATTAATTGTGACTTTAATGCCAAGAGTTCTACCCAGTCTGCCTCGCTCACCACTTCATCGCCGATTGCAAGGTCATAACGGTAGTCAATTAACGTCTGAGTTGAAAAATGCCCTAATTTACTCCCACTACTAGACTTCAACGCTTTTGATTTCGCTTTTAAGCGTAGCCGCGCTCGTCGTTGACCATCAGGAGAACACCAAGCGGGAATGATCACTCTGTAACCCGCTGCTTCTAAAACCCAGGACCAGTCGCTAATAAAATCATTTACGTCATCAAGCGTCAACACAATTCGAGTTGGATTCGACTCAGTCAGCGCCTGTTGCAGTTTAGGAAAAATCCGAGCAGCCTGTTCTAAATTCAATTTCACAGCTCGCTCAAAATCCGCTCCGAACTGCTGTCCTAGACGATGCCTTCGAGCAGAGTCTGCATGCCAATACTTCGTTAAAGCAAGACAATTCGACGGATCATCTCGGGGAACAACATAGAATTCTAGCGACCATAAGTGCTGATTGACCTGAGGTTCAGACAGATGAAAACACAGGTAGAAAGTTGATTTAGATTCTGCTTCAACAAGTTGATAATACCAATTAAGCCAATATAAATATCGCTGTCGATCGTCTGTAGTAGAGCCGACTCCGGCTAGCTCATAACACTCTAAAATCAGGGTATTTTTCACTTGAGCATATAGCGGGACAGACAGAGGTGTATTTATTACCAGATCGGTGAGAAAAACTTCTGAAAAATGAGACAAAAGGGTCTCAGGATCTAATAAGCAAAAACTAGAAGGTAGGTCTAAAAATCCAGCAGCAGCAACCGGAGGAATCCGGCTAGCCCAGACGTTAAGCTGCTGCATATATTCGGACGAGGCGATTTTCCATCCCGGATAAATTGCAAATTCATGGTCATCACGGCTCAAGTCTCCGTTAACCAGACGATACTTCAAAGCAGGAACATATTCATCTCGCTGTACAACTCGAACAAACCAGCGAATGTAAGCCATCCAAAACAAAAGATCCTGTCCTAAGATCACATCTGGAAAGGAAGAGACTGAATTCGATAAATCTTGCAGAATTTTCCCAATCAATCGAACCCCCAGTTCATCATGATCTTGCCGTGAGTTAGAAATCGAGCAGCAGTCTATCGCTCGATAATGCCAGCATAGCGGCGATTCATTATGAGAAGGTTGATTTAATTTGCGTCGATGACGGGATGAATCATTCGAATCAGGCAAGAGGAAATAACACGAATGCATCCAGTCCGCCGAGGACGCTGGCGAAATCCACTGGGGCAACCAATTTAGCAGACACGTATGCAAAGACGCTCTTTCCAGCGAGCTAAACTCTTGTAAATCATCTGTCGACTCCACCCAGATATAAAAGCCACCATCATTATCAAATTGCCCGATAATTGGAATCCAAGTTCCATGAACAGTCAACATTGATTAATCCAAACTAATAAAAGAACTTTATCAGCGCATTCTTGTTTTTCAAGCCTGCTCAACATTTGATTATTCAAGCATTTCCGAGATTACTGCACCAGTGCGGTAATCTATTGCCTAGAGCAAGTTCTCAATCATGCCTAAGTGGCCCCAATAACCTCTAGTTTAAGAAAATTTAGGGACAAGCATGGTGTTTTGTTGAAAAGATAGATTACTATTTGAGTCATTGTCACATTCAAGAAAATTGTAACTCCGCAATTCTCCCAAAGTAGCCGCGTCAAAGCAGAACGATCACAGTCTACCGCACTGGTGCGGTAAAGCGGAAAAGATTGTAAATCTAGTGCTGCCAAAAACTGAAGTATTTATACAGGAAAGAGTATGCAGATCAAGCTAACAGTCGAGAGCAATGCAGGCGGCTCTGGAAAAACAACGCTAACCGTTCACCTTGCTTATCTTCTCGGAGCAAGAGGATTCAGAGTCGTCGTGATTGAACTTGATCCTAATGGCTCTATTGCTTTATTTACTGGGCTTCCGAGACTAAAAAGCAACCAGTCTGAGACATCGATCGCCTGTATCTTTGAAAAAACGTTTGACGGCAGTTATCCACTCACGCCAGTTTGGACAAGCAGCCTAAAAGACCGCGTCCAAATCATTCGCGGCGGAGCACCTTTACATAACACTGTTCGCTTGCTGCATCAACACGACCGTCCTTATGAGGTACTCAAACATAGACTAGAGGATTTTCCAATCGAGGCAGATGTCATTTTAATCGACACCCCAGCATCGATTGAGCCAATGGGATTAGTTGGACTAGCTGCTTCTACACATCTGCTAGTCGCAGTTAAAGCAGAATCAAAAGATTCATGGTCATCTTCAGATCTACTGAGCTGGTACTACGACAAAATTGAAAGCCTACGGTTAAAACCTAAACCGGAGATTCTAGGTTTTGTGCCATCTCGGGTCAACCTGCAAAAGTTTGCTGAACATCGAAGAACGCTTGGGTTAACCGAGGACGGGCAGCCGAATCCTAAAATCAATCTAAAAGAAACCCTGCCTTTTCAGCTTGAACGCATGGGAATTACTTGCTTTCCATTCATTCGAGAATCGGGATACTTTCTTAGTGCCTGTAGCGCGGGTGTGCCGGTACAAATTTATCGTCCTGGTGACGAAGTTGCCAGATCATTTGATCCAATCGCGGATAAAATTATCAAAATCTTGAAAAATAGGAAGTGAGGAAATGGGGAAATTTTCAAGAGTAAGTACGTCTGAACTGTTTGCAGATGCAGGACAAAATCAGGAAATTTTCAATCTAAAGCAACAAATAGAGTCACTACAAGCCGAAATTATTCAACTTAGAGCGCAGGATTCTGCCGAAACCAAAGCCCTACTCGAAGAGAAAATTCAATTTCTAACGCAGGAGTTGACAAACAGTGAAGGAATTTCGGAAATTGAATTTCATCGCATCACTCGCAATCCACTACAGCCACGAATCATATTTCCGCAAGCCGAGCTAGTGGCTTTTAGCAATGTTTTAAAGGCTCAAGGACAGCTTGATCCAGTCATTCTGATTCGGTTGACTGAGACAATGCGCGAGAACTTGATGCAATACGCCAAAGAAGGCTTGTTTGATCCAGACCAACCTCATTTCTCAATCGATCGAGAATTCATGCTCTTTGACGGAGAACGACGCTGGCGATCGGGCGAATCTGTAATGGAGCGATTGAAAGCAGTAATTATGCCGCCGCAGGAATTTATTAACCTGTTAGAAATTCAGTCGCAAGCGGCTTCGACGACTATCCATCAAAAGAAGCTGCACGATTTAGAAATGGCACGATTCCTTTTGTCCCAGGTAAAATTCCGATTCAAAGCATTGACTCAAAACTTGAGTGATCCGCTTGATATCGAAATCCCCCGCGCACTCAACAGTGCTATCTATCGGCTCAAGCAAACTCAAAGAATTGATGAATTAGCCGAAATGGTGGTTGAAACTCAAACGGTTCAAGAACGATGGCTATCAGAAGTTGAAATAGAAGATCTAGGACGGGCAATTCTTTCGATCATTCTGAGTTTTCAGCTACATCCGGGGAACATCTCGCGCAACGTGTTTTCGCTGCTAAAGTTGCCTGAAGATCTAAAACAGGCAGCCTGGAACGAAGGGCTTGACCCAAAAAAACTGCGAATCTTGGCGAAATTAAAAGGATCTTCGCTCTCGGTAACAGAAGAAGAGGCAGCTCAAATTCGCCTTGAAACAACAGAAAAAACAATCCGCGAGAAATGGTCATCCTCAACGCTAGACCAATATGTCCAGAAACTAATCGAACAATACAATCCCAGCGAAAATGATTCACCCAGATTACCAAAAGAATTTATCGCTCTGGAGGCAAGCGACTTAAGCACCCTTGAACCAGATGAATTAAAGTTGTGCCAGCAGGTTCTACAGCGAAAGTTAAAGCAGATTAAAGCTTTGCTGAGTCAGCAACCAATCCATGAAGCCGAATCGATCGTTTAATCAATTTTTTTATGAACAACATTCTTCGATCGGCTGCCTTTGGCAAACTGCTAAAGCAGATTATTCTCGGTCTTGTATGGGTTATCACGCTGGGAGCCAGTTTTGCCGCAATTGTATGCGTGCTTTATGGACACATCGTTTACACGATCGCCTGCGTTGGAACAGCAGTCTCATTTTGCCCAATCACAGCCGCACCTGCCTGGTGGCGAATTCTTGTGGGATTAATCTGTTTGGTTCTCCTTTCATGATCCGGCTGAGGCTGTACAACGGGCTGACTCAAGACTTGATCAATTATCCTGTGTTGTCGTTTCCTCTAAAGATCGATTTGAATCGGGCGGATTAGCAGCATCTACGTGAAGTACTGGGTCGGGTTGCACCGTTGCTAATCTTTCAGACAAAGTGCCAAACGCCTGCGTTAGTGTTTCTACTTGTTCACATAGGTGCTGGAACTCTTGGCGAGAGACAAAGACCGAGGATTCAAAAGATTCTTGTGGATCAGTGAGAATTGGCGTTTTTAAGTACATCTCAATCGCTTTAGCAACTAAAGCTTTCTCTGAAATCCGCTCAAGCCGAGCACGCTCTTTGTAGGCTTGAACTAGATCATCATCAAACCGAAAATTAGGCATCTCTGAGTCCTTGACACAATGATAGTGACGAGAGGTCACACTTAGCTTACAGCAATAGTGAAGACTTGTACCGTTTTTATGCAGCACAAGCGTCCTTGTGTCGCAAATTATTTGAACTAGATGAATGAACACAGTTTGCAGGTCGATTGTGGTAGTTCATTCGATGAGACAGTTTGTGCTGCGAGTGTCGCAAACTCTGAAAAGTTTGTCTAAATCCATTAGATTTCAGCCTTTCTAGCCGCATTCATGCAGCTTAGGCGCGATAAAACTTTAAATATTGCGCGAAGCATTGCATGCGAACCGACACGACACGAAAATCTGAAATATTAATTTTTTAAAATTTGCAGCACACGGTAGATCGTGTCGCAAAAATCGTGTTACGGTATTTTATATGCAGCGATACAAGCTACTCTGTGTCGCTACTTAGCCAAACAAGGTTAAGCTCGCTCGTCCAAATCAACCAACCCTCTCACTAAAATGCATTCTTCATCCCTAATTTCTGAGAAAGAATTAGCTAGAGACCCCCCAGAATTCCTAGATACATCGTTCAAGAATGTGGATAAGTACTGAAATCGCGTCGTTCAAAAATGTAGCAGTACAACAATTTCACTTTCGCTTATCCCAGTTCGAGAAACTCTGGCTGACAGTTTTAGGGGCAGCTAGGGTGCTACCGCCCCCAGGGGAAATCTACTGAATTGAAACAAATGCAGATCAAACAACTTGAGTTGGAACCTTCGATCGTTCCAGCGTCACCCCTCATCGGCATTCCCCCTTTAGTAAAAACGCTGCTAGATCAAGGGGCAGCGCTCGCACTAAACCTGAGTGGCGGCGTAGACTCGCAAGCACTCGTTTACGAACTCGCAACGCTGTATCGCCAAAACAAATGGAACGGTCCCATTCTGGCAATTCATTGCGACATGGGACAAACTGAATGGCCTCAAACCAAAGCAATCTGTGAGCAAATTGCCAAAAAGTCTGGCATCGAATTAATAATCGTCGAAGCTGACTTACTGAATGCTTGGCAACAGCGCATGGATAAACTCATGCTGGAAGGAAACACCAAACCTTTCTGGAGTGATGCCAAAAACCGCTACTGCACCAGTCTTAAAGTCGGGGCACTTCACCAATATCTGAGAAAGTTCAAGTGCTTAGTCAGCGCCATCGGATTACGCGCTGAAGAAAGCGATAACCGGGCGGGCAAAGCGCAAACCTCGCTTTGCAAGATTAGCACGAGTCGAATTTTACAAGTAGTTGGCTACAAAACGATTCGGGTTAAAAACAAAGAGCGCTTGCGAACAGTCAAGGAACCGTATAGAAATGTTCTTGCCGAAGAAGCATACGACCGCTGGGTACAACAAGGAATGATCGGTCGATTTGCGATCGACTGGCTTCCGCTCCACGCCGTTAAGAAAAATACGATTTGGCAAATTTGCGGACACAGCTTCGAAGAACTGCAAGAACGCCGTGCTCTTCACAACGCAGGCTTTCGTACAGAAGCTTTGACCGGGTGGAATTGCCACCCCGCCTATGTCTGGGGAGCGGATCGATTATCCTGTGCGCTTTGCGTTCTCGGTAATTGGGCAACTCTCAAAACCGGAGCCATCCACAACACAGAATTATTTCAAACGCTAAGGGAAATGGAGATCCGCTCTGGAAAAACGTTCCAAAACGGTCGTTCTCTCAAACAATTCGAAGGATTTATCCCTCCGATTCAGCTTTAGATAGCAATCCTAGTCCTCAATCCACCTCTATTTGCCATGTTTTTAGCCCCTACTCCTACCACAGATGCTTTGACTGATCTTCCAGAGCTAACCTTATCGCTCATTTTCGAAGCATTCACAAACTTTTGGGTCGCAATCGCAGTAACCAAATTTTATGGCGGTATTCCAATCGCTGGATACGTCGTTGATTCCAGTCGGGATCGCCGATTCCTAGAAGATACTCATCCCAGTCTTCATACGGTGTTCTGCACCCAGCCGATCCCTACCAGAACCAAACGAATCGAACACCTGAAGAAAAAAGACAAGGTGACGCATTTAGTGTTCCAACCGATTTCCTCTCAACCAATGAGTTTGGTTACGGAGTGAAACAATGACAAGTCAGTTCGAGGTGGTGCCAAATTTCCAAAACACACCCTTCAAAAAAGGGGATTGCGTTTACCTCTGGTATGACTCTACTCCGTTCAGCGGTCTCGCAGAGATCATCGGTCTCTGGCTAGTGAAAGAAATACGACCCAATACAAATTCTCAGCCCAGCCTTATTTTGACACCAGTTTCTGAAACGCGTGCTGCTGATCAATTTGGCATTCGCTTTGAGCCTGTCATCAAATTTCCCTACCGGACGGTCTTCAAGCACGAAGAGTATATTGCGATTCATCAAGAGCAAGCACAGCAATCAAACAACATGAGTTTTTTCGCAGCTGTTCTCAAAGCGCAAACTCAAGCACTGCAATTTTGCGACGACATCTTTCTCAACCTCAGTAATCCAGACTTACCCCTGAATTCGATCGAAAGGACAGAACTGCGAAACTCAATCTTCCAAACCCTGGTACAGCAACTTACACGCCACTATCAATCTTCTTAAAGAGGACATTGGACATGGTTAAGGTCATCTACAACTTGGTCACGACCGCATTTCAAGACGTTACTTACTGTTTTGAAGTCGCGATAATTCTATTAGTCGCGTGGTGCTTTGCCACCATGATTCTCCATTGGATTGATCCCGCATGGACAACACGACAAAATAATTCGTTAAGCCAACAAAAAGAGCACCCACAGCCTCAACCGCTGCTGGATCCACTCGTTAAAGTTGTAGAACACCTTCCCTCACCGCAAGAAAACACCTCAACTGCGACATTCGCGATCTGCGATACTCCTTCAGTCGCTAATGAAGTTACCTCCCCTCATTCAGGAACACCTTTCCCTACACCCTTGCCCAATAGTGTAGTCGAGCCAGAAATCACGCCCGATGTGGTCGCACCAGAAATCACACCCGATGTAGTCAAGGCAAATAACGACACTGTTACAGAAGACCAAAGAGAAGTCACGTCAACATCATCGAATTCTCGGCGTTGCCCAACAGAAGAATACCCGATATCAGACGATGCTGTTCAGCGCTATTTCAAGGAAATTAGCAGATATCCATTACTTGAACAAGAAGAAGAAATTCGTCTGGCTCACCAAGTGCAAAACTTCTTGAGGCTTCAAAAACACATTGATGAAGAAAAAAAACAAGGACGTTTAATCAAGCTATCCCACGAAGAGCAAAAGCAAATTAATGTAGGCAAGAAAGCAAAAGACAGATTGACAAAATCGAATCTTCGTCTTGTTGTCTCCGTCGCACGGAAGTATCTCAATAATGGTCTTCCTCTGCTAGACTTAATTCAAGAAGGAAATTTGGGACTACTCCGCGCAATCGAGAAGTTCGATCCAACAAAAGGTTATCGCTTTTCAACCTATAGCTATTGGTGGATTCGCCAAGGAATCACTAACGCCTTGTGCAACCAAAGCCGAACCATCCGAATTCCACAGCATATGCAGGAAAAAATTCGGAAAGTGAAAAGCTATATTACTGAATTCAAGCAAGAGTTTCAGCATTCTCCCAGCGAAGCAGAGATTGCAGATGGACTCAACATGAAGCTTGAGCTTGTCAAAAAAATTCTTGAAAGTGACACTCAGGTTTATTCGCTCAATCAGCTCGTCTGTCCTCAATCAGATAAAGCTGAGTTAACAGAACTCGGTAGCTTAATTGAAGGACCCTCTATAGACCCAGCAGTCGCGATCGATCAGGAACTGAACATTGAGCTTGCCCGCAAGTGGCTAGAAACGCTCAAAGATGAACCGTTAAGCCAGTCGCTGGTTTACGAACGAATGCATAACACAAGCTGGAACGAAATGGCTGAACGCCACGGTATCACGACGCAAGAAGTAAAACGATTATTAGGCAACTCTATGCGAAAGCTAAAAACCTTTGCCAGTCGAGAAACAGAACGAGTTGCCTTTTACTAACTTCTAGTCCACTAACTGTTTTGTCATGATTCAAGCAGCGAACTTGACAAGTTCAAATTTACCGTCATCGTAAAACACACTCCAGGATTAACGTCATGTGTAACTCGTACGAACATGCTCAAAATCTTCTAACCTCGGCAGCAACTGTATTGGAATGCGGATTTGTTCTCTGGTTCTGCTACCGGTTTTTTCAAGACTGCTTTCATCAGTCAGGTTTACTTCACAGTAACCGCAAGCAAAACTCGCTAGATTTACTAGTTGAAACAGCAAACTGCAATTTTCCAGCGTGCAGTCTTGAAGATAAACCTGCAACAGATGTAGAAACACCGAACCAAACAACACCGATCGAACAACCACTTCAGAACAGACAGTCTTTGGTTGAAACGATCGCAATAGAACCGACCGTCTTTCCGCAACAATCAGC
Source organism: Leptolyngbya sp. AN10 (assembly GCF_050565645.1). Lineage (NCBI taxonomy): Bacteria > Bacillati > Cyanobacteriota > Cyanophyceae > Leptolyngbyales > Leptolyngbyaceae > Leptolyngbya > Leptolyngbya sp. AN10. The sequence goes on from NZ_JBNXVP010000001.1 coordinate 118,875, forward strand.
ACAAATAGAAGCTATCCAAAGCGGACTTACACCTGAACTTAGTCCAGCACAAATTGCCATTCTTCAAGGCGTTCAAAAAATCAGTAATACTTACACCATCACAGCCGTAGAGGATGAAACCTGGATAAACGAGTTATTTGTCGAAACACCGCAGAACGACGAATCCTCACCGATCTCTCCTGCTAACACAACAGAACTTGAATTCCCGCTTTCCATGTCTCGACAGAGCAGACCAACATTCTCTGAGGGTAGTTCCGTCAACACAACACAACCTAAGAAGAAACCACTGCCAGAAAAACAAGGCTTTGGACCGCAAAAACACAAAGGAAAAGATTCCAATCAAACTCCGGCAAAAAGTCGCACCGATCGGTTGCGAGAATTATGCCAGACTCATGGAATTCGTTGGACTCATGCAAATTCAAACGGCAACCATTTAACCGTTGAGCAAATGATTGATCAGTTGATCAAACGCAATATAGACATTGGGGAACTTGCCATTAAACCTTTACGAGGGCGAGCAACACATCGACGGAAACAAGTTGCCTAAAGTAGAATTAACTAATAGAACGACAGGGTATATACTCTGTCGTTCTGTCTTCGGAAAGATCTACAGAATCACAAGCTCAAAAAAGCTAGGCTTCAGGAAAATTCGAGATTGCTACGGTTGTAATACGAGAATCGACCAGCTCAAACGAACTATCTCACCGCTTTGCCGAAAGGTGTTTTTAGCATCTCTTTACCTTTAGACGCATGGCAATTATTTCATCCAAATCTCCAACACCCTCAGATGCTGATCCACCACGTTATGGACAGCCGGAGACATCGACTGTCTCTCAATCAACCAAAGTTCAAAAACACGCAGCAGGAATCACAGAATCTAGCAAAGCCGAGGAGAGCCTACGTCCACAACAACTAGCAGAATACATTGGACAAACCAACCTAAAAGAAATTCTGAATATCGCAATTCAGGCTGCCAAAAGTCGTCAAGAAGCGCTTGATCACGTGTTGCTTTATGGACCACCAGGGCTAGGAAAAACAACAATGGCGGCAATTCTTGCAAAGGAAATGGGAGTCGATTGCAAAATTAGTAGTGCCCCAGCGTTAGAGCGCCCGCGCGATATCCTGGGACTGCTAATGAATCTAAAACCAAACGACATTCTATTTATCGACGAAATTCATCGTCTTAGTCTTGTTGCGGAAGAATTACTTTATCCAGCTATGGAGGATTACCGAGTTGACATCAATATCGGCAAAGGAAGAAGTGCTCGAACTCAAACCATTCCAATCCCACCGTTTACGCTGATTGGTGCGACAACCCAATCTGGGAAACTGAGTGCTCCTTTAAGAGATCGGTTTGGGCTGATACAGCGACTCCAGTTTTATGAGTTAGACGAATTGAAGACCATTATCGAACGCACTGCTACACGTCTCAAGACAAAAATTACACCCCAAAGTGCCACAGAAATCGCTCAGCGATCTCGCGGGACACCTCGGATCGCAAATCGATTGCTCAAACTTGTAAGGAACTATGCTGAGGTAAAGAAACAAGCGTGCATCGAACAAAACATTGCCATTGAAGCACTCGACTTGTTTCAAATTGATACCCGTGGACTAGACTGGCTCGATCGCCAGCTCTTGCTCACCCTGGTTGAAAAATTTAATGGCGGACCCGCTGGGTTAGAAACGCTAGCTTCATGCCTAAGTGAAGATAAAGCAACACTGGAAGATTCCGTAGAGCCTTTTTTATTGCAGATCGGATTTCTCAGCCGCACTCGACGTGGCAGAATTGCCACCCAAGCCGCATGGCAGCATCTCGGATACAGTCAAGAATAGTCTTCCTTTGTCACTCGATCCGCCACTGCGGCGCAGTTAGCCATAATCAGATAATCGTAGATATCAACATACTGATAATCAGAAAACGTCCTCTATTGAAAAATTTCACCTAGGGCTTTCAATTCCACCTTAAACTACAGCAGAAAATCTTAAATCTGCCACTATGCCCAATGGAAAAACGCATGATCTGATCACGCTTGCAAGTAGCCCAATTATCGCAGTAGGCAGCACTGCAATTTTGCAGTCAATAGTGCCGACCGCGTCGATTCTAACATCTGCTGCACTCACCACCGCAGGATTTCTGTTTGCGGGATTAATGCTTAGCCCAGATCTTGATCTGCATTCCCGCCCCTACAAACGATGGAAATTTCTCCGATGGATCTGGATTCCTTATCAGAAGGCATTATCGCATCGGTCTTTCTGGAGCCACGGACCCTTAGTCGGCACAAGCTTACGCGTTCTTTATCTGAGTCTGTGGATAGCTGGGTTTATAGTTGGGTGGATTGTGCTTTGGAGTCTTTTCGAGAGTTTATCTAGCAGCCACGGGGATTGGATAAAAATGACCGATACACGGCTTAGATTTAGTGCTAAGGCTTTGATAGATGCAATTGTCAACCATATTCCTGAAGTACTGACAATTGGAGTCGGGCTAGAACTCGGATCTGCAAGCCATTATCTTGCAGATTGGATATCAACAATTGCAAAGCGCCTAAAAAAATCGAGATCTAGTTGGAAATAGCAAAAGTCTTCAACAAAACCAAGCTTGACTTTGACAAAGACTTTTTGACTCGATCGCGGCTGACCCTAAACGCAAGTTTAACCGGGCGGCTACCACGCCCGTTGGAGAAATCCACGTCCTACCAACCCCTTGCAGCTCTGGCTGCAAGGGGTTGGTCATGCTTGCCTCTCATGAAACCTCGATACAACCGCAAAAAAATTCTCGACTTTCCTTGGTCAATACTGCAGCTTGCTGTGTTCGAAGAAATCCGAACTGGCTCAGAACATCTGATGATTGAATCTGTAGCCGGGTCCGGAAAAACCCGCACGATTGAAGGAATTGTTGCCAGTCTCCAGCCTGGAACCTCTATTCTAGTTGCAGCTTTTAATCGCCATATTGCAGCGGAACTCAGTACCCGAATCCCTCCGTCGATTGCAACTGTCTCAACCGCACACAAAATCGGCAAAATGTTGCTGACTCGACTATTTCATGGTGCCCCTCCTCGGATTGATGAAGGTAAATATCGCCGAATCTGTCAACAGCTGATTAATCATCTGGCAGTTCATTGGAATGAATACGAAACTCTTAGAACTGAAAGTTCAGTAGACCCCGCTAGACAATTTCCGATTGCCCCACCAAACGTATCCGGTCCGCTACCGAGCGATAAAGCACGCAATCGTCTACTACGTCGTCATTTAGAAAAACTAGTTCACTTTGCTCAGGTTAGTTTGATGTCTCCTAAACTAACCGAAGTCCATACAATGGCAGAACACTATGCCTTGGGAACAAAAGTTATCGCAGATTGCACTGAAGCGCAAATTCAATACTGGATTTACCCACTGGTGATCGAAGCAATGAAAATCGGTGGAGAACAAGCCCTACAAGCAAAAGTCGTTGGCTTAGATGACCTTGTGTGGCTTCCCAACATCCTGAATCTCAAGCCCTCAACACCAAAGGATGTGGTTATCCTCGATGAAGCTCAAGATTCTTCTCAAGCGATCGCACAACTTTACCGACGAATGGCAGGACCCAACGGACGGATTATTTTAGTTGGGGACGGATGTCAAAGCATTATGGGCTTTGCTGGAGCTTCACCATCGATTTGGCAGCAGTTCAAACAAGAGTTAAAGCCAAAATCATGTCCCCTTAATGTCTGTTACCGCTGTCCAACCAGTCACTTGGATCTTGCCCGATTCTTTGTTCCTGACATTACTCCTCGCAGCGATGCGCCGATCGGGGAAATCAAAGTCTCTAACTTCGATACCGTGATCGAGGAAATTATCCCAGGGGATCTCGTTATCTGTCGATTTAATGCACCGCTGGTTCGAGCTTGCTTAAGGTTGATTCGTAAAGGAATCAGAGCAAGAGTCCGAGGTAAAAATATTGCAGAAGATCTAGTTCAACTCGCAATAGATGCGTTCCACGAGGAGAATTTCCCTCGCGGCTTCCAAAACCAAATACACAATCATTGCCAATCGCGCATCAAAACCCTACGAGAGGAAGAAGAATCTGAAGCCGCAGATCTGCTACAAGATACACAGGATGCTTTAATCTCCTGCTTTCGCAGTTTTGGACAAAAATGTTCATCGCTCAACCAGTTTTGTGAAGCAATTAATCAACTTTTTTGTGGAGAAGAAGAACATCCGGCTGTTGTGCTGTGTTCAATCCATCGAGCGAAAGGAGATGAAGCAAAACGAGTCGTTATCCTTGGCTCGAACCTTCTTCCTTATCCTCTTCAAGGAAAGCAAGAGTGGCAAATAGCTCAAGAAAGAAACTTGACATACGTCGCGATTACACGAGCAATTGAAACACTGATTCTAGTTCCGATCGAGTGGGCTGACCAACACGCTAACTACTTGGATCATCCTTATGGCGGAATGAACATCGAAGCGGTTGCGCTGAGTCTAGACTCTTCAGAAAAACAAGTGTGCGTAAAACCTGTTTGTAACCCAGAGAATCAGCTCTCGCTGTTCTAATTGCTCGCAGCTTCACCCCCCAGTGTCTGAACATTCATAACCAAATTGCTTCAGTAAGAGACACGACCCTGGATTGACATTACAGAAATGCTCGCTAATTCTAGGCTTGGACTCAAAACCCGTTTCTCTTACAAAGCAGGGCAGTCACTCCTTGCCTCTCAATTCAGAAAAAATTGAAGCTTTTAGAGAAAACCTATGAAACCAGACTGTAAATTATCCGCTGCAATTACATTGGTCGGAGTGCTAGCAACAGTTAGCGTGGTTGTCAATATTCAGCAAAATCGCAAAGCAGATCAGTTACAACAAGCACAGCCTTTCATTCTAAATAGCACACAGCTTATTCAGAAAGGGCAATACGCTGAAGCACGATCATCTCTAGAAAAAGCTCTTGAGTTTCTGCCTGAACATGCGACTTTGCACAACAACCTAGGATTTGCTTGTCAACAAGAAAAAGACTTTACTTGTGCAGAAACTCACTTTCGCAAAGCGGTAGAACTCGTTCCTCAAAGTTGGCAGTTCCACAAAAATCTTGCAAGCCTTTATCACATTCAACAGCGCTATACGGAGTCCCAAGTTGAATACTTAAAAACCTTAGATATTGCACCTGATGAAGAAAAACCGGCAATTATCGCTGATTTTGGTCGTCTATTGAATCAAACCGGAAATTATCTAGAGGCATTCAATCGATCGCAAGCAGCACTAATGAGAGGTCAAAGTCCAGAAGTTCGCTCCGCTTTACTCAACAACATCGCTTGGGCAGATTGGAAACTGGGTCGCCGTAAGCTAGCAGAAATTGCTTTAAGACAATCAATCCAACAGCAAGCAACTGTTGATAACCTTTGCTTATTAAGCGAAATTCAAGCTACACACACACAAGCAACCAGCAACAAAACCACAAGGCAGAGCTTGAAACAATGCCAAGCAAAAGTTCAATCCGAACTAGCTCAAAACCCCACCTTGCTTGAGTTCAAGCCGGAAGTGAGGGAGTGGTCTCAATCAAAGCAATCTGGGAATCAAACCAAATTTGAGCTTCTTTCACAAGAATAGGATCTCCTGAATTTAGCCACTGCTGCATCCGAACATCAGTCGAAGACGAAAATCGGGAATTTAATGACAAAGATGAATCGTCTTGAGTCAAAGTCGATAAACTGAAAGAGTCTATTTTCGAATAGGCTTTATCCACCTGAAGTTTACCAGTACTTCTAGTGTTGGAATTGCAGTCGTCTACCCTCCTTTTTGGAACGACACTGGTTGTTGGCGCAAATGGGGTAGTTGTGCCAATCCTCTGTTTAAAAGAATCAACAGAACTAAAGGTTTGAATCGATAAACTGACACTAACAGCTTCTGAAGAGTTTTGATCTGATTTTGAAACTTCGGTTGACTCTAGAGGTTCCGGAGAAAGAGAGAAAATATTTTTTTCCGAACAGGCATCATTCGGCTTCGCCCCACCCTTCATAAGGGGAAAGGTGTGTACTTTCTGACCAGAACTAGGTTGTAGCGTTTTATCAGCACCATTGACTTTGTTTGACACAGAGTCAGAATCCGCAGTTTCAGGGGCAGTACAGGCTTTATCCAATTGATGGTTGGGATGCCAAAGGCAAAGGTATTTACGTAGCGTTTGCTTACTACAATGAGCGATCGCAATAATTGCCTGCTCGCGCCGCGAAATTTGCTCAGGAAGTGCTTTACATGATTGCAAGGATTCTACAGCAGCCCGAATCCGCAACTGAGCTTCTTCAGAACGTTGTTGATTAACGGCTGTTAAAGAAGCACGTAACTTCTCAGTCTGTAAAGTTCCCTGTCTTTTTGGATCTGTTCCTAACGGCCAGTAATAGCGGGAAGCAGCTCTTGCCCAAACTACAGCCCGAAGCTGAATTTCATGTTGATGGCGACACCACTGTGAATAGCCAGGGCAATTAGTCGCAATCTGCACAACATATTCGGCTAAATCATCAAGGTCAAGTCCCTCAAAAACAACGCCGTAACAGGCAATCGACTTCAACAAAGCATTCGTTTGCCCAAAATCAGTCCATCCCTGCTCAATTTCATTCAGCAGAGCTTGCCGCCAGGTTGCTGCTGCTGCAACCTGCCGCTGACGCCGCCGCTTAAAGGTTTTTCGAGACAGTGCGATCGCAGAATGCAGCGCAGGCATATCTTGATATTCTGCAGCGGCATCCCAAAGCACAAAGAATCGCTCTAGACCGCCCGGCAACAACTGCAAGTCATCATCGAGTAAAAAAGATCCCGACGACGGTTGAAGTGGTAAGCGGTGCCCGTTGTATTCTATAACCTGTCCATTTGCACCATAAGACTTGCAGTTCGGAAAAATTTCCATCGCACCTGCTTTTATTTGGAAGTGTTGAGCTTCCAAACATTGCTGTAGTGCCGTTGCTAAACCAAACGTAGGAACTAGTTCAGGCAAGGGAATCCAAAGATGTAATCCCCCACTCCAGCTCGATTGAGTTAAGAATGTTCGAGTAATCCCAATCGTTTCTAGAGCTGCTCGAATCAAAGGTAGCGCTTCAGAGTTGTGGACGGGATGATATTGACCCAGTTTATCAAGATCAATTAGGGCGTAGGACGTTTGAGATCCAAAGCGAACGCCAACGAGTTCTGCAGCATCTTGCCAAATTTTCCACAACTCCCGTGGACGCAAGGGATAGCGCGTGAGTGTGCGCCAACGACCGTCAGGCTCATTCTCCCGAACAATCGGCATCCAGCGATATGAAAAGGTTTGGCAAAGTCGCTTGCCCACTGGATCAGCAGGCAAGGGTTCAATACGGTGGGATCGACTCATGCAACCCCCCCAAATAAATCCATTTGCTTAGGCGGAGGAGTCTTGGTTGGTTGTGTTTGAGATTTTGTCTTAGAAACACGAGTCAAAGTTGGACTAATTTCTGGTAAAGAAGTCGATAAAGTTATCAACGCTTCAACAGAAGATGAAACGGCTGGCGCTGATTGTTCTGTCACCTGAACAGCCTTAGAAATCGATCGCTGCGGTTGTTCAACAGACTCTGGTTTCGGCAAAACTTCCAAAACTTCTTTGACCAACGACGGTAGAATCCAGCCATCTTGGGGACAGTAAGAAGCGGATAGCCCAGGAATCGAAATGGGAGAAGAACAGCGAATGCAATAGCCGTACCGCGCTGGTATCGGGTTCTCTTTTTCAAGCATCTGAAAATACCCATGTGGAATTAAGAGCAGAGCCTCCACCAGCTTTGAAGCGACGTGGAAAACTCAACCCAGAAACAACAGGGCTGCTAGAACACTATGCAAAAAAAACTTAAATTTTTGCTCAAATCAGTTGCGCGTTTGACCAAAATCCGTTTAAAATTGCCATAGCAAGATTAGGGCATCTAACGTCTGCCTGCCAAGCCGTGTTAGGATCCCTTTTCTAAGCAGCTGATTACTCTGAATAATTCACCAAAACCTCAGCTACTCAAACCGTTGAGGTTTTGGTCGTTTTAAAAGCTACATGGTTTCCTCCCAAAATAAATAAAAGTGAGGTTAAAGCACTCCGCTAAACGGCTACCTAGCTTTGCAAATTCAAACTTGCTTAAACTTGTGCAAAAAATCAGCAAAACACTGACGCATGACAGTAGCAGCTCTAAAACATCATGCTTAATCTGCCGTGATCTTACCATCAGTTCTAGAGTGAGTGTAAGAATTTGAAATTTTCACAACTAGACAGTTTAGCAATCTATCTTGGGATCAAACCCTAGATAGATCAAGGATTTAGTCCTTTAATCAGTGAGCGAGTACAGAACGTTGGGTAGAAGTCTTGGTAATACCCAACCACTTTTTGAATTAGCTTTCCAGAATTCTCATCTCTGGCTAGACTCTCCTAACACTGGACACACTAAATCTTAAAACCAGTCTGTACGATCTCTGCAACTATTTAACCAGAAAGACATGGATTAAGATCTAAGAGCTACGGTCTAGGTCTAACCAACTCTCTATCGACTGCTCAACTGCACTAAAAACAGTACAGAACGTAGTATTTACTACTAATGCCCTGCGCTCCAGTTTGGCTAAGTCGAGTTCACGCTTCTGCCACAACCTTAAACCAGGTTCAAGCCGCTAGAGAAGTATTTTGAGTTCTCGCTCCATAACAAAGCCATGACAGTGAATCTAGGCAGCATTAAGAGGTTACAGCAATATCAGATGGTAGCGACTTCCGTCGCTAGAACTAGACTGAGAAGTCATGCAAAAATGTTTTAATCATCTGTACAATAGTTCAAGACAGTTCAATTTGATGCCGCGCCCTAATCAAAAAAGCTTACACACATCCCGTTTGAAATGGGGAAGTTCTTGGTTCGAATCCAGGATCGGGCACTAAGCCCGATTAGCTCAATGGTAGAGCGTCCGTGATTACAGCTTTTTTAACTTGCGCGGCATTCTCCACTCGAGTTCACTGTCTTGAACCAGGTGTAGAGTTCTGGTTACCGTTATACATCAGAACAAAACGGGACGATGACTTCTTCAACTACACCTCATTTCTACTTATGGCTTTGAAAGACTTGAAGCTCTCCCACCTACGCTTCGCTTAGCGGTGGAAGATTCTCAGTTCTAGCCTCCCTCAGCCAAAGCCGAAGGATATTCACTGAGTTGCAGTGCTGCTACTTCGAGCGGCACTGAGGCGAAGCTCTGGGGGGCTTCAAACACTCCCTCCGAAGGAACATATAGCCCCAACGGACACGCAAATCCATCCCACTGACTCAAATTGATTCCGGCGTTCCAGTCTGCGTTGCATTCATAGCCATCAAACCCGATGAACTGATGCTTGCTGCGCTTACCGAGAATGCCGTTTCTGTGGTCAGATTTACTTGTATACGGTGCAGGTCGAATGTGGGTCTGTCTTCCCCGCATGGCAACTTTGTATTGAATGAATTGCCCTAACTGGAAATACGCCCAGAAGTCGCGGTTCTTACCTGCATGAGACTTGTTTTTCTTGCGCTGTTTGCTGTTTTGGCGAATTCCTTCTAGGTCTTCGAGAACCACGTCCGCATCGTAGCGATTCGCAAAATCTGCAATTTGCTTACTGATAGCGTGATTCACTTCTTTCATCCACTGAGATTCAGACCGTTTCAGTCGTTTTAAGGCTCTACGTTTCCCTGCTTTTTGCAAGGATTGATAGAGCTTCTGAAACTGTCTACGTCGATGTTTAACGTGACGACCAGAGAAGAAAAGACATTTGCCGTTCGGCAACACTATCACCGCAAGGTTGTTTTGTCCGCGATCAATTCCGGCACGGGTTGAAGACGGCTTGTCAGGAACATCCTGCGTCACCGAAATCAGGGCATACCAGTGCCCGCAAATCTTCGCGATTTTCAACGTTCCACCTTCTATCGTTGCGTCTTGAGTAATGAGTTTATCCAAGACAGACTGATAGTGAGAGTGAGCCACTTCGAGTGGAACTCGCTTTACCCCCTTGATGGTTGGAAAACTAACTGAGTAAGTCTCACCATGCTTTTCGAGCTTCCAGTTCTGTGTGTTGATTTCAGGGGGCAGCTTCTTAAATTGCTTTACCCTGGTTCGAGAAATGGTGGCTCGAATAACCTGATTGACCACAGCACTCATGAGCGGCGAAACAACTTTAGCGGTTGTGATTTTGCGCCGTTCTTTCTTGTTCAGTTTCAACAGTTCGTTTGCTAGCTCAGTGCATTCCTGCGTCATCTGGGCAAACAAATCTGCCTTGACCTGGTTGAGGTCGAGAAACTTGAGCTTGAGTGTAGTGGTGACTTTACTCATGTGCGTAAGAATAGTACACTTGCTCGTTAGAAGCAAGAGAGAGTGTTTATTTTGTCGGGATTGACCGGACAAAATAAACGCGGCTTTCATCCCCCACTTGCTCCACTCCGAAAGACGCTACGCTGTTTCTGCGTTCCGCGAAGTGGGGGCGTTCCCGCCGACCTTGGTAAAATCCGAATCAAGCGAGGCTTTCTGGGAGTTTGTCGAACAGTGTCAATGGCAAGATGCCCCAGCCGAATGGGGATCAGGATCAATTAGTAATAGTCGGACTTTTGCACAGCAACAGATCGATCGCGCAGTTAGCGTTTTGAACGGTTATCCAATCGAGCAACAGATGAAATTTGAAACGCAGTTCAAACAACACAGAGAACAACTTCGACAAGCTTTAAACGAGCTTTGCCGAGCAGATGAAGCGCAGGAGGTGGGCTACCGATTGCCAATCTCCGGAGACGACAGCTTTGATGATTTATGTGCCCACATTATTGGAAAAGGCAAAACTTTTTTCGAGTCAGTGATCGCCAACCCGGAAAGCGCAGCTAGAATCACGCACTATGTTGAAAGCTTTTGGTATGTCTTCAACGATCTTCCAAATCCAGAGTTAGAAGCACTTCTCGATTTCAGATTTTGAATCAGCAATTCCAAGAGTGATACACCTGATAAAAGTTCAGCTCACCTTAACAATTTAGCAGCCTCTACAAGACACCTCAAGAGAGTTACTGGCGATGTAGATTCAAGCGAACTCGTTCTAACAGCTCGGCACGCCACTGCTGAACTTCGGGTTGATCATCGGTGGACTGCAACATTAAGCAAGTTGTCCAGTCTGCGGAAGGATCTTGTTTTAGTCGCTCACGCGTCTTTGCCATCAAGCAATATGTATCTGTGCGGGTGGGATCAAGATCCACCGACATCTGTAGCCATTTCAAAGCTTGAAGATTATTTTTCTGCTCGTAAGCCGCCCAACCTAAATTCTTGTAAAAAGCAGATCGAACAGTCGGTTGATTTGTATGCTTTAGCTCTTGCTGTAACAACACCGTTGCCTCTCGATGCTGATTTTGAAGAATCTGAATACGCGCTAGATTATTAATGGCACGATCTCGAACTTGTGATCCCAAACGAGCGGATTCGCGGTAATGGACCTCGGCTAAACTATACTGCTCGGACTGCTCATAAACGTTCGCCAAATTGTAATGGGCAATCACATTGTCTGGTGAAAGCGTGATTGCTTGCTTAAATTCGCGAATTGCACAGTCTTTATCTTTTTGAACCGCACATGAAAGCGCCAAGCTTGCATGAATCGAAGAGTTCTGAGGCTCGTACTTTAAGGCATTACGAAACATCTGTTGAGCGGTTGCATAATCACCGATCGACTGAAGTTGATTACCCTGAACTAAGTATCGGTTTGCAAAATGACTAGCATACACCGGCTGAACAACACGATAGATGCTCCACCCAACCATCAGCACTAAAACCGAAACGGCAGCTTGGAAAGGCTTCGATTTCCTTATCGCTTGCTGCTTCAAGCGATAAGGAAGTTCATGAAGATACTCTAAGATTTTCTCAATGTCATGCGGTCGGTTGATTGCATTCGGAGACATCAAGCGATCTAAAAAATCAGCAAATACAGGATCAATCTGCTTAGCTTTGTGCCGCCATTGCAACGTTCCAGTGTATGGATTACGCGAGAGGTCGATCGGGTGAGCGCCTGTAATTAAATGCACCAGAGTCCGTCCGATCGCAAAAAAATCACTTGCTGGAACTGCCTTTCCGTCATTCTGCTCTGGCGCACAGTATCCGGGGGTTCCGGGCATTAGCGCTGCGGCTCGACTCAAAAGGCGAACCCGTTGAGAGTCTAGCCCAGCAACATAGGCTGGATCCATCTGACATAAAGTCCCAAAATCAATCAATGCTAATCGTCCGTCTTCTTGCAGAATCAAATTTTCAGGCTTAATATCACGGTGTAAAAATCCATGATGATGCAAAGCTGCTGCAGTCTCAGAAAGCTGAATCAGCCAGACCAACGCATCTTTCTGTGAGACTTTGCCGTGCGTTTGCAACCATCGATCAAGCGGAATTCCAGCAATCTTTTCGACGACTAAGCAACTTGAAGGGGGTCTACCTTCTACAGAATTTAGTGCAAAATAACAATCGGGCGAAGCACGAGGTAACCCAGGCACCGGATATGGACTATGCACGCGCTGCAGCGCGATCGCGGTAAGCATCAATGGCTCCAATAGCTCCGGATCGTCAGAGTTAACAATCCTTAAAACAAATCGTTTATTTGTACCAGCTTCAATCGCTTCAAACACCTGAACAATCAGCGACTCTTCTAGTGGCTTCAACGGGCGGAGGACGCGAAAGCGTCCGTTCAGCAGCAGGGGTTCGCCGCAGACCTCACACACATCGGCTGTCTCAGGATTCCGCTTTAAACATCGATAGTTAACACACAAAGAAAACACAGTACTCATCCCTTGATTAAGCCAACTTTGAAAGCGGTCGATGCACTAATCCACGTGGATCAGTCAAAAGATATTTTTGCAAGAGAGGACTTAGAGTTAAAACCTGCTCTCGACGGTGCGGCTGTAAACTGACTTCAATTAGCGCTGAACGGAGCAGTCGATCGATCGAAGCAACAGAAACTCGGTTTCGCTCAATAAGTTCAGAAATTGTAATACCCACTTGAGCTGGATGCAAAGACTGAAAATGAGCTAGATCAAGCAGCACCTGACGGTCTAACGGCGACAGATAAACTGCGTCTCTAAATAATTCATCAAACCAGGCTTGGACGATTCCTAATTGAATCGTTTTTGCGCCTAGATTCTCAAAACTTCCGCCCATCCGATTTTTGACCCAGCTTGCAACTTGACGCAGCAGTAAAGGATGCCGTCCTAGCGAAATAATGGCATCCTCCCACTGGTCTTGGTTTAGAAGCGCAGCTTCGATAAAAAACTGTTTACTATCTTCGATTGTTAATCCTCCCACAGGAAGCGAAGTCGATAAATAGCCGCGCAAAGAGAACCCTTCTTCGATTTCAGAAATGACTTCCTGACAAGTTAAGAGCAGGCAACTCTTTGTTTCTTCAACAATTCGACGAAAAACACTAAGATAACCAGACGAAAGGCAGCGATCTGAAGGCTCTCCTTCTAGCAGTGCATCTGCCGAATCAAGCACAAGTAAGCAACGGCGAGCCTGAAGCACATTGATTAACCCAGAAAGCTGGCAATCAAAATCTTGATCTTGCCAAGACTCTCCGGTTAAAACCCGAAGAATATCCACAACAAATTGCTGAACCTTCGGTTTGTAATGCACCGGTTTCCAGCAAGCAATATCAAACGGGAGCGGACGGGTCTGAATTAAACGAGCGACTAGAGATCGTTTGCCAATTCCTTCAACGCCAACCAACATCACGCAGCGATGAGTATCGACTAAGGTTTGTAGTTGAGAGAGTTCCCGATCTCGTCCGTAAAATCGACTGACATCGGGAATCTGTGCTCCCACCACGGTTAAATTTGATCTCACAACCGAAGACCGATCCTGGTTAAAGTGAGTATGGTGGTCTGTTTGTTCTAGAGCAGGCAAGCGTTGCGACACAACAGCCCGTAGATTTCGCTTTGTAACCGGCTCATTAAAAATAAAAGTTAGCTTTTTCCAGAGCGAAGTTGCAACTGTCCGGTGTAACGTGTTGGCTTTATAAGTACTTCCCTGAGCGATCTCATCATAAGTTTTTCCCTGCCATGCTGCTGCCAAAACAAGCCGCTCGGCAGCAGTAAGCTTCTGCCGACAATGTGTTTTCATCAAGTCATCAACAAAAGCTAAAACATCCAAAGTCTTCATGAGATGAAAGCGACTCAAACAGTCACTGGAATAGAAAACGACTTTTAACGACCTAAACGACCTTTCATTGTCTCAGATTGACAGCAAGTTTAATATATAAGAAGGAATACCTTTATGGAAAAACCATCTTGCTAAAAATAAATCTATCTTAAGATAGGCATAAAAGCGACCCGTATCACTAGACCTATGAAAAAAGCACCTTACAATCTAACCTAAGTTAGATTGTTGGACTCGGTTTCAGCGCGATACTGATGAAACAAATTCAACGACCTTGGTATGAGAAAACGACTTTAGTATGTCTATATCTTCGAAATAATGAACGATGTCGTTATCAAAGAGTTTCACTGATTGCTATGTTACCTAGCTCCATTCAGAGTAAAAACAATTCTAGCTCATCAGATGAAGGCAGCTTTCAACCTGTTTTCAAGGGAGAGCAGCAGAACGACCAGCTGTTGGATCTAATCGTAAACTCAGCGCCGATCGGGATCGCGCTTGCTTCGGTTGAGAGCCAACAGATTGTTCATTCCAACCGAGCATACCGAGATTTACTGGGTTATAGCGTTGAAGAATTAAAAACCTTAACGTTTACGGAATTAACTCATCCAGACGATTTGGCGATCGATGAATACCACTTTGCTCAGATTCTGGAGAACAAAGTCAGCGAAGTGAAGTTCGAAAAGCGAATGCGGACCAAGCATCACGACTGGGTTTGGGTAAAAGTGACGCTTTCAATTACACGAGATGCCGAGAACAGTCAGCCAATCCACAGTCTTGCAATGGTTGAGGATATCTCAGAGCAAAAACGAATATTTGCAGCGTTAGAAGCAAGCGAGTCTAGATTTCGAGCGATCGTAGAAGCACTGCCAGATGCCATTTTTCATACCAACCGCGAGGGATGCTACCTCGATTATTTTCCAGGTAATTATCTCAAAACTTTTGTTCCTGCTGAAGGCTTGATCGGAAAAACAATTCACGAAATTCTGCCGAGTAGCGTCGCTCAATCGATTCAAAGCGCAATCGATCAAGCTTTTGCCACTCACCAAATTCAAACTTGTACCTATGAACTCCCTTCTGACACCGGTTCCCATCACTACGAAGCTCGAATTATGCCGTGTAGCAATCGCGAAGCGTTGGCGATTGTGCGCGACATTACTTTGTATAAAGAAATGAGTTCCCGGTTAATGAACCACAACGAAGAAATCCGAGTACTCATTCAAGAACTTCATCAAACCCAGAAAAAGTTAAAGCAGGCTGAAGGATTAGCCACACTTGGAAGCATCGCGGCAAGCAGCGCAATTGAATTTCGCCGATACCTATCACAAATTTCCAGGGAGTTTGCTCGCACATTCCAGAATATGCAGGCGCTCCTGACGATTGTATCCTTATACGAGCAGTATTACCCGTTCCCACCTGAACCTATCGAGGCGGAACGCGAATACATTCAGCCAGATTCGTGCCTGCTACAGCTGCCAAAAGCCAGCAAATTAATTAAAAATCGCATTAAACGAGCAGACGAGTTCGCGCAGTTTGTTCAAACCCTCGCTGAGAATCCTCAACCTACAACTCAATTAATCGATCTTCATACTTATATTGACCACGTTTTGCAAGGCTTACAAACCAGCCTGAAAGCGCAAAATATTCAAGTCAAAAGAAACTATCAAACAGAAACTACGATCAAATGTCACTCCCGGCAGTTCTATCAAGCACTTGTTCACCTGGGCAAAGAAATCATTGAGCTATTCGTGGCACGACCCACTCGTAAACCCATTCTAACAATTTCAACAAAAACACTAAACAACGGTCGAATTCGAATTACATTTGAAACCAACGTCTGCCATCTTTCTCACCAAACCGAGGAAGATCCGATGCTTGTGACACAACCTGAGTTATCTCTAACCAAACAGATCGTTGAGACAATTCACCAGGGCAAACTAATTTTCCCGAATCTATCTCGACCCAATCCCCAATTCGCGATCGAATTGCCCGCGCCACCTTAGATTTAACCCTTAGCCCTGCGTTAGAGCGTCCATTATAACATTCGGAAAATGTATCTCCGGATGGAGCTTCAATTTATCAATAATCCTGCATAATTAAAATACGTAACTCTAAATACGACTCTGAAGTATTCTTGGCATATAATATATGGACTGGCAGTGGAAGCTGGAAGAGCTGATGGACTCGCACGAAATCAGCAAACCGCAGGCTTTAGCAACCAAACTTCGGGAGCAATTTCCTGAAGCAACAGGAGAATTCGGAGAATCAACCGTCCGTCTTATCCTGAGCAATACAATTGATCGGATTTCTCAAACCGGACTGATTAGTTTATGTCGGTTTTTTAAACTCAAATCCTTGTCACAACTCGTTGACTTTGATGATGCTGCCGAAGCTAGCTTTGGCACGCTGGACTATGCGCCTAAGATGAGGTTGCGATTCAAACTTCAATCGTTACTAACCGAAAAGGACATTCCGCAAAAAGAATTCGCCGAACACTGCATGATTTCGGTCGCAACGGTCAACCGCTTTTGCCGAGGCAGCAGCGATAAGATTTCATTCGATGCGTTGATTAAAATTGCGGCAGCTCTGCGACTTTACACCTATGATGAAAATCCTGAGCCTTGGGCTATCACGCCCAATTCAATTAGCGATCTCCTGGAATTGGAAATGGCTGGAACCAGAACCGAGCATCCAGCCTTAGAGCAAGGCAAAAGAAGTCCATTGCCCGCCGTTCGTATCACAACATTCCAAGACGAAGCTGCTACACGAAAGCCAGAAATGCTAATTCTGCCTGTTCAGCCAAAAAGAATTGAGCCATCTGACCACAAGGCAACTCAACCTGCGCACTCACCTTCTGCGCCTGAAATTAAGAAAACACCCACACTTTCTAAATCAACGCAAACGAAATCAAAGGCTCTGCAGGCTGAAGTTCACGAAGAAACTCCTGACATTGCTCCCAAAAAGCGAATTCCTAGCTATCGAGAACCCGTCCGGTCGATCAAAAGTGTCGATTCCATAGAATCAAATCACGGCGATGCTGAAATGCGTGAATCAGCTCCTCAGTCAGATAGTGTTCCTAGAAAACCAAAACAATACATTCTCTACAAGTAGTCTTTTTAGCCGCAACAATCAGTTGTTCGAAAAGCCAGGAATTTCCTGGCTTTTTTATCGAGTCATTATCAGAACTAATTTTAGAAATTCTTAAGAAATTCGAGCGTTTGGACAAGAATTCATTCGGTAAGCTCAAATTATGGGATCTGTCTTTAACTTGAAAAGCGGCAGGTCCAATGATTTTGTCACACTTAAACTTATGAGAAGACCACACCAAACCCCAAGTTTGCTTGGGTTTGCTTTGATTTGTGGACTGATCGGAGTGCTAGTCGGAGGAACCGCTGCCTTTGCAGAGGAGCAGCAATGTCTGCGAACAGCTTCTCCGGACAACCACTGCCTCACTGTTCCTACCGCGCTTCGAGTCGCTAAAAGCAGTACATCTGGTTTATTTGCAGGCACATTTGCAGCGCTCTTGATTGGATGGCGAAAGTTTCGCTAGCCCCTTAATGTCTCCTTCAGTACACCGTTCATCAAGCCGGAACGCAAAATTTTCGGCTGTGCTTTCCTATTTGCTCATGCATTACTTTGCCTTTCCAACAGTTTTAAAGTCACGGCGCGTCTATTCAATGATGGGTCTTTTGGTAACAATCACACCGACCATCATTCAGGGCGTTTCAAACATAAAAACAGAACCTCAAACCGGATACATCCAGTACAAAGGTTCTGAATACGGGCAGCAACTGCTTCAAAAGCACATTCAAACTTCAATCAAAACGCTGCAAATCAGCAAGACTGCAGATCGATCGTCTAAATCTATTAGGCAAGCCCCATCTGAGATCCAACGAATTGAAGCTTCTGTAAAGCCAACCAATTCAAAGTCTCCTGACACAATAGCCTCGGCAAATACTCTAGAAATCAGAGTCGCAATTCTCGAATCTCAGTCGCTTGAAATCGCCAGCTCAACTTCTGCTCAACTTCAAGCAGCTGATCAAACTCCGCTGTTTACGCTGGAAGCAGGAACAAGCTATTCGACGATTAGTCTCGAATCCAATATTCAAATAGGTAAGGAGGAACTACCGCCAGCAGTTTGGATAGATCCTCTTGATCCGAATGAAGCCATCTACGTCAACGGTGATGGATATCGAGGAAAGCTTTTAATTGTCAATATTGGCGATCGACTCTTAGTGGTTAATCAAGTTGGGCTTGAAGACTACATCACCTCGGTCACCGGATCAGAAATGTATTCGCACTGGTCTCCAGAAGCCCTAAAAGCGCAGGCAATTGCCGCGAGATCGTATGGACTCAACCATTACCAAGCGCCAATGAACCGCTATTTTGACATCTGCAGCGACGAAAAGTGCCAGGTCTACAAAGGAATTCAGGCTGAAAGTTCATCTGCACAAGCTGCCGCTCTGGAAACTCAAAACCAGATTCTCGTTAATCCTAACCAGACCCCTTATCTAGCGCAATATTCAGCAACCGCCGAGATTACTCAAAGCGCCCACAACGGACATGGAATGCCACAAATAGAGGCAGAAAAACTCGCATTGAAGGGATGGAACTATCGTCAAATTCTGGAAAGATATTATCCAGCAGCAACACTAGCACTTGTTTCGCCATAATTAGATTGATATGAGATTTAGACTTCCTGAAGATTCTGAGACCTTAGGATGGTGGATAGCAACAGCCAGCGCAATGGGTTTGGCAATCACAAGTTTGCTGTTTGCAATAGTCACGAGAAACCCAAGAGAGTTTGCTGGAATTCCACCTGCGATCGCACTTGCCATTGTGTGTTGCCCCTTAACCCGAGTTAAACGACAATCGCGCATTCTTGGAACATTTGCGATGATCGCACTGAATTTCTTTATCTGGTTCACGGTTATCTGGGTTCCCAATTAGACCAGAAGAATGCACTTTTGACCGGTAAAAACAAACAAATTAAGCTTTTTTACTGGTTCATGGACACAAACCGATGTTGCGTCTTGCATAACGAGAAACCAATATAGTGAGAATCTCAGATTCCTGCACTTTAAAATTTTTTCAACTCAAAGGCAAATCAGACTAGATTCATAGTTACCTTGTCTAGCTGATTTGTCATGGTACACTCCAACTCAATTTTTCCTCCATCCGGCGATGAACTCATTACTGAAGCGCTGAACCGAACAAAGCGACTGCGTCAAACACGAGTGGATCTTACGCTCCCCTACAGTGGTAAAGCCCTCAAGCACCAGGTTGAAGCCATCCTGTCACTGACTGCGATCGGGCGATCTCTGCTATCTGAGTGCTCAGGTGTCCGGTATGGCAAAAACGATGTATTCACCGTGGAATGCCCAAACAAAAAAGTTGCGTGTCATTTGATGCGGCTATATGTCTCCTGTATTGAAAAGGACGGAGATTGGAGGACTTTGCCGAAAATTCTCCAATTTCGGTGGAAGGGTTGTTCTCAAGCAATCAAAGTTCCGTATTCCTTTGCGGCAAACTTTCCTAAATCGACGATTAATCAACCACCGGTCGATCCTGAAGAACCAGCAGCAGTCGAACCAGAAGACATCGTTCCGCCGCCGCTAACCTTTGCCGAAATTGTCAGAATGCGCCCCCAACACCAGGAAGAAGAGCCGTTTTTCCGACTGTGGGACGCTGATAAACCTGCCACAATTCTCAGCATGAGAACAGAGAAAGTAATTGCAGCAAATCGGCTTGTTGTTGGATTCTGTCCAGAACAGTACGACGACATCATTGGCTACAACATTCGTCAACTATTTGAACAGGAACCAAATCATCCTCGATATCAACCCACCAATTTGACTGCTTTTCACGAAGAACTAAAACGTACCCACGAATTCGAGGGAGACATCTTTTCGTGGAGATCTTCGGGAATTTTTGCTA
Source organism: Leptolyngbya sp. AN10 (assembly GCF_050565645.1). Lineage (NCBI taxonomy): Bacteria > Bacillati > Cyanobacteriota > Cyanophyceae > Leptolyngbyales > Leptolyngbyaceae > Leptolyngbya > Leptolyngbya sp. AN10. The sequence continues at coordinate 138,915 of NZ_JBNXVP010000001.1, forward strand.
GATATCCTATTCGGGCAGAATATTTCGTCTTTGCTGGCGGATCTTACCGCCTTACCTTCTTTGACCCGATTGAAATCATTTATTAGTGTGACGATCGAGTCCCGTTGGGTTCTCCATTAGTCCGATGGATCTCATTAGATTCATCGGATTCAATTCCAAATTCAGCTTCACGAATTTGACGCAGCTCTTCCTGAGTCCAATAAATATCGGGCTGCTTCCGCAAGCCAAGCGCCAAAAGGCAGAGTTCAGCAGAGTCTGGATAAACACCAGACTGCAATGCCAGCAATCGATCCGGTCCAATTTCCGTATCTGAAGATAGATGCTCTAGCGCATTTCCAGATCGATTTTTGAGTTCAACTGCGATTAAAGCGCCGATTGTAACAGGCACGTCCGACGCTAACTCATGCCAAACCGTTTTTGAGGTTAAGGATGCAGTAGGTAAAAGCGGCGAGCGATCTGGGTTATTTCGAGACTCAGTGTCACTCCCAAGAGCGATTTCAAGTAGATCTTCGACCGACCAAGGAGCACGAGCCGGGAGATCTTTAGTCAATACCTTTGACAACCCCTCCAAAACCGATTCAGAAAGAGGTTCTGTCGTTCCTAAAAAAATGGCTTCGAGCTGAGAAAAGGAAAGTCCTGCTAATTCTAGAAAGACAACCAGAGGCAGTGCTTCTATACTCCATTGACGCTGCGGCTTTACCAATTCCTGCAAGATCAACCAGCTCAAAGAAGGTGGAGCACCGGGATTTCGAAAAGAACTTGAAATCTCTGACTCCTGTACCCAGGAGTCAATACATCGATGCATAATTTCTGCACGCTCTTGAACCTGTAAATTTGGCAGTAGTTCAACGATTTGATCAAAAGCTGAAGCGGTGGACTGGAGAGAAGAATCGACTCGCTTACAGAAATCAACGAGAGAAACTCGCCCTTCCAAATAATCTTGCAGATACTTGAGTGATTGATGACAGTACGCCGCAAGCTTTCTTTGTCCATCTAGACTCGGTCGGCGTCCCCGCTTCCATTCTCCGATCGTTCCTTGGTAAGACCCCAACGCTGCTGCAAGTTCGCGCTGCGTTAACGGTTTATACAAAGGAAAATCAGGAGATTGTAATTCTTCTGGAAGTCCCCACACACCTTCCAGTAAAAACAGCATTAAAGTCTTTAGACGCTCTGACGCAACTGAAGACCATTCCAATGAATCTTCTTCTCCCGATGTTTTCACACAACCTCCTGAACGCTTAACCAAATAGACTAACACTGGATTAATTGGCTTTCGACAAGAATTTATGACTTTTCACTATAAAAAATAAAAGTTTGTTGAAAGTACGTTTAAGGTTCGAACTTTGAACGTACTTTCAGCGCACTCTCAACGCACTCTGAACAAACTCTCAACGCACTCAGAAAATATGTTTTAGGCGTTCCTCGCGATGAAACAGATGTTATCCTGTGTTCATCGTTCAAAAGAACGAATGAACCTATCTTTTGAACGACAATAGAACGTTTGAACGATAAAACGTAAGTTGATTCGCATAAACAATGGTTAACGTGTTCTCGCCAGCAATCATTACAGCCTCAGCACCCACTCAACCCCAGACCCAACTACCCACTCAACCCGCAATTCAGAGTTTTAATCCCATCTGGAGCGTACGAGAACGGTATCTGAGTCCGAGAAGTCTACGCTTTCTTGACAAACGCGATCTGTTTGTCTGGGGGCATAAACCGCTGGGTGAGTTTCTGATGTTTGTAGACAAGCTGAGTGAGGAAGAACAAGACCAGCGCTTCAACCGTGCTCTTTGCTGCATTACTGATAAAAGCCTGCGCGAGTGGGCGGCAAAACTCAAACTGCCATCAGAAGAGCGCAGGGGTGGATACCAAGCAAAAGAAGTTGAGCTACTCGACGACTATTATCAGGCACTCCACTTTTTGGGCATGAGCTTCTCGGATTTCAACGAGAAAGTTGTACGTGAAGGAAAAACGCTTGCCCAGTATCTAAACGAAGGAATCTAAGGCACTTCATCATGAAAAAAATTAGCTTGACTCAAGTTGCTCGCAGCACAAAACTCAGCATTTCCGATCTAATCGGCATGGCTCAAAAACTAGGAATTCCAGTAGTCAACGAAACAATTGAACCAAGAATGGAGGAACACCTGGTTGCAGTCGCTGAATTGATCAAAGCAGATGTATCTCTAGAAGAAGCGATCGCGCTTGTACAACCCTCGATTCCTCAAGCTCCATCTGGCGAATCCCCAGCTCAACCCGAGCAGGCTCAGTACGATGCTGTATCAGCCGACGAAGTCGCGATGGTACTACAACAGAAAGTAGGCGGAGTTCTTGGGAAAATTCAAGAACAAGGAAACGCGCTCCTCGCCCAAGTTGATCAGCAAGTCATTGATGCCGCCAACGAATTCAATGCCCAGTTAAATGATCGGGTAGGGTTATTCTGGTTAGCTGTGGCAACCGACGAAGGGGGAAAGTTGCCGGGGGACCAACCCCCAATCGTCAACCTAACCCCGGTGTTCAGCACCACAATTACCGGCAGGCTCGATCGCAAGATGCTAGCGCCGAGATCCCAGAATTTGCTCGCTGGGTAATCGAGCAAAAAGTCCGACAAGGAATTCTAGGGGCACTGGGTGAGGTTCTCAATCCGTCCCAATCCCACCCAGATCCCAATGCCCACACAGTCCCCACTCAATCAAATGCGCCAATGCTATCAGCCATCCCCGCAGCCATTCCCAAAGGAAAATACCTCTCAATCGCTGCCCGTTTAGGGATTGGTGCTGGTGTTGGAGTATTAGCGGTGCTGGTATGGCACGCTTGGACAACAATGGACTCAAATCGCGCAAAGATGCTGCTTGGAGGCGCAGGAATTGGGTGCGGTGCATCTGCCGCCATCTTGACAACTGGACGGTTTCGGATTTACGCATCCGATCCAGAACAAACAGAAGATTCTTTGCTGGCTTTGGTTCAATCTCAACAGCAAACCCCTCTTCCAGCCCCACGTCCAATTCAGCCTCCACCAATCCCATCAGTCCAATACACCGCTCAATCTCCGTTTCAGTCACCTGGGCAATCACAAGTCCCACTACAAACTGACAAGGAGATACATTACCCCGCAGCAACAGAGGTTGTTCAAGACCCATTCGAATACAAACGTCCCGTCAAAGACGCAAAGGGTCCTAAAACCGCCTACTTCTCACCGGATCTATTCGACGAAGATCTCGATTTAGAAGAAGCTGATGAATATCCTGGACCCTACGCCCAAAACGGACACAGGCAACCCTGAGTCCATCACTCTAAATTGTCTTTTACCTACAAATTCAACCTGGGTGTGCAATGAAATTTACTTGGAACATCAACTGGCAGGAGGGATCAATCGAAGAATTCGAGCGGGTGTCAACTCGGGTAAATCCCTATGCTGCACCCCCTGAACTACTTCCTCCTGCCGCACCTTTTTCACTTCCTCCTACTCCTCCAACCTATTCCACTCCCGCACCGAACCCGACCATTCAGCAACAGCAAGAAACCCTGCAACAAATTCAGCAATTGCTGCTGCAGACCAAAGCAGCAATCCAATCCACAACTCAAGAAAATTCCCGACCAGCTTCAGCAAATCAACCACACGGATTCACTGAATTTTCTCCTCGAAACTTCAATATCAACGGAGCTGACTACGTCTCTGGAATTGAAAAGATGTCGGCTGAAGAAATCGAGAAACTTCTAAACGAAGGCGAACTTGAGGAAACTCAAGAAGGAGTGATCGGCAAAACAAGCAGTTGGCTAAATCAACAGCAAAATACAACGGTGTGGACAATTGGAATCTTTATTGCAATCTTCTTTGTGTACTTGGCAATTAAAAGCCCTGTAGTTCAGCAAATGATTCAAAACTTCCTGGCTCCGAGTCCCCCAACCGAGCAAACGACACCGTCTGAACAAAATCAACTTCCGTCTAGTAACGACAAACCAAATCCGAAAGAATCCCCAAATCCGTCAGGCATTGTTCCAATTCCGCCGACAACACCCCCAAAGCTGTAACGGCGCTCAATTCACTTCGTGAAGCCAAACTTTGATTTTTAGAGGACCTACTATGTATACCAATACCAGAGCAAACGCTTCATCTCAACAAGACTTCAGCGCGGACGATTTGCTCGCAGAGCCAGTCTTAGACCAAGAGCAAAATTACTCACCGCAAAAACCTGCTGTGCAGAATCGCGCCTCGAATAGCGGAAATGAGCGAACCAGAATATTCCAGCGTCCCTCAACAGAAACAGATGCGGTAAAAAAAGACCCAGCACGGAAAAACCAAACTCCACCTGCTGTTCAGCCATCAAACGGCAACAGGTCGCCAGCCAGCACACTTCCAGCACAGCAAGACGCATTAGAACCCTTGCCAGCTAGCACTGTTGCTCTGATGCCAGCATCTTCAAGCCTAGGATTTATTATCCTGAGTACACTGATTAAAACTGTCGCTGGTACCGCTGCCGCGCCGGTCATCACACCTTTAATCTATTTGACATCACCGCTAGTAACTCCGTTGGTCGGACTAGCCATCATCGGAATTACACATCACCAAGGATGGATCAGAGCCAGAACAATCAGCATCTGTGCACTATTAGGGTGGACACTGTCACTTCCATTTGCACCAATCTTTCTGATTCCAATTCGCGACAATATTCCAGCGTTAGAATCCCTGACAACACCCCGACAAACCAGCAGTCGGTCCAACTCGCAATCTCCATCGACCCCCGCAGAACCATTCTAAAAATCACTAATGATAGTTAATGCCACACCTTTCATGCACCACTATTCCTCCCCCGATTACGATCCACGTCCCTACGTAGAGCAAGCGCTGGGTATTCAAGATCCCTGCGAATGCTTGAATGCTCTGCTGGGCATTGCAGAACAAATTTACGAAGAATACAGACGAACAAGCCTGCCGTATGGAACTGCTTTGTTCAAACAAATGTTGATTCCCTACTTTGACAAACTGCGTCAGATCCGGGACACCAACATTCGAGGTCAGTATAGTCGAGCGTTGGTTACCATCAGCGCCAATTTCGACATTACCAAACAACAGCTTCAACAAACCGTTCAAGAGTTTCAGCACCAGGCAGAAACAACGACAGCTCAATCTCCACCCTCGCTTAGTACTCCAGCATTTACGCAAGTGATGACCCACGCACCGATTCAGAGTCCTGTTACTCAATCAGAGCCACCTATTCATCACACAGGTCATTCGGGCATAACAGATAGCTGGGCAACTTCGCCCGCTTCCCAAAACTATGGGTCCACCACTCAGTCCCCGAACAGCAATGCCTCTCAAGTAACAGGAAAAGCGATCGCAAGTGTTTTCCAGAAACTGGGGCATCCGTCGGTTGCTTATATTCCTGAAGAGTTTGGAGAGAACGCCAAATTCTTTAAATTTGCGTACAGCTATGCGGTCGGAGCAACCTTTCAAGAACTCTCCAAATGTGCAAAAGAGTTAACACAAGCGGGACTCGATCCAGAAGAAGTCAAAGTCGTTCAAGTCCCGAACGCTAAATTTAATGGAACACCCATGGGGCGGTTTGAAGTTCATGTGCCTAAAACAGAAGGGGATTTGTGCTTGACGCTAAAGTGGCTGTATGAAAAGTTAGGCGGACCCAAAAACTTACGGTCTCTAGAAAAACGAGCTGAATGGATTGTTTTAAATGCACCCAGCGCCAAACCAAACACTCCATTAATCACCACCTTTGGTCTTGACTTGAATAATCGAGCAATTGAGATCAATCAGGAAGAAGGCGTATTTAGTGTGGGATCGGGCAGATCTGGAAAAAGCACAAGCTATATTTCCCGCGTCACCGAATCGCTAATCTTCCGAGGACAAGATCTCTTGGAGATTTTTGCAATTTCAATGAAAAAGGTAACATTCGCTCCGTTCAAAGATCTAATTCATGTCATCAACGACGCAGAAGCTGCCATGAAACTGCTCGATGCTTTGAGTGATGAAGCAGACCGACGAGATGAACTGTTTACGAAAATTGGCGTAAATAGCATTCTTCAATACAACACCGTGGCAATGACACAAGAGTTCACTCCATTGCCGTTTCTCTGGGTAATCATCGACGAAGTTCATCGCCTTCGGAGAAAGAGCAAATCACCAGATCAAATTAAGCAAAAACTTCAGGAACTCACCGGGTACACACGGCAGTTTGGGATTTACTGGGATGTCGCGTCCCAGTACGCAAGCGAAGAATATGCCATTTCACCCGCCACTCGCAACAATCTTAGCGAAAAAATTCTATTTGCGTGCGATGAACAAGCTGTGGGTTTAGTAATGAGCGATCGCGAAGCTAAAAATCTTGCGCCTTCTTTACTAAGTGAAGGGGATGCTTTACTAAAAGTGCTTCATCGTAGACGACAGCTAACAAGAGCACAGAGTTTCTACATTCCAGATGATCCAGAACGAAACGATCTTGCAGATTTTCTAAGAATTTTGAAGCTTCATCGTCCGGCACTCAGACCTTCTCGGTTAATGTCGATGGAGTTAGAAACACCACCAGTTGTCGCACCCTGTACCAACGGAACCTTAGATCAATCGTTAGACGATGGCTGGTTCAGCAATCCAGTTGCAAACCAAGAGTTAAAAGAAAGAGAAAGAGAAAAAGCCAAATTCAACTTGATTCAGGACTGGAAAGCCCACAACGAAAATCCGGCAAATGGTCAAAACAAAATTCCCATACGACGAATGCATGCAGCAGTCTATGGAGACATTCTTTGTCCTGAATTTAGCCATCAGCCGGTTGAAACCATCCAAGACTTAATCCGCGTTCCAACACTCGACAAAACAGATCCCCGGACAAAAACATACGAAAACGGAGGAAACGAAGAAACAGCAAAAAGATATGTTCAAGCCTTACTACAAAAGTACAGCAGCACAGCAGCTGCGTAAGAAAGCTATGTTGAAGAAGAACTGTCGTTTCATCACACTTTGCATTATCGTAACTGCTGGTGCTTTGCTCAACGCCTACTTGTGGAATCCAGAAGTAGAACGTTCAAGCATCAGCGAATCTCATATTCAGCGAACCAGTTTTAGCACCTTATCAAGAATCAACAACAGCCGAGAGATCCTTCCATCGATAATCGAACAAGCAAATCGATCTGTGTTAAAGGTGCAATCTCAGCGAGGCAACAAAGTCGATTCGGGAACCGCCTTCGTGGTTAAAAACGGATATGTTTTGACCAGTGCCCATGTTGCTCAAAACGGGCGTGTCCGGTTTTTTGATCAAACTGGAACTGCAGTTAAAGCGCAATTCATCGGGTCCAACCGTATAACCGATGTTGCACTTTTTCGATTAAACAACCCAAAATCATTTTCTCCGTTACAGCTCGGGGATTCGAGCATGGCATTAGTCGGGGAAGCCGTGATCGCACTAGGAATGCCAATGAACCAAGACTTCACAGCAACTTCTGGAATTCTATCTGCCAAAAATCGGGTCATCGATCCCCAAAACAGTCAGGTTTTATTTCTTCAAACCGATGCTGCAATTAATCCAGGCAGCTCCGGAGGACCGCTGCTAAATGCACAAGGTGAAGTCATTGGCATCAATACCGCAATGGTTTCAGACGCACAAAATATTGGCTTTGCATTGCCAATTGAAATCGCTCTAGACTCAGCTCGCAGTCTTCTAACTACAACACGCTAACAGCACACGCTTATTTGATCCTGTATCCATGATCGCAATTCGCCAATTCAAACCAAAATTGAACTGTCCGAAAAAACAGTCGAGCAATCAGCGATTGCACAGACTGTTTCTCGTTGCGATTGCTGGAGCAGGATTGAACTTGACGCTGAACCTTTATTCACTCACCACGCCCTATCAAGCGCAGCTTCGAGAATATGCTCGCTCAAATTTGCAAGCGCTGACGCACGTCAATCTGAACACTCCACTCACCAATGACCAAGTACCACTGCTTTTTGAAGGTGGTGTCAATTCAATCGTTGCTCGTGGTACCGGAACAGCCGAAGCCACTCGCACACCTGATGGTAACATCACTGAGAACTGGAAAGGGCATACAGATCCCGGAGACGGAGAATGGAATATCGGAACATTCAGCTACAATGCCAATCGTGACAAAACGCGCATTACAACGCCCAAAGAAGCTGATAGATATTACCTAGAGAAACTTAAAATTCGTTCAGGCATTTTGCTAACCCAAAGTCACCAGGCAAATACTAGACTGACACTAGAAGAATGGCTTAACGCGATCGACCTTGCAACGCAAGCTCCCGAAGCAGCTTTGGGATGGAGTGACGGACAAAACCCAGGATTTATCTCAAATCTAATCAGTCTGAAACGCCAAGGCATGAGGGGCCAAAAAGCCATTGTTGCCGCCCGAGTTGCAAGCTTTCGCAACATCAAGACTCGACGCTACGAAACCTGGACAGACAGATCTGGGTTAGAACACGACCAAACTCGACGCCTGGTTGCAATTGCAGAAAGTGTATCGGTTTGGCAACAGCAGCAGCAGCACATAAATCGAGTTGCTTTTAAAAAGCCGACTGACTTTAGCACCATTGAAAAACAGAACCCGTATGGATATCAACAATGGCAATCGCTTGAAGAATACAACAAAGCGCTGTACTGGCAAATGGGTGCCTGGTCTGCCCTGAATAACCGCCCAGCCATCAGCAATTTCCCCACATATGAAGAAGGGTACAAGTTTACAGACACTGCTCGATGAGAATAAATCATGTTTGAACTAAACCAAATCAGCTCTCCAATAAATCGTCTAAGCAATCTTACCCTCGAAGTGATTAATCAAATCCGAATAATTATTAGAATCAGCGCTTATCGACGGTTGCTTCAAGCAAGACTAAGAATCAATTGGTTTGAACAAACGAATAAACCCTGGCACACAACTAATAACAGTAGAACCGCGCTTGATCAATTGACTGTACTACTGCACAACCTCAAACAGCTTACTCAAAAAATACAGCAGCGAAAATCTCGTTCTGCTTTCCATGAAATTACTTCCGAATGACTTATAGGGGAAAATCGTGAGATCTCACCGTCGAATCAGAACAAAGAATAGCCTCAATAAATGGATTCTGCTGACCTTTTGTATCAGCCTGATTATTATTGGATCTGTTGCAATTTACTTTGCCCAGTGGAACGTAGGTTATTTAATTCTGGGATGGCTAACGGGGTACTTTGCTGATCCGATCAAATCCGCCTTAGAGTCTCAATGGATCAGCTATGCAACAGAAGAAACATCCTCAGCGTATGACTTCCTCAAAAGGCAGCAATCCTATACAGATTTAACCGTAGGTCACACGATTGCAAAATCGTCTAACGTTCAAAGCAGCAGCGAATATACAGAGCTAGAACGAGAAGCTTTAGAATATACGGTGCCAATTTCTCCGAATGTAGCTCCCCCCCTGTCTCCCCCCAAACCAGTTTCGCAAAACCGACATAAATTAGAGCCAATTGCCAAAAGACATCTTCTACAAAAAACAGACAACCCAATTAGAAATGCAGCCTGTATTCACTGTGAATACGCTCATCCGCTATTAGAACAATATCCGTACGATCCACGCTTTCACTTTCGAGAGTGCCAAATCCCTGAACTAAGATCGCTGGTTGATCAAGTTATTCTGTGTCCCCAGCAGCTAATTAACAATCACTACCAAGAGAAAGAGTAGCGATTAACTTGCCAAACCTCGTCTTCGCGCCAGCTTTACTCAATCAGCTTGTGATAAAAACGACCTTTAGATTTAACAATAACAATTCATCACCCTTCAAAAAGCACTCATCCGTTCATAACTCAGATTGACAGCAAAAGTCGAGCGATCGAAAAATGACTAACCGTAAAACGACAAAACGCTGGAAATGGACCGCTAGTATTATTCTTAGCCTAATTGCTGCTGCTGGAATCTGCTTGCTTCAACGACAGCGAATGCCTGGCGAAGTTAAAACAACTCAATGGATCCAGGCTTCCTTCCCGGTTGCTGAATTTCAAGCATACACCTCTCCTTTCGGCAAACGGCAGCGTCCCTGTCCCACTTGTTCGCAATACCACAAAGGGCAAGATATCGCAGCGCCAGAAGGCAGCGAAATGAAAGCCTGGTGGGGCGGTAAAGTCATCAAAATTGGATTTGATCAGAACGGATGGGGAAACTATCTTATCGTTTTATCTGGGAAATGGGAGCATCTTTACGCCCATGGTCGAAAAATTTTAGTAAAAGAGGGCGACACAGTACACACCGGACAAATCATCGCAGAAGTTGGTCAAACAGGAGGAGCAACCGGACCCCATCTACATTGGGAACTCCGCCACCAATCTCCAACCAAAGCACACATTACCGATTCTTCACAATGGGATTTAGTGAACCCAGCCGAAGTGCTGTGGAGAATGTACAAAGCTCGCTACCCGACCAGCAATATTTCACTCGTTAACTTCCACTCCAAATCAACTCCAGACGATGCTATGGAAACCTACTAGGATGTCGCGTCAGCAATTTGTCAGAATTATGATCATTTTTACGATCGCGACTACGGTGTTTAACCAAGTTTTGTATCTGACAAATAATCCTCCGCAATCAGCAGGTGCTGTCACAAAAATCCCCTTGAATCGGTCAATTCAAGGGGTTTGGCTCACCAATGTCGATAGTGATGTTTTACTCAGTTCATCAAAGCTTGCTTCGGCGGTCACAACGCTAAAGCACCTGCGGTTCAATCAGGTTTATCCGTGTGTTTGGAATCGCGGTTACACCCTTTACCCCAGCAGTGTTGCAAAAAACACGATAGGACATAGCGTTGATCCAACCCCAAAAGCATCTGGATTAAGAAATCGGAATATGTTAGCTGAACTCGCTCATTGGGGTAACCAAGCCAACATTAAGGTAATCCCGTGGTTCGAGTATGGATTTATGACTCCTGCTGATTCTGAACTTGCAGATCGGCATCCCCACTGGATTACTCAAAAACAAAACGGAGACAAAATTTGGGTCGTCTCTGGGAAAAAGCAAGTTTGGCTCAATCCTTTACATTCAGAGGTGCAAGATTTCATTCTTAGCTTGTTAACCGAAATTGTAAGTCAACCTCAAGTTGATGGCATTCAGCTAGATGACCACTTCAGCTTGCCATCAGAGTTTGGCTACGATCGTTACACTTTAGCGCTTTATCAACGAGAAAACCCAGAAAAACCTGTGCCTACACCTACTGATCACCATTGGGTGAGATGGAGAGCGAACAAACTAACTGAATTTATGGCGCGAGTTTATAAAACTTTAAAAGCGCAAAATCCAAACCTAATTATTTCTGTCTCTCCAAATACCTATGAATACGCTTATTCAAAGCAACTTCAAGATTGGAGCCGTTGGGTTGAACAGGGATGGATTGACGAATTGGTCGTACAGGTTTACTTCAATGAGGAATCGCGATTTAAGCAAGAAATTGAGAATCGCTGGATTCAACAGGCACGCAAAAAAATTCCCGTCTCGATCGGAATTTTAGCGGGTTTACGGACTCAAACAGTACCTATTACCCAGATTGCACGGCAAATCTCGGTTGTTCAGGAAAGAAAATTTAGTGGACTGTCTTTCTTCTTTTACGAAAGTCTTTGGAGCCTTAACTCCAAGTCCCCAAATCAACGAAAAACTGCGCTCTCAAAAGTTCTGCAATCCTTTCACTAACTCATTCCAGAGGCTATGTATCATAAAAGACATCAAGCAGCAAAAATTTCCCTCGTGCTAACACTTTTAGCACTCTTCTGCATTGGGCTAACTTTGCTACATCTGACCAACCTCAACATATGGCGAGTATTTGGACTCAATATTACATCCAACACGACCCGCATTCGTCAACAGCCGGTAACACTGCAGCAAATTCAGAAAATCGGTGAACTCACTGCCATCCGATGGCCTGTCACACAAATCATTCCGGTAGAACAAAGCAATGCTCTTTTTGGAGTGGATTACAGCACTACCAAACTTCTTGTCATCGCTCAGGTTGATGTTACTGCCGGAATCAATGTTCAAACGATTTCCCCACAAATGGTTCAAACAACAGAAAACACTGTTACGATTACACTTCCCCCACCTCAGATTCTTGCAACCAACTTCAAAACCCGGCACAGCAAAATTTACGACTACAATCGAGGCTTTTTAGGACTCGGACCCGACGTTGGACCTCAGCTTCAATCTCTTGCACAGGTACGTGCTGTTGAGCAAGGGACTCAGGCTGCTTGCAACAATGGCATTTTAGAGCAGGCAAATAATCAAGCTGAAAGTCTGACCGCAAATCTTCTACAAACGGCTTACCCTGGTAAAACAATTCAGGTCAAAACCACGCCTGCAAGAAGCTGCACAATTGCGGAATCATCTGTTGACCCGGAACAAGCAACCGTTTCTCCCACACCCTAGTATTTCTCTTATCTGTTTAGTCCTCAAAGCACTCATGATCGGACCGGCTTTCTCACAAGAACAATGCGTTATACACCCTTTCGACTTTCAGGTCGATTGCATCAACGACGTTTACAGCTTATGGCAAAATCAAACCCAGCGGGTGTTGCTGATTGCTGGATGCGGTGCAGGAAAGACCTACATGGCATCGCTAATCATGAAGACAATCACCCAGAAAACTCGATATCGTCGTCGCTGTTTGTTCTTGGTAGACCGAAATAATCTACTGGAACAGGCCGCCGACGAAATGACAGAGCTAGGAGTCGATTGCTCAATTTTGCAGGGAGATCGACTTGTAAATTGGAATGCCTCTGTTCTTATTGTGTCTTGCGGAACGCTAGAGTCTCGAATCCGCTCATCCGGACTAGAGGCACATCATGTATTTTCGCAGTTATTTGGACGCGTCGATTTAATTGTCGCTGATGAGGCACACGATGTTTGCTGGCGAGATTCTTATATCCAGCTTCAGAATTACTACTTGCCACAAAAAACCCGATTTTTGGGACTCACAGCAACCCCTTGGCGAACAAAAAACGACGAATATTTAGGTCAGCGATTTGATGAAGCAGTCTGTGCACCACAGCCGCCAGACCTCGTCAAAATCAAGCGTATTGTTACTTGCCGATCGTTTGGATACGACGAAAATTTTGATTATAAGTCCCTCCGCGTTGGCAAAGATGGAGATTTTACCGAGTCAGATGTAGAACGACAAGCGCTTCGACCAGAAGCACTAGATCTAATCATCAAACGATGGATTGAACGAGGTCAAAATCTTCCAACAGTTGCGTTTTGTGCTTCAGTTGCACACGCTCAACAGCTTGCAAAAGCCTTCAACACAGCAGGAATACCCGCTGCCTGGCAAGACGGCAAGACTTCAACAGACGTTCGCAAGCAGCAAGACGAAGCATTAGTAACTCGCCAAATCAAGATTATTTGTTCGGTCAATACACAAGTCAAAGGCTGGAACGTAAAAGCAGTCGGATGTATTATCTTTACTTATCCAACTTTATCTAAATCCAAGTTTTTTCAAGCAGCAGGTCGCGGCTCCAGAGCCGATGGCGAAAAGCTATACTATATTTTGCTAGATTTCGGCGGAAACACGCTTCGACATGGCTCACCGACCGGATATCAGGACTATTGGATTGGTCCAAAACGCACAAAAGCGTCCAATAATGCAGCCAACAAAACTTGTCCACACTGTCAATTCATCTGCTCTGTATTCATGGCACTCTGCCCAGAATGCGGACATCAATTCTCTCTTCCAGAAGATCCCGTTCCGATCGAGCATGATCTGCTATCAATTCCGCTAATCGAGCTACTAAGTTCTGAAGAAAGACAACAGATTCAAATATTTAGAAAAGCCAAAAAAAATTGCTATCACCGTAATATCAGTCCTGATATCGCAATTAATCAGTTCTATAAAAGATATGGATTCGAACCTTATTATGAATGGCACTATCAAGCAGTTCTTGGCTCTGAGTACAGCAGCGAAGAAAAACAGCGATTTTTGAGATACCTTCAATCCTTTGCACCCCCGCTACATACCGCTCAATGGCTGACAATCAACGTGCATCTAGAGTTTGGAGACAATGATAATCAACCGATTATCTCAACAACTCAACGCACTTATCCAGGATGGTGGGAGATTTTACAAGTTTCGGATCATGCCTCGTTTCAAGAAGTCAAAGCGGCGTATATGACACTCTGCCAACCCTGGCAACCTGGTATCACTCAAGATCCTGATGCACCCTTTCGATTAAAACAATTAAATTGGGCGTGGTCACAAGCCATTCAAGAATTCCGATCGAAACGTTGAGTCATTGCCTTAACAATCTACTACTGCTTGAAAAAGAGAAAACAGTACTAATAGACGGACAGTGAAAATATCTTGCAGTTTATAAATAAACCGCAAGATATTTTCACAAGCACCAAACCTTAAGGCAACAGTCAATACTCAGCCATAAAACCTGAGTGAATTATCAAGTCTGCCTTATTATCAGTTGCACCTCAGGGAACAGACATTCCTCAACCTCCATTTGAGCAGTGAATTTATGCCTTTCAACCTAAATCAGCTACTGTGGAAAGCGACACACCGCATTTGCCAGTCCGCACTCTTACTCAACGCAATAAATTATCAAGTGCTGAGGCAACCAGGATTTATCTACAAGTTAATTCCACCCTACGAAAAAAGAGCAATTCCATTCTGCTGGTTGCGCCCACACTGGGAATTGCACCTTTTCTATGAGGGTGAAAGAATTTACTGCTGTCGCCTTCCGGCGAGGCAAATGATGCTTTATCTTGCTCTAATCAGAACGATGAACACCTGCCTACACAAGATTCCCGCTTGCTTTGGTACGGAGCGCTCGTTTAGCCAAGCATTACCAGAGGAATCGCGATTGCTTACCCACACAAAGAAACCCTTTACTCAGCCAGTTTACCCAGTGCCTTCACAAACGTTGGCGCGGATTCAGGCAAACACGAATAAAATCAACTGGCTAATGCTTTTAGGTCTTGTAATCGCTATCTTGCTAGCATCAGTCAGCTATAGTCAAGTCAAGCTATTTCAACTGTTTCAAAACGGCATTCTCTCCACGCCTACCCCTCGTTAAAGTTTCAAAAAATGTCAAAAAAGTTAGCCACTCAAAAGCTAAAGAAACGATACTTAGTTCGACAACACCAGCAGTTTCCAGGAAGCTATCAAGTTATTGATATCGATAGAAGAGTGCCGATCGCAACTTTTCATAACGGAGAAGAAGGAATTTTACGCGCCAAAGAATACGCTGACCTTGAAAATAACAGCAGTAAACAAAACATATCTAGTCGAATCTTTGGTTTATTAACCATTCTGATCGGAATGTACACCCTATCTGGTACTTTCATGCAAGCGTGGGAAGCTAAATCCTGGTTATCTCTTGGCATGATTGGTGCCTGGGTTGTATTAGGCTTCTTTCTAGTATTACGCAACAACGACTCATAGTTGAATCACTCATTTTTCTGAAGCGATGTCAAGACTCTTTCTCTTCATTACACTTATTACGGGCACTGTTTACGGATGTCAGTCTGTGCCCACCGTCCAGCAAAATTATTCTGCTGAACAAAAGCGAAATAGCATTCTCATTACAACACCAGATGGTTCCAAGCAAATTGGATACGAGCGCACCGACAAAGGATTTGCTTTTGCACTCGAAGACCCAAGCAGTGGAAAGCAAATCGGACCTCGTCAAGCCCTTGACTGCGACCCAACCTCGTTAGAA
Source organism: Leptolyngbya sp. AN10 (assembly GCF_050565645.1). Classification (NCBI taxonomy): domain Bacteria; kingdom Bacillati; phylum Cyanobacteriota; class Cyanophyceae; order Leptolyngbyales; family Leptolyngbyaceae; genus Leptolyngbya; species Leptolyngbya sp. AN10. Next base: position 154,611 of record NZ_JBNXVP010000001.1, read on the forward strand.
ACCGACGCACTCTTAATCAACATCAAGAAAACACTTTGTCCAGTGTTTTCACTACATCTACCAAAGGAATTTGAAGGACGAAACCCCTTGAACACAAAAAATCCATACCAACTCTCGATCGCTCGCAAAGGCAACCGAGGAACGCTAAAGATTTTACCGTTAAAAGGAAATCAGTGGATTGCTTATGATGCCTTTTGGGGCGTAACTGGACAAGCGGGAACAATTGATTGCAAAAACCGAGTATCGTTCCCGTTCCACGAAGATGTTCCATCTCCCATTTCTGCCGACTCTACAGAGGAGCAGATTGCCAGAGCGATTTGTAAACCCGCCAACGTCGTTCTGTTACAAAAAGCCGCACAGTGCCAAACCAACGGACCTCTCAGTGCTACGTTTATTAGCAAAACAGCAACACTGCCAAGCGATTTAAAAGCGCGTTTGGCTCAGAAAAAACTTCAGATTAGATCATGCAAGCTCTATCAGCTCACAGAATCTGGATTAATTCAACCTGGCGATTATAAGTGGACTGTCACTGGATTTAAAACGAGCTACGAAGCAAACCAATTTCTCCTTAGCCTTCCCTCGCAGTCAGAGGAGTCGCTTTGACCCAACGTCCACGCCGACAAAAACCTGAGTCTGTCAACTGCTCCCCCCGCCCAATCAAATTGATAGTTGCAAAGCAGAACCAACATACCCAACGAGCACCGGGTCCTTTAAAGTATCGGTTGTTCAAACACTCAACTGCTCCTCCATAACAGATTTACTCCTCAAATGAACTGACGAGCAGAAAATCGTCGATTACAAAACTTGGAGTGTTGGAGCGGTTTGCCATGCTTTCTATAGTGCAGAAAAACTGTCACCCACTTCTACTGCGTAAACGTTCCTGGGTATCTCCAAACTCTTTGAGTCCGAAAATTCCGCATTAAATCTTGCAGATCGATCTGCGAAGTAATGACTTTATCTAGGAGAACTGCTTCCCTAAGCTACGCCCATCGCCTTGTAATTGAAATATTGATTACTTTGGTTGTGCATTCTAATGAAGATATACAGCAGAAGCTTAGTTGAAGCGACTTCAATAAATAATAGTACACTCAGGCAAACTTTAATTCCATTTTCATGCACAACGCTTCTACCACAAAAGAGGGTTCAAATCTAAACTCCCTCTCTTCCATTCAACGCCACCAACAGTTCATTTTTGCTTGTGGACTTGATCCACTAACAAACCAAATCATCTGGGAAGGTGATTACTGCAATATCAAAAGTTACACCTCCAGGGTTCAGAACTTGCATCTTGCAGAAACACTACATATTCCATTCTAAAGTTTCTTACACCCGACCCAAATCCATGTTGACAACCACTAACTCACGTACCGATTTACACCCTAGCCATTTACTGATTCGCAATCTGCAAAAAGACTTTCCCAAATTAGACACGCTCGCCAGTGCAGGCATTGAAGTAAAACGATTTTCTAGCCAATGTCCACAGCTTGATCAAATCATTGATGGTGGATATCCAATCGGACGGTTTATCGACATTAGCGGACCCGAAGCATCTGGAAAAACAACGCTTCTTCTACACGCGATTGCCGAAATGCAGCAGCTTGGAAAAATCGCAGCACTCATCGATGCAGAACACAAGATAGATCCGCACTATGCCAAAGCGCTAGGAGTCAATCTAGAAAGCCTGATCTTCGTTCAGCCCAGAACCGGAGAAGAAGCTTTGGAAATCGCCGAGCGACTGGTTCAAGCAAACATTGGTTTAGTTGGAATCGATTCGATCGCTGCACTTGTTCCAGAAAAAGCATTTGACCAAAAGCTAGAAGACAGCACTGCTGGGTTACACTCAGAACTTGTTCATAAAGGGCTAAACCGAATTGGCAGGTTGCTTGGAGGTTCCAATGCAACAACCGTCATTGCTACTAATCAACTTCGGTTTGTGCTTAAAGTTGTCTATGGGACTCCTGAAAAATCAACGGGTGGCGTTGGAGTAAAATATCACTCCAGCTTAAGCCTTGACTTAAGAAGAATCCAAACCAACAAGCTTAGACACGAAGAGTACGGAATCAGAATCAAAGCAAAAATCACCAAAAATATCACAGGTTTCCCGTTTCGCAAGTGTGAGTTCGATCTGAATTTTGGTTCAGGCATTGATCAAGCTGGATGCTTATTAGAAATGGCAAAAGAGCTTGGCGTTCTCGAACAGATTTCCAAAGGGCGCAATCCGGTAAAACTGCAAATCTGCGAAAGTCTCGAAAACGACTCTACTCCCCAAGATCTTCCACAAAAAGCTCTCCTTGAAGATTGGCGCACCTATCTCACAAGCAATCAAATAGGACAGCGTTGGTTAAATGAGCAAATTCGTAGAGTCGCTGCCTAACAAATCTACAAAAAAGAAGCGGTTCTCGATCGCGATCGAGAACCGCTCTGTGCCCAAAACGCTAGGCTATGACTTCTTTTTAGCTGCAGCAGTTGATTTGGCTGAACCACGAGGTGAGCGCTGACTCGACGGTTTGGTGGAACGCTTCGAAGCTGCAGGATTCGGGGTTGTAGAAGCTTGATCTGTTCGAGTTTTCGCTTTTGTCCTCGGTGAATTTGTCGTCGAAGAACTCTTGGTAGTCACAACATTATTCTCACCTGCATCAAAAGTAGGGGTCGATAACTCTGGCTCAATCGGCAGTGCAGATGTTTGTTGGACAGACTTAACTTCAGCCTGGTCTGAACCTACACTAACCATTAATGCAGAGGCAGCAGACTGTACTGTATCTGCATGACGATCCCACCAATCCGAGAAAGAAGGTAACCCATCGGGTCGAAAGTCGTGAATCATCTGACACAAAATATCGTCTGAATTTTGCAAAGTTGAATCGCACAAAAACTTAACATAATAGAATTCTACGCCAGTCAACGTAATCGCCAAATCTAAAGTCGAAGACAAATCGATTGACACTGCATTTGAATTACTCATGATATATCACCTAGCCTACTCCTATTTTCTAGATTCGAACGATCTTTAAAACATATCAGTCAGTTTAGAAGAACTCAACTGGGTCAATCTTGACAGTAGCTTAATTTTTTTGGTGCGTCGAGAGGCAAACTTATTGGAGCGACAAAAAAGTGCCTCTTTTTTACACACTGCAGTAACACAACCTAACTGTTCCTCAAAAGTTCCCTGAACCCTAAATATGACCATCTTCCTAAGTCCTAATTTATCCTCGTTTAAGCTGCAACTATCTGAACAACGTAGCAACAAGTCGAGCAAGGACAAGAACATTAATGACTTGAAACCACAACCCCCCAAAAAGCCCTGTTTTTGGCTAGCGACTGCTAGCCGCACCCTAGCTCTACATTGATCAAGACTATGACTTCTTCGCTCAAACCGAGGAAAAATCAACTCCCTAACTCCTTAGAATCTATCACACCTCTTTCTGCAAATGAGCTTGCTGCACTGCAAGATCTTGAAACGATAGAAGACCTTGCAATCAATGAGCGCAGAGGATATAAGCCCGAAGAACTACCAGAACTTGGTGTTGATTTATCAATCGAACAAAAACCCGAGTTTTTATCTGATCCACTCTGTTTCGAGTGCGGACAGTGGATCTTCGCTCAAAGCCTCAACTTTATCCAACCTTACGCGCCCACCAAACCGACTCAGCCAATTTTAAATAGCATTTTGATTCGTGCCGATCAAGCCCAACAGAGCGTAACGCTAACAGTTACTGACTTAGTTGCAACCGCGACGGCTACCTTTAAGGCAAAAGTAGAATCAAGCGGAGAAATTGCGCTGCCTATCGATCGCATTGCAACAGTAATTCGGACTTGCCCAATTCAAGGTCAAATCCGAATGTGGACCGGGAGTAATCCAGACGGAGAAATTTCAGGTCATCAAGGAGAACCACTCCCCAGTAGCCATTTCAATGCTCAAATTGCTCATATCTACGACAGTGAGGATGGCTATACTGAAATTTATGGGCAAGCAGGCTCAGAATACCCAAATCTCGCGAACATTTCCAACCGCTCAATCTTCCTTCCAGTGAAAGTGGTTTTAGCCGCACTCCAAAGCGTCTTGCCAGCAAGCAGTAGTGACAACACAAAGGTTCCCTTAAATGCTGTGCGATGGCAACTTAACCCCCAAACCGAAATCTTAGAGTGCCATGCCACGGATGGACATCAAGTTGCCATCACGCAGGTGAAAACTAAAACCACTAACCGTAGATCTCGAAAAAAAACAGAACAATCTCTAAATCTACCCAAGATAGAAGCCACAATTCCAGCAAAACTGCTGAGAGAACTCGTTAAAACCCTTGAAAGGAGTAAAGTGAATGCAAGCTTTCGGATTACCGCAGATGATAGTACTCAGAAAGTGAAATTTGAATTAAAAGAAGATGAACTTCAACGCAGTTTAACAATTCGATGTTATGACGCACCTTTTCCAAACTGTCCGGAATTACTAGCAAGATATGATTTCGTTCACACTGCTTCCTTCGACAAAGCTGGCTTGACAACTCGGCTAGAGCGATTAAACGCGCTTGTTGACAAGGAAGTAGACGGACTGATACTGCAATTTGACGCACGTCAGCAAAAAGCACGCCTCACAATAGAGCGTGACTTCGGTAAAGGGATGCAAACCATTGCTGCCCAGATTCCCGAAGAAATAGATGCGTTCGGGATCAAGCTTAATATCAAATATCTGAAAAACGCAGTTAATGCCTTACGGTCTTCTAGGATTGATTGCATTGTTGACAGCGCCAGCACTCCCTGCAAAATTCAGTCGTCCGGAGAAACCGACATTCCAGATCTAGATATCACAACAACATACTTTGTAGCACCACAATACGATCAAAGTCGACAAAAACTGCGCGAAGTCAAACGTCCTTAAATTTTCTCAGACCACGGCTGGCACAATCAGCTTTCATAAAACGCACCAATACTATGACACTGCAATCGACACAAACCTCACTCCCTCTGAAGTATCGACCCCAGAAGCTAGCCGATTTAATCGGGCAGCCCTACGTTCAGAAAACGTTATCCAATGCGATCCGCACTCAGCGCATTCCGCCAGCGCTTCTTTTTGTCGGATCAAAAGGAACCGGAAAAACATCAACCGCCAGAATCGTAGCAAAATCACTCAATTGTCTTGTCGGTCGACCCACGCTTTCACCATGCGGTCAGTGTGAAAGCTGCCGCAAAATTGAGTTAGGAATTGATATTGATGTCACTGAAATTGATGCCGCATCTAACACCGGAGTCGATGATGCTCGCGAACTAATTCAGCGAATTCAGATAAAACCGATGCATGGAGATTATCGCATCGTCATTATCGATGAAGCACATCAACTCAGTGTTGCCGCACAGAACTGCTTGCTCAAAACATTCGAAGAGCCACCTTCTCATATCGTTTTCATTCTGTGTACCACAGACGGTCATAAACTCTTGGGAACAATTACCGATCGCTGTATGAAGTTTCACTTTCATCCCTTATCGGTTGAAACAATCGTTGCCCACTTGAGGCAGATTGCCGAGCAAGAAACCATTAACATTACCGAGGGCGCGTTGCGTGAGATTGCTCGTGCTAGCGCAGGTGGACCCCGAAACGCAATCAACCTGCTAGATACCGTCTTTTTATCTGGAGAAGCAATTACCGAAGCTACCGTAGCGGATGCTGTAGGCGATGTGACTGGAAAAGATTTGATAGAAATTCTGCACGCACTCCACCAAAAAGACCGTATTGCGCTACTAATCAAAGCACAACAACTAATCGACAATGGCAAATATCCCAGTCTAATTGTAGAAGGGTTGATGGGTGCACTACGCGATTTACTGCTCATCTTGACAACCGGTGAGCAAGCCTTCACCTTCTTGAGTACAGCAATTTCTCCTGGCGACTTTCAGGCGTTAGAACATCAATGGAATGCAGAACAAATCAGCAAAATTCTCGATCATCTTTATCAACGGGAGACACAAATTAGATACACATCCAATATCAGACTGTGGCTTGAAGTCACACTGCTTGGTTTAATTCCAGGCTCCCCTTCTCAAACTAATTCGCACCCAATAGAAAAACCACTCAACTTGGAAAAACTCTGGGATGATGTCATTCAAGCAATTCGCCCTGAATCTAGACCGTTGCTCGAGAATGTCAAACTAATCAAACTAAATTCTACTGCAACACTAAAAATCCCAGCACAGCAACAGGAGATCCTTCAAGCAAAAATCGCTCCACTCACAAAAACGATCGCTCGAATCAGCAAAATACCAGACATCAGCGTTATTCTTGAACCCTGCGTCTCAACGCCAACTGGCAACTAAAATAGAGGTAGTAATGGAATCTTAACGGTGCTGAATTCGTGCATCGACTCAGGATCAACCGAGGAGATTGCCATCTTCGCTCATCGTACCCTTAAGCTTGCTAGTTACCAGTACGTTAATGACATCGCATCGGACTCCTGCAGGTTGGAAAAACGTTTGAACCGAGGGCATCCCGTACACCCAATCCAAAATTTTTTATGCCCATACTCACATTATTGGGCGATGACAGTCACGGCATCGCCCAATTTGTCAAAGCGCTAAAAGCCAAACTCAAACCAGAGTTTGAAGCCTTCAATTTTCATACCTATGCTCCTTGTGAGTTAACGTCCGCCCTTACAGAAGCGAGAACTCCACCGATGGGGGATTTTCTGCGAATCATTGTCATCGAAAATTGCCTGTTGAGCAGTGCTCAGCAGTTTAACGACGATCAAGTTGAACAGCTCGAAATCATCCAGCAAATTCCAAGTTCCACAACCCTAGTCTTCATCGCAAACTCGATCGATAAACGGTTGAAAGCTGCTAAATTGTTAATCAAACACGGCAAGATTCAGGAGTTTAAGCTGGTCGATCCGTGGAAAGCAAACAACATCAACCAGTCAATTCGCAAAGAAGCTGACCGCCTGCAAATTCAGCTTTCTCCAGAGCAGTTCGACTATCTGACCACCGCAGTCGGGAATAACACCGCTCGCGCTTACCAGCAGTTACTCAAGCTCAAGCTTTATAGTGAAGGATCAAGCCTAACAATGGAAGCGCTGAGATCCCTGGTGCCTTGCCAAACCCAAACGTCACTGCAACTTGCAGATGCTATTCGGCAAGGAAAAAGCGGCGAAGTCGCAATTTTACTAGACTGTTTGCTACAACAATCGCAGTTTCCATCGGTAATTACTGCCACACTTTGTACTCAGTTCCGAACTTGGGTCTGGATTAAATCCACGCTTGACAAAGGAATTCAAGACAACCAGAAAATTGCACAACTTTGCAGCATCGCAAATCCTAATCGGGTGTATTATCTGCGGCAGGAAGTTGCAGATGTTTCAGCCTGTAACCTGTCTCAAGGCTTAACGATGCTGTTTGAGCTTGATATTGCCCTTAAGCAAGGCTTATCACACGCCGCAATCCTTCCTCGGCTGATCGCAGTATCACAGGTAATGAAGCTCACATCACCTGCCGTAGCGAGGTGATGGTGTCAATGCTAACCTGAAGAGTGAACAGTCCACAGGTCACACAAACAAGCCCGTGCCAATGGGTGAACACAATTCCGACCAAATATCGGCACAAACGACGATAGACCTCAACTGTGTTGGCGAACAAAATGCGCTGTTCACTCGTCGGGTTGAGGCTCCATTTGTCGGTGCGGATGATGGGATTGCGGTGTTGCATAATGCTATTGTACTAGCTGAAAGACCTTTGGGAAGCAGAATTGATGTGCCCTTGACTCCAACCTGCTGAGAGGCGAGTTTACAGAGTGCGGGCTAGTTTTGTTCAACACTTTTCCAGCCAGTAAATCGAGCAGGCTTCCATTACTGCTTCATCAAACCAGAATTTTTCACTATGATGGAGACAAACCAAAACCCGTTCAATTCCAGTGTCCACAAGATCAAAGGCTAGTACTCCACAACTTGCCTAGATCAAGATAGCTCATCGATCTAACGTTAAATATTCCTGAAAAGCTATAACACTCGGAATGACTGAGAATGGGGGACTACTTATCAAGGTGAAAGCAGATGCAGCAAACTGCTATGACTTTGGTCAATGATGAAAATGACATCGAACCGCTTAATGATGAAGGTGCTTAACTCCTATGTTTACTCGGCAAGGCTTAACTGTTTGCGTCTTAGTGATTCCCATTTTCTTCACGCTGGGATTTGTCTCAGTCGTGTCATTGCGAAATCCTGCTTCTAGCCAGTCCTCATCTAGCGGGGATAACGCACCGGGCAGTTTAGAATCAAAGTCAGACAGAGCAACTACATCTATTCCAACCCGAATTGAGCCTCGCAATCAAGACAACAAGCTCGATCTCAAAGCTTTGCCAAGTCCTTCTGAAAATTTTCAGCAAGACTCAGACGGATTTCCTCATTTTACAAATCCAGGTGAAAATCTGAGCAGATCTAACTCCCCACAAAAAGAATCACCCGAACCCAATCCAGCACTGCAATCTACGACAGAATCAATTAATCAAGACACTGCTGTTGCCCTTATTCAGAAATGGCTGCAGGCAAAAAGCCAGATCCTTGACCCTACGAACAACGTTGAAAAACTAACACAACTGACCACAGGCGAAGTTTACCTTGACTCGATCGAACACAAGAGCCAAAACGACGGTGTTGCACAAACTAATCCTGAATCCGTCGGAGAAGTCATCGGTTTTACAACTAGTAGTCAAACGGCTTGGCTACGTGTCATGATTCACAGCGCTCACACACAACCCTATCAATTCAGAATTGAGCGCGATACAGATGGAACTTGGAAGATTGCAGAAATCGAGCCGTTGTAAAACCCCAAATCTTAATAGCGGCAAAGAGAAGTCATTCTTCAGATCATCTGTCAATATAATAAGTTGAGAGCGACCTTGCGAGGTGCTGAATCGGTGAAATGTGAAGCTGGCTCGTTCCACCACAGGGTGTCAAGGTTTATCCTGCTCACTTCCGTCCAAAGTCAGCCTTGCGCTCTTTTAGCAAATTATTATTTGCGGCAGCTGCCGCAGTCTGGCGTGCATCACAGACAAAGTTACCATGATTCCGATTAAACCTTTCTAGGGCATTAGCCAAACACTACCTAGCAGAAAGGATTATAGCAGTCACCATCGCGATGCGGTGGTTTTTTAATTTCAGAAGAACGAAATTAGTAGTTCCATTGGAAACTTACGACCCTGGAACGATTCGATGAAGAAGATTTGGAGTCAAGGCAGGGCTTGAAAATCATCTTAGTAAGACTCAAACGCTCCAGTATTTCGTCACTTGTCGATTTCAAATCTCGAATACAAACATCGATCGGAAGAATTGGTCGGCAACCGCGATCCTTGGTCTAGTCAATCTCAGACTCAGTGACCGTTATTCCATCTAAACCTCCTACAATTGGACTCCTCATGAATCCTACCTCTAAAACTCCACCTGACTATGGCATGCTTCTACAGCAGTTCTACGGAATCAAGGAAACCGCTGCTCAACCAGATCTTAATCAAGAAGATGAAACGCCAGAGACTGTACAAGACCTAATTGCTTCAGTTGTGACACATCAAGAGACTGTCGCGGCTCAGAATCCCAAGTTAATTGAACTTCCAGAAGATCTCCCACCCAGCCTTACAAAAGCTCTAAACTATCGAGGGATTCACGCTTTATACTCACACCAAAACTTTGCTTATGCTGCAATTAATGAAGGTAAAGATGTCGTAATCACTACAGCCACAGCAAGTGGAAAAACACTAGGCACATTCCTCGCAATTTTAAAGGGAATCATCGAGCAAAATCACTGCTGTCTTGCGTTCTACAATTTGAAAGCGCTTGCTTCGGATCAAGCAACTAACATCACCGAGTTACTATCAACAATCCCTGAACAAATTCGCCCTCGATTTCACAAATTAACCGGCGATACTCCGACCCAAATGCGAAAAGAAATTCTAGCATCAGAGCCGCATATTCTAGGAGTGACCCCAGAATTCCTTCATTATCAACTGCGAACAACTTGGAAGTCTGCCCATTGGCAAACTTTTTTAAGTCGGTTGAAATACATTGTATTGGACGAAGCTCACACGCTGCGGGGAGTCTTTGGCGGAAATGTACATATGCTGATTCAGCGAATCAAGCTTGCCGTGGATCATTATGCACCTGCACGCAGCGATGGGAGTTTACCTTCAGATCATTTACAGTTTGTGGTTCTATCAGCGACGTGTGGAAATGCAGTCGAGCATTGTCGTCATCTCACAGGTAGACCAAAACAAAAGGGAAAACCATCCCGGTTAGTTTGGATCGAGAAATCAGGAGCCATCTCTGCTGGAAAAGATTTGTTCGTTCTGCGCCCTTCTGCTAGCAGTCACAGCGAAACAGCAAAGCTAGTGTATCACTTGATGCAGCAAGGAAAAACTGGCATTGTATTCACAAACTCGATCAGTTCAGTCAAAACCATTTACAACCTGATTAACAAAGAATCACAGCGTCGAGGATTAAACAACATCGGCAGTCAAGTCGTAACCTACTACTCCGCGCTCCGCGCTCAACAAAGAGAAGATATTCTTGAACAAGTAAGAGACGGTAGAACCCGATGGCTCATCAGTACCGAAGCGCTCGAATCAGGAATCGACATTGCGTCGCTTGACTGCTCGATTGTCCGAGGTTGGCCAGGATCAGTTCAGTCATTTCGCCAAGCAATCGGTCGATGTGGCAGACAAAACCCAGGATTTGCCTTTTATTTACCAACGACAAAAGTAATGGATTTGTATTATGCTACTCATCCAGCATTACTTTTACACGGAGCTGCTGAGGTAATCACGTTCCAAGTGCCAGTTCTCTTGCTTGCAAAACACATTCTTTGTGCAGCGGTAGAGACCGGAATTCCGGTTAGCAAGCTAAAGCATTACTTTGGTAGCGATGCTTTCAAAGTTGTTCAGGAATTGCTTCGACAAGGACAAATCAGTCGCAATCGCTCAAGCATTCTTTGGACAAAAGGTTTTCCGCACCGAGACTTGAATTTCCGGGGAGGATTTAATCAATCGCTTGTGAGTCTCCTCGATCAAGATGGTGAAGAAATTGAGCAGATGAGCCAAGAAATTGCTCAACGAGAAGTTTTCCAAAATGCCATTTATCGCTGCCAAAACGGAGAAGGCAAAATGCTTACTTACCATGTTCTAGATCTTGATCTAGAAACAAAATCAGCAAGATTAAAGCAGATTACAGACACAGACACGTTTACCCAAGCAACTACACATAGTGAACTGAATATTCACACCCGAGTCGCGGGACCAAGTTCGATCGACATTGAGGTTGCAACCGATGAGGCGATCGCAGCACGTGGACCAGATGCACCTTGCTTGAACTTAGAAATGGCATGGGCAGATATTCGCTATGTTGTCGATGGTTACGACGTGTTTGCTCGACGCTATGAACGAGCCTGTGTTAATCAAGGGTGCTTAAAGTTCCATGCGGCAATCAGCGTAACTCGATGCAGTAACTGCGGCAAACCTACTCGCTACACCGAAATTACTCAGATGGTAGATACTATTGTGTTTGACCAGCCCAGCAAAATCGAGATGACAACGCCAGTCGTCGAGGTCTACTTCAATAAAGTCGCCCGGAAGTGGCTCGAACATATAACAAGATCTCTGAAAAGCCAAATCAAACAGGAAACCAAAGAAATCCCCAAAGAGTACCGATCGCTTTGGGAATTCAGCGGAGAATATCTTGCACTTCACACCATCGGGCATCAACTGCTCAAAGCATTCCCGATCGTCGTTCGTTCAGATACACGCGATGCGAATTTTCAGATTTATAATAACGAAAAAGGAATCACTGGGGTGTTTTACAATGTGACACCAGAATCTGGAGTAGTTGAAAATTTGTTCACGCGGTTGCCAGAAGTTGCGCGAAAAGCTGGAGAAATTGCACAAACCTGTAGCTGCAAGACAGGCTGCGGAAATTGCTTGATTCAACATGGCTGTCCTGATGGCAACACCGGGTTGCTAAAATCCATTGGACTCCAGTTACTCGATGCAATCAGTCAACCGCAGAAGTAGAGAAAGCAAGCAGATCGATGAAACAGAATACAAGGAAAAGAGAAAACGGTCAGTGCTAAAAATTCGAAGTCCGTCCATCGTTCTAGTAGATGTTGACTTACCCGGATTAATTCTGAATCATTCCAACGGACTTAGTCGTTATGGAGAATTCCCCTGCTTCTATCCGCATCGTAGCAACGGATTCGACAACTACAAAGCAATCGATTCTTGGCAGAACCAATAAACAGATCGATCGGAAATTGAGCAAGAAAAAAAGAGTCCTCAAACTTATCTCTTACGCTTAAGTTCAGAACAACCTATCAAACACTACTGATCATGCCTTTGCGCCGATCCAAACAGTCACTGTCATTTATAGTTACAGTCACACTCGTCATTCTGTTGGCATTTTGTATTAAAACAGTCAGCATGACAGAACAACTGTCACTTCAAACAAAGAAAATCAGTTCAGCGCCAGAAACAACCGTTCTGCCTCAGACAAAATACGGTCATTTGCCGTATTCAGAAGCAGACCCCACTCAGCTAACAAACGTTCAAGGAAAACGTGCAGAAATTCAGGCAGCGTCAAACTTCTCAGCAATGGCACAGGCAGCTCATCAAAAAGGCATCGAATTAAGTGTAATCTCAGCATTTCGAACAATTTCAGACCAACAGTATCTATTCGACAAGAAAATCAGTCGATCAGGTTCTGCAAAAGCGGCTGCCCAACTGGTTGCTCCTCCTGGCTACAGCGAACATCATACAGGCTTTGCGTTTGACATCGGCGATCGACAAAACGCCGAGACTGACTTGCGCGAAGCATTTGAGCAAACAAACGCTTTTCGCTGGCTTAGCACAAATGCTAAAAAGTTTGGATTTGAATTATCTTTTCCACGTCATAATCGGCAGGGCGTAAGCTACGAGCCGTGGCACTGGCGATACGTTAACTCTAGCTTGGCTCAAAAAGTTTTTTTAGCAGCAGAGCGTTTTTTCTCCAATTGACCTGGGTCGTACCACTGAAAGGTCAGTGTCATCCCAAATCTGTAGCGGCGAGGATGAGGGATTCCCGCGAACTTCGTTGAATTAATAAGAAAATCCTAGACGACAATTGACAAGATTTTCCAGAATTGATAGCGTTGGAGAAGGAGTAGTCTCGCAACGATGAGGGCTACTTTACCTTTCCTTAAAACGACAAAAGCCTGAGCAACCGTTACAAACTGCATCTAAAAGTCGAAAGGATAGCGTCAAGCGTGACCAGAAACGGATGAAATCCTTCAAAAATTGTGCTCTTAAATGTAGTACAGGATGACAAAGGCTTAGATCACTTGCGCAACCAGACCGAGCAACCCCCGTCATGAACTTAGGGTTGTTGCAAGCAAATTTCTGCATCACCCTAAACCCTGCCATAAAATATACAGTCTCAACTGTCCATCTTGATATTTCAGAAATTGACATTACAATGCAACTCCACGACTACCAACAGTTACTTGTCGACAAAACACTGCAACTACTTTTAAAGCCCAAAACAGTTAAAGGACTGCGAGCATTAATCGTTGCTGTTCCAGGGTCAGGTAAAACAGTTTTCGCCGCTGACCTTATTCAAAAACTCATTCAGCAAGGCAACCGGATTCTATTTATTGTTGACCGCGAAGAACTGGTGACACAGACAGCGAATAAACTAAGAGCATTTCAGCTCCGACCAGGATTTATCAAGGCTGGATATCCCGAAACTTTCGATCGTGCAGTTCAGGTTGCGTCAATTCAAACACTTTCAGCACGTGCGTCGTGGAGATCGTTATCGTTTGATGTCGTAATTTGGGACGAAGCTCACACAACTGCATTTAGTCAGATCGCACAAGAACTCATCAATAAAATATATTTTCGCAGTCATCATATTGGTCTTACTGGAAGTCCTTGGCGAAACTGCTCACAAAAAGGACTGAATCACATATTCGACCATCAACTCAACGCTCCACTACCAAGCGAATTAATTCAGCGAAAGTTCCTTGTTCCGTTTCGATATTTCACGCTTCCTTCTGCAGATCTAGAAACAATCTCGATCGAAGATGACGGTGATTATAACCCCCGAAAGCTTGCTGTTGTTTGCAATAAACCTTATCTGGTCAAACATCTCGTTCAGCAGTGGCACTCGCTTGCCTACGGTCATCGAACCATTGCATTTGCAGTTGATATCGATCACTCTTATGCTATCGCCAAAGCGTTTGAAGCGCAAAACATTCCCAGTGCCGTTGTACATAGTCAGACACCAAAGCGCGAACGACAGCAGATTTACAAAGCCTTATACGAGCGCAAAACCCTAATTTTGTCCTCGTGCGAAGTCCTAACAAAAGGGTTTGATTTGCCAGATATTTCCTGTGTGCTTATGGCTCGACCTACACAGTCAAAATCGCTCTACTTTCAGATGCTGGGTCGCGGAAGCCGCATCGCACCTGAAAAGTCCCACTGCTTACTTCTCGATCAAGCCGGAAACTTCAACAAGTACGGAGCCTTGGAAGACCTTGATGCTGAAGCGTTATGTATGGTTCGATCTCGCAACAGGCATCGAGCTGGATCTGAACGATATAAACAATGTCCGATCTGCTTCGAGCAACATCGTCTCACACAACCGATCTGTAGTTGTGGGTACTGTTTTACAAGTCAACGTCAAGATGCCAATGCAGCACTTGTTGAAGCATATCCACAACTCATGCAGCAACTGACCGCTCTAAAACTCAGCACTGAAAAACTTCAAAAAATTGGAGGACTGAAATAATGACCCCACAAATGACCCCACAGCAGCACAGCTTTGAGATCCAGCTTGAGAATTTGATTGAACTTGTTGAGCAGATCAAGCGAGAAAGAGCAAGTCTTTCGTTGGGTCAGCTATCTAGTACGGAAAAAACCCTAAAGTTGATAGACGAAAAAACAGCAAGCGTTTTAGACGTAGTCCATCACATCTCAACCGTTCTAAGCACATTTATCGAAGTCCAAGCAACCGTTCAATCCCAAATTGCCACAAACTTTCTCAAGTCTGATCCTCAAAAGCTAGGAAATGAACAGTTAAGTGATAAAGCCAGGATCGAAGAACTAGAAGCAAAGCTGAAAGACTCCGAAAGCGAAAAAGAAGAGTTAGCTAAAAAGTATGAACAATTGGATTGGTTGTTTGATTGCACAAACGATGAGCGATATGAGTGGGAGAAAAGGGCTTTTGCCTTAAGACAAGAGCTGGTTAAAGCTGGCATTCGTGAATACTGGCGTTGGAACGAGAAGATCGACAATCCAGCCACCGAGGATCAAGAAGAAGAAGAGTTTTTAACACTTCTTCTCGACGAACACCCCGAACGATTGCTTCCACAAATTTTTGCTCAATCCGAGACGAAACCTTTTTCAGCCAAAGCGTTAGTCGATGAAGCCCTAAGATTGCTCATTCAACACAACGAAAAAGAGCCAGAGTATCGGCTTGCCATTACAGAAGCCTCGGTTCGTCTATTGATTCTTTACCGCTATCCTCAATTTGTGAAGAGCAAAGTCCTTGTGGAGCAAATTAAAAAAGTTGTTGGAGATATAGAATTTGCAACAAAGGGAACAAAACACAAACTAATTCAGAAACACCATCAGTCAATGGAAATCTATAACCATCGGCGCTGCTTGACCGTTGCTGAAATCGTAGCTCAGATTGCACACACACAGCAGCAGTCGTTAGATATAGTACCCATTCCAGCAGAAATATCAGAACAATTCGAAAAACAACCATGGTCGCAAAAAACACATCGGCAGCTCAGTGCTTGATCAGTAAAGCAATTGCAGGTTTTTGCAGGAACGATCAATACAACACCTAGTTGGGGTTTGGATGCAAGCAAGGGGGCAACTGCCCCCGCAGCACAAACGTTTGCTTGCTCAAAAGCAATAATTGCCAAGATAATGCGGGCAAGAAAGATTGCCAAGGTTAATCCTCATGCACTGTTTGTCGCTCCAGAAAAAATTGTAGAATTGCTTATTCGATTCTGGAACCGTCTGCGAGCACTGGAGCGATCGCAATAAAATTGAAGTCTCGATTACCCGGTGTAAGATTGGCTGCAGAAATTAATTCACTGCACCAACGCATCCTCAACGGCTACGGATTTAACTTGATTGACTCCAACTGGCTAAAAGAGGCAAGACTAATCAATGACTATGCTGTGTGCTAATGAATCCTCGGTTCTTAGGAAGTCAGCTTATCGATTACCTCTATCTGGCACTAGAAGCACTCAAACCAACGGCAGACTAGGCGCAATCGTACTCACATCCATTCTGGAACAGTCCAATCGAAAGAACCAGAACTTCCGCAATCTAATTGCTGCGATTTCTCGCAGGCTCAATCAGTTGTTTTACCAATTGATAGAAAAAGAACACTGCCAGTTTCTGTACACTGATCAGGTGAAGCAGCAGGTTCTGCAATCAATCTTAAACTCGGTAATGAAACCAGTTCTATAGAAAGGGTGATGACTTTTTTGCCAAAACAATGAAATCTAGTTTTTGGCAAGCCTGTTCTTGTCTTAGTTCCATTGAATCGATTAGATTCAGCAACAAAGCTCCACACCTTCAAACCTTATCCTTCACGAAAGTCAACTATGCCCAAGACATCTTTGTCGATTTCAGAAGATGACTTCCAATCGTACCTCACTGAAATCGGACGATATCCGCTCTTAACGTTTGAAGAAGAGCAATCCTACGGCGCTTTAGCTCAACATTTAATGTCCATTCAGACAGTCGAAGAAAAACTCACTCAAACGCTAAACCGCGAACCAACGCTTGCTGAATTAGCAGAAAAATGCGGTGTCACAGAAGAAGAGTTGAAACGGAAAATCTACGAAGGAAAAGTTGCAACTCGAAAATTCATTCAGTGCAATCTTAGATTAGTCGTATCTGTTGCCAAGAAATACCAAAATCGAGGACTGTCCTTTTTAGATCTAATTCAGGAAGGAAGCTTAGGTGTAATTCGTGCAGTCGAAAAATTCAATCCTGATCGTGGCTACAAATTCTCAACTTACGCGTACTGGTGGATTCGCCAAGGGATTACACGCGCGATCGCAACTAGTTCCCGCGCGGTTCGACTCCCGATTCACGTCAACGAGAAACTGAGCAAAATAAAAAAAGTTAGCCAAGAACTGACTCGATCTCTAAATCGCCCGCCTACCGAAACAGAAATTGCTGAAGCACTCGATTGGAACATTGAAACATTCCGCGAGTTAAAGAACATCGGGCGGTCACTCTTATCGCTAAACCAAAAAATCAACTCAGACCCCGATGCCGACGAAATCGGAAACTTTATCGAGAATGACCGATTCCCGTCCCCCGAAGAAGTGGCACACCTTTCGATGCTGCGCGACCACATCAGTCTTGCCTTCAAAGAGCTAGATGAACGAGAACGAAAAATTCTCTCGCTTCGGTTTGGACTCGATGACGGCGTACCGCTTAGTTTAGCAAAGATCGGAAAAGAATTAAAGCTTTCGCGCGAAAGCGTCCGTCAAATTGAACAGAAAGTGATGCGAAAGCTAAGGAAAAAACGGAGTCTGAAAAGCCTGATTCAATAACCCCTTCCGAATACAGGAAACTGTCCTGCTTTATCTAATGCACTAGCCGACAGCAAAATTTAGAGGTTGTTGATAATTAGGAACAGCATGACTAGCGTGACTCTACAGCAATTCAACGCATAATTTGAGACAGCCATAAACCCATGTAGTGAAAACGTGTTCATAAACGGCAAATCGATCGTTGGAGCAAGACCTAAACCATAGTTCTTCTTACTCAGTTTTCAATCCCATCGAAATCAAAGGATTTTATACTGCAGCACTAACGCCGTAGGTGCTACTGGCACAGGACTGCTACCGCAGCCGCAACGCGCAGTTAAATCATTTTTTATGCCAAAACCCACACCTTCCGATGCTGAGGACAAGACGCTCTCAGAGCCTTACCAATGGGGCGAGTGCTACGTCTCTGTTGGACTAAAAATTTTTCCAAACGACGGCAATAGCGCTGGACCGCTGGTTTGCATCGGCGCAAAAACGCATAACGATCCTCCTATTCTTAAGTTCGTTCGGTTGTCGGAACTTGCACCGCTTCCCGGACCAATTCAGACTGTTTTGGATCAACTTCAAGCCGAACTACCGGAACGCGAGAAGCGAATCCAAGCACAGTCGTCGAGTCAGCCTACCCAATCAGTAGATGCCCTAAGGCTGGATCAACCCTCAGACTCGGTGCAACCAACCGAAGTTGCAAACCCCAAGAGCGATCACCAACTTGACTTATTTAACGCCCTCGGAGGCTAGTATGGCACAAATAGAAATAGAAGGACAGAAAATCGAGGTCGAGGACTGTTACGTTAAATCAGACAAACAGCTTCAAGAAATCTTATCTCCTTTTTATCCAGGAGTTGCGAATGCTCGCTTCGAACGGATTCAGAAGAAAGGAGAACCAACTGTGATCAAAGTCATCAAACGTGCAGGATCAAACGGAAACCCAGTTCCGCATTTGATTCAAGCAGCACCAGCAGTCAATCCGGCAATCTCGCTCTCTTGGCACCTGAAGCGACAAGCGTTTCATTCCGACTTCACCCACTATTGTATTCGGCACTGCCGCGCCATTCAGCAAGCCGTTGAAGACGGTCGAACTTGGAACCATCAAACTCACACTACCCTAGAATTTCTGAAAGCAGCAGAGGCAACCCCAAGCAAAACCCCGATTCCGGGTGTCTAGGGAGATAAAGCCGTGAGTTTTCTTGGAGCTGCGATCGAGCAGTTAGACAAGTTCACACTTCCGTTGTCCGGACGATCTGCTGTTGTTTATCTACAATCCCTACTCGACGCTAGCCAAACAGAAGGAATGTTTCGCTACTTTTTTCCGCAAGAATACACGCAATGGGAGTGCATTCACTCAAACGGTGAAAATCCGCTTGAAACACGCAGAGCCGCCGAACTGGAGTTCTTCCGACTTGTAGACGATCGATTATTTCCCCTCTATGATGTCGACACTTTTTGGGATTCAGAAAGTGAAGAACACTCTGAATTTCTAGAGGACTATATTCCAATTCGCACCTTTGGCTGGTGCACCTGGCAAGGAGAGGGAGATATCGAAGACTATCCGTTCGAAATTCAATCGCTCATGTACCTTGTTGATGAAAACCTGCATGCCGAAGTCCAAAGCGATCTGAGCAGAATGGACTCCACATCTGCTCAAGACTTTGTTATTGCTCACACTCCCACAATTGGGCTTGATCAGATTGATTTTGAACAGTTGCAGAATTTGTGTGAACAAGAAGAAACGCCGCTCAAGCATCTAGGGACAGCACTCATTCATGCAAGCGGGTGTTCTAATAATATTTTCCTAGACTGTTGGGACACGGAAATGATTTACGAAGAAGACCGATGTTGGTCGATTGCAACCCTCAAGTTTTGGGCACAAGAATGGAAAGACGCGGCCCCGGTTCTTAACCAGATTGAAGCTGTTGTAAACTACCTCTGCCTGTCACAAACCCACTTTGAACGTGTTTTTGAACTATGGAATCTTTGCACGAAAGCCTAATCAAAGATCTGCTTGGCTCTGCCGCTTGGCAGGTTATTCAAGAAGTTGAAGGTGCTCTCTATTTTCTAGCTGGACAATACCTGTTTTGCTGGAGAGAAAACGAATCAACCCAATTTAAACTCCTTTCTCCCACCGTTGTCAAAGCCGCGTTTGACCAGGAACCTGGTGACTCTGGCTGGATGCCTGACAACATTGTTCGTAGTGGAGTCAGCCGCAAAGGCACCTGGATTACTCAATTCATTCCGGCTCAAAAACATCGCATTGAGTTTCAAGACACCCTGCTAGAGATTCCGCTGCCTTCAATGGTATTTCTAGGACTCGGCAAAAAGTATTATCTTTGGGCAGTTGCTGGTAAAACTTTCCACCCACAAGCCGTTACATACCACGTTCCGCTGCCAAATGTCTACCATTCAGGATTATTGTGCTTCGGCAGTAACCGTCCCCCTGAAACAGCAATGGCAACGCTCTCAACTGCCCAAAAGTTGTTTTTTCAGGCTGCCTTCAACACCCATCTCGTAAACGGAAAGTCCCAAAAACACCCCGAAAATATCAGCTTACAACTGCAGAATTTAGCCTCTCACAAAAAGCAGCACTATCCGCTGCGGGATTTGGTCAAACTAAACTGCTCGATCGAAGACTTAATTTTTGGACAAGTTTATGCTCGTTAACTATTTACTGGCTAATTCCAGCCAGCCTGTCGCAAACAAGACGTTATTCAACTACATTTTTGGCGGAAATGGCGTTTTTCTTCAAGCGGTAAAACCAGGAATTTCGCTGCTGCTCCCAATTAGCAACTGTGAAATTCGGGGATTACCTCAGCTTGATCCTCACTTTCACTGGACTTATCCCAAAATTCCAGGATCGTTTGTCGAGGCAATGCTTCATCAATCCCAAGCAATTGGGACTAGCGAAATTCTGTTTTATCTACGATACGAAGACTCACAGTGGATTCTAGACTGCCCCGACCAAGAAACTAGCTCTCATCACTGTCGTCCGCTGCAAGATGATAGCCATAGTGCCTATGCCCACTCACTTGTCAACATTCATTCACACCACATCATGCAAACTCGATTCTCTCAGGATGACAACGCTGAGGATCAGGGATTCCGGATTTATGGAGTTTTAGGTAATCTTGCAGATGCAGCAACTCTTCTGCTTCGAGTTGGCGTTTATGGCTATTTTTGGGAAATTCCCGCTTCTTGGGTCTTTGAATTGCCTCAAACCTTAACGTGTGGAGCAACGGTCACATGGATCCACGACTAAACCTCGATGCAGTCAACGCGTTGCCCGTGATTTTGCCAGAATACGAGGAGATTTCTTTGTTCCTGGTCGGATGCGGGGGCACCGGAAGTTGGCTTGCGCCAAGCGTCATTCGCATCGCTCGATTACTGCGAGAACTTCATCAGAAAGTCTCGGTTACCTTCGTCGATTTTGACCACGTAGAGCCAGGAAACATCCCGCGACAGAATTTTACAGACGCAGATCTAGGCTTGAACAAAGCAGAAGTTTTATCCCTAAGATACGGCTTGGCTTGGGGAATTGAAGTCAAAGCGGTTCCTCGATCGTTTGAACCTAACTTGCTCGGTCACGGTTTTCGGCATTTAACAATCATCCTAGGATGTGTTGACCGAGCATCCGCACGTCAAAGCATTGCCAAGCTGTTTCCTCGTTATTGCCCAGGTTACGGAAACGGGCAATATCGCTGGTGGCTTGACTGCGGAAATGCAGAAACTTCTGGACAAGTTTTACTCGGATGCTGCAGCAATAAATCCGACTTGGTTCAAGGGATTATTTATCCATCCAGCGGTTCGAAGAAAGCGACCCGTCCAATCTTTGTTGGGGCATTACCCGCACCACATATTCAACATCCGGAACTCCTAGAAGAGCGCGTTGACGAAAAACACTCGCAACTTAGATCCTGTCGTGAAATAACGCTGGAAAATGCTCAATCACTTGTAATCAATCAGCGCGTAGCAACTGAAGCTGCTGCGTTACTCAATGACTTATTGCTCGTTCGGCAGCTCAAAATCTTTGCCGCCTACTTCGATCTTAAAGCTCATAGTGCTAACGCTCGGTATATTACGCCCACAAACATTCTGAGTTACTTTCCAGATTGACACTCGTTTTCGTGCAAAATCTGGAGATTTTGCACGAAAACAAACGGATTCAATCAGTTAAAGCCGAAATCTTTGCTCAACAATCTAGAAAGAATGAAGCCATCGTTGGATCGCGTAGGCAAAGAAAAAGCAACTTTATGAATCACTCTTCACTTCTCCCGTAAATCATGACTCGGCTAACTGAACTGCGCCATCAATGGCAAGCGTGGCAAAAAACAAAAGCAATACCTCGCTGTATACCGCAACTCCCACTACAGCATGGTTGGCTACTGAACGAGCTAATCGGACTCGATGATTTAATTTGGGGACGTTGGCATTATTGGGCAATCACCGTCAAAAAAGGTGATTTGCTCACTGCCCCGATCCCCAAAATTCAATTCACCTCGCAGCTTTTAGTTCGTCAACATTTAGAGCATTGCTTAGACTGCATTCCCAATCAAGGCACAGGGCGCTGGCAAAGCTGGAGTAGCACTGAATACATTGAATTCTTTCTCGACTGGTTACTGTTTGGACTCGGCCACAAAGGACAGCCCCGCAGTCCAATCGAACCTTGCGGTTGTCAAGGCGCAGGCGATCGCTTACTTAAGACATTTGACCTAAGTGGGCTAATGCTATTTCCGCAGGACTATTGGGGCGATTTGCTTGCTGACATTCAGTGGGGCAAAGCCAATCAATTTTACCCAACCCACCTCAATCTTTGCGTATTTAAAGCTGAGACACTGATGGCAGGTAAAACAGATTCTCGTCGCGAACGAGCCGTCGATCCGTGCTGCGGAACAGGACGAATGATAATGGTCTTAAGCAACTATGTACTGACTATCTATGGCATGGATATTTCACAGATTTGTGCAAAAGCAACACTAGTAAATTGTGCCCTTTTCGCACCGTGGGTCTACAGACCTTTTCAATTCCTTGATCAGCCAAAGTCAACCAAACAGCTTGCGGACGAAATTTTTGCAGCAGGGCAAACCGACCCTCTAGTTGCAACAAATCTAGAAGACACCGAGCAAGATGAAGCTAATCAATGGCGTTTCGAGCCAATTATGGTTCGTCATAAGCGGGGTGGAACAAGCATCATCATCGGAGAACAAGGATGCTTCTTCTAGAAAATGCTGGGTGAAACAACAGAGCTTAAGCCGTTAACAATGACTCGAGTTCCTCCGGAGTAACCGTAATGAAATTGTCTTCCGACAATTCTCCAGCATTTGCGAAAGTGAGCGACGCAAGGATGTTGTTTGTGTTCCTATCGATGACGAGCGCATTGTTATCTGAATCCAACGGCTGGTTAAGTCCGCCGTTGTCTGGATTGCTGCCTTGTCCGATCACAAGGTCGCTAAATAAGATTCCATCCAGCCCAAACTGATCGGCAGCGGGATCGAAATCAAAGATTCGGTTGGTCGTGTCTTTGCCGAGAACAACGAGATCTTCACCGCTGCCGGTTGTGATCGTATTAAACGCACCGTCGCTATTGGCTAAAAAGATGTCTGACCCGCCAGCCCCGATCACAACATTATTGCCGCCGCCCCCATCTAAAACATCTCCATTTTCACCCAGACGGTCTCGCAGATTAGCTGCTGGATCAAGAGTTCTTTGATCGATTACGGTATCTAGATCAACCTGATTAAAGTCTAAAGCTTGATCTGTAACCTCTTCCGACGATTCATTGGTTACATCTTCACCGTTCTCGTCACCTTGATCAGATGATTCTTCGCCGTTTTGATTCACGTCAGGTGAAGAATCTTCATCTCCTACAGGAATTTCCGTCTCGTCTCCAGATGAAAAATCTTTATCGTCACTCGAATCGATCGACTCTGATTCGTTCGTAATCACTTCTTCGAATCGATCATTCACCGAATCAAAAAGTGATTGTACCTGTTCGCGAAACCCACCTAATTCATCTTCGGACAGGGATCGAGCCTCAGAAAACCGCTGCTCAGCGGACTCGCGAATCTCTTCAAATCCTTGACGGGCAACCTCAAACGCAGAGCGACTCTCCTCAAAAATCCGATTAAACGCTTCTTGATCTTCGCCAAGCGTTTCGCGAACTTGCGACCTATTTTCTTGAAAAGACTCTCTTGCTTCTTGAAAAACGCTCCTGAGCGAATCAATCACCTCAGAACGACGAAAAACTGATCCACTACTCTCAAACGAATTCTCAGAAGCAGCATCAAACAATAATGCGTCTGCTCCTGCCGAATCCTGAGAGCTGAAATTTTCAACTCTCGCATCTAATGCCATACGAATTAGCTCCTACCGTAGCAAAGTTTGTTAATGGAAATATCCAACAAAAATCAGTGAAGAAAGCCCTCACGCGAATTAATATTGGCGTAAAGCGTTAGACTCAGCACTACCGTTGCTAGCGCAGAACCATGTGATATTGCAACTAGATCTCAAAATCATCTCTAGCTGAAAACTATAGCAGCAGCAAAACAAAGTCTAATGCTCCTAAGATAGAAATCAGCCGAGAAATCTTCCCTCTAACAAAAGGTAGATTTGTGACGAAATTGCAGATGTAATCACCGATCGCTGAATTAATGTCCGTTCACGTTCAAGGGCTTTGCAAACAGCAGTAAAATCGGTGAAACAACTGCGTTTATCTGTTACAAAAATTAAACAACGGTCAGCAAATCATTCATTACGATCTACTCGATTAATCCAATTCGGAACACAGTTATGATCAACCTAACCTGGAACCATGGTGTCTTTAGCTTTCCAATATCAATCGCGCTAGAAACCGCTCAGGCTGAAGCAACGGTTATTGGACTGCTACAAAGTTATGATCAATTCCAAATCAAGCACCAGATCTTCGGACTGTCCGTAGGGCAAGCCATTGACCGATTCAACCCAGTTCGACGCGTTCAGGGTAACTTAACTGCCCAGACGCAACCTTTACCAACACCAGAATCCCAGCCTCAACTTAAAATCTGGCATATCCCTCAAGTACCCATGCCTGCCTTTGAGTGGCACGTTGCAAATTTGCTAGAAGCAAAACAGCTGCTGCAGGTTCTCGCTGAATACGATCAGTGGCTTGAACGAGAAGGACTAAAGCCAGATTATTCAAATGCGGCTGGCTTACTCTATTGGGAACCGACCTCAGAAGAATGGCTTGACTGGACAAACGACTGGGATTTATCGATCGATGAAATTCCCACTGATGTGTTGCAATCGCAATCTTATGCAGAAATCTTTAGAGATTACAACAATCTAAGGCTCGTGTCCTAATTCAATTGTCCTGTAACATTGGACGACATCGCGTTTCGACATCGCGCTCAAACCTGCGATCGTCGTTCGCACAAACTAAAGCATATGCACACAGAAGCACTCTTGTCAAAAACACTGCAGAAAACGCTTCAATCCAATGCGTTTTACGAACAAGTTTCACTCCGTCAGTACGGTCCTCTTGACGGCGGTTGTTTGATCATTGCCTCTGCGCTCAAAGAAATTTTCAAGCTAGAGTTTGGCGGAGGATTTCCACCTAATCGTCCGCTTGCAGAACACGCCACAGTCGTATTTCGACACTTTTTTATTGACGGAAACGGGTTATCAACGCAAGCAGAAATTGAAAGATACTGGATGCATGAAGAAAAAGTTCAGCTATGCTTTCGTTCCTGTACGTTCGAAGACTTGAAATCCAGATGCTACTGGAACCCCGATGATTACGATCGATGTTTAACTTTTCTGGCTCCAATTCTCACTCCATTTAGAGCAATTATTTATGACAACCGAGTCCCAAGCTCCTGATCCCATCGTCGTTCGAGTTAACTTAACCGTTAAAACCCGAAAAGAATTTAGCTGCTTAGTCAGCGTTCCTGCAGATTTTCAGCTATCGACCGATAGCGACCGTCTGATCGAAGGGATTTATACCCTCGTTGATTTCGATGATTTTCAAGAAGATAATGAATACTGGATTCGCGGCGACTGTTCAGTCGAACCAATTCCCCCAAATGATCCAGCCAGAGATGATACACCGCAGTTTCAAGCTAGTGCAACCGGAATTACCTATCTTAAGCAATGAAACTAACCGAAGAACGGGCAAAAGCTATTTACAAAATTCTTGTAGAAAAAGCAGGAGCACCACCGACCGGATTAGGCGACTTTCTTGATAGCCAACTTCAAGCTTTAGTTCTTGAGTACCGCTTTCAAGGTCATCTCGGATTCGGTGGTAAGTTTTGGAATAGCGACTCCAGACCTAGAGGTCAACATCTGTATGTGAATTGCTATCCAGAGGATTTAACACCAGATCGGGGAGTTTTAATTGCAGAGATCAATCAATGCCTAGAAGCAATTGCTCAGTAGAATTACAAGAGCGCAAGGCAACAGTTAGCAATGTATTGGAAAAATTTCACAATGAGTCAGCCTTGATTTGATCACTGATCCCAGTTGTTCCAAAACTCATCGCCTCAATCCGTCGTTTCCAGTACGTCAAGAAGTCAATCGCTAATAGAGTAGCGTACCAATAACCGATCTCAAACCTGCTTATGCTTCATAGCAACCCCATTCCCGACTCTATTCCAGAGAATCTCAAACCGCTCCTCAAACAATTTCTACAGTCTGGATCATCTGAGTTGATCACAATCGCTCAGTTACTCATTACTGTTGCTGATAGTAGTAACAGTGAGAGCGAGCATCAAACCAGTGACTTGCTCATTGCCAGCGCAGAAGAAATCAAGACAGCAGCAGAGGCAGTGATTACAGTAGTTTCTCGTCGAGTACCCGTTTATCAATCCGAACCCATTCCCAAAAAGCGGACACCAGATCTCCATCCTCACAAAACTTATGAAGTTCAGACCGATGGATATTCCACCGGACAAGGTAAAGAGTACTTTGTTTTCGAGAAAGATACCTTTGTTGGCAGTGTTCAATTCGACGCAGACAAAAATCAGTATTACCTCTGGTTTAATCGAACTGGGCTAACTTACGGTGATCAACGGGTTGAACCTGTGTTTCGATCGCTCCAAGAATGTCTGGATTGGCTTCCATAAAGGCAGTATTCTGACAGAAAGAGATTTTTATGCCAAACCCTATAGCTTCGAGCGACCATCAGCGCTAGCTAAACAACTGCTCGATCAAACCGGTTCGTTACTGAACAACAACAAACTTCGATCGAGTAGTCCGGGTTAAACCCAGATCGCAATCGGCATAAACGACGAGAACTTGACTCCGGAAAGCTAGAACCACTATTTGTGCCATAAGCAAGACATCTTGTATCCAAGAATTCAGACCCTAATTCACTCAATCTCAACTTTCATGGAAACTTTAATTGAAGCCTGCGAAGCCGCTTTACTCAAGCGCAACGGATGGATTGAACAACTGAAGCTTGCAATCGATCACCCTTCAGCTTCCACATGGCACGAACTAGCTTCTGCTGCAGCACAACTCGTAGCATCTCCTGATCACGATGAAAGCCGCATTCGGTTTGAGCAGGAATGGCACTACTTCTCACGTTGGAAGTGCTGTCGCTGTAACGAGCAAGGACAAGAACGCCACTCGTGTGGCGCATACGCTGGCAAATACTGCAATTTGCACTGGGCATCCTCTGGTTATCGGGATGTTCTGGGTATTGACTATCTCGATGCAGGCGAGTATCTATTTCCAGAAGATGCTTATTAACGCCCAGACTGTCCCAACCAATTCCAATAAAACATTGACCTGTTAAAAACCACGCCTTTATTTGTAATAACAAGAAGCTTTTCAGCACTTTACGAACATCACAAATAAAAGGTTGAACCTACACAGATCATGGTTGACTGTGCTCCCGACCGGGAGCAGCAGCGTAAAAAATGAAATAGAATCTGGATCCAAATCTAGATCGAGCGATGCTCTCGATTGATCTATTCATCGGTTTAAGCAGATTCCAAACGGCAAATTGTGTTGCCAAAACCTAGCACTCGAACTCATGCAGCCTAATTAAACCTTACATGATCTCACTTCCTTCCTCGATACAGCACCTCAGAACCTACACTCATACCCAGTTGTGGATTGAGTGCCTAGATGACAACCTCTGCCAAAAACTCTACACGGCTGCCAAAAAATTCGGAGACTCCCGAAACTCAACAGTCTTTGCAATCTCAGTCGATAGCTTCAATCTAGATGACCTTGAAGACATCGATGAAACGTCTGTAGGCGAACACCTGTTAAAAGACATTATGCAGACTGCGTTGCAGAACAACGTCTGGGAGGTTCTTTTCTACCTTAAACAAACGTAGTCATTCATTCCATCACACGTGATGTTCCTTAAGATGATTCGGGGTCTATTGTCATGTCTACAAATCCTGCGGCAGAACTTGCTCATTTCTCGATCGCGATAGACCCTAAAATCACCGTCAGAGCTAGTATCAAAGAAGCGTTAACCCGGCTAAGGGGGCTACTTGTTTGGAATCAATCTAGAGCAGATTCAGCGCATCGCTGAGTTGATTTAGCCGTAAAACTTTCTACTGCATTCTACATATCAACATTCTCACAGGAGAACAATATGCAAGATCTCAACACTCAGGCAACCGCTCGGCTGACCAGCTTGCTTTATTCAATGAAACCCCTAAAGTATCTAACATTGTGTTGTTCTCTGGTCCGAGTCAAAAGGGCAGAGGTGCAATCCTATTTCAAGGGACTGGAATGCCTGCAACGACTGAAATTAGAGAGATACAACCCACTCTCACATTCAAGGGAGCTAAACCTGTACCCATCAATGCGGCACTCATACCCTACGGCAAAAACTCTGGAATTCTGGTCTTAACTGACATGGTGGGGATGATGCGTCATGCGAATGCAGAGAATGAAGTCACACTGCACCTTGATGGCAAAGAGGTTTTTCGTGCCAGTATGACTGGATTTATGAAAGCACGAAGCGCCATGCTTAAATGTATGAAGGCTGAATAGTTGACACCATTGGAAACTTTACCAATTCACATACTCAGAACTTCAACAAGCAACTATGCCCAAACGTGAACCTCCAGTCATCCAGCCTCCCTTGCCACGATCGTCGCGGTGGCATTACTGGGTGTTTGTTCCGCTCTGCGCGATTGCATATACTCTGTTCTGTTTTGCTTTTGTTATGTTGGCTTGGGGTATGCGCGGTGCGGCAAAGCCGTGGTGGTATGAAGTGTTCCATGTGCTGGCGATACCGGGGATGTGGTTTCTACCAGGTATGCCTCCTTACATCGGCGCACCATTGTGGGGTGGAACGATAGGGTTCGGACTCATCCGACTGACCCGGCGGATTCGGAGTCGTCGTCCTTCCATTCCACCACGCAGATGAACCTTATCTGTTATTTCCCAGTACGGTTTGATTCAGCATCCTCTAGTTGAGTGAGCAACTCGTTCATTGCTGCTTGACGATCGCTAGCAGGCAGAGTCGATCGATCAATCTCTTGAATCACATCAGACCACAAGCCGTAACTCGCAAACACCTCAATCCGTCGCTGTAATCGTGCTAGAGGTTTGAGCTTGTTATCGATGCGGTTGAGTGCTGTGGTAACTTTTTGGCGTTGAGCATTTGGCATGACTTCAAAGTCCCAACCCACGATGATTTCGTCTTTTTTAAGATCAGCATTCCACTTTACTAATCTCAAAAAGTAGGCTTTACCAGGTTCTAATTTAGCTGTAATTGGAATCGTTCGATTCAGTTGCGCTCGTTGGCTCCAAATCGGAGAATTTGAACTTCTTGGAAGAATCTCTACACGATCGGGAACAAAACTCGCGTTTGGTTCACTTTGCCAGACTAAGCTTGGTTGCAGCGCCCAAATTTGTTTTGACTGCACACCAGGGGTTAGCACTTTCCAACCGTAATACGGATCACGACCCCCTCCTCTTTTTCGAGGAAGCGGAGAACGAGAAACAACACGCCGAAGAAATGACTGCCAGTTTGACTGTTGTTGCGCTTGAACAGCAGGAGAATCAGCTAGCACGATGGCTGGAGAGGCAACCAGGAAGCTCATCAGAATTAGAGTTTGTTTCATCATTTGACTGAAGCGAGAGATACAAGATGTGCGGGTAGTAGAACTAGGAACAGCATTTGAGACGAAAAGTACCGTTTCATGTGAATGCCCAGATCCGGAGAACTGGGCATCATTTTCTCATGGAGGTGAGTCTTAGGTAGAGCCGAAGTCTGTCAAACTTCTAGCAATACGCAACGTACATCGAGTTTTTCAACTTCAGCCATACTCGCATTGCGCCTCGCTCATCTGGTGCGATCGGTCTTCCTTTTCGTTCAGGATATCGACTATAAAAAACAGCGTCCGCAAGACGTTCTCTCAAAGCCTCGTCATCGTTTGAATAGTACCAATCTGGAATATCGCAGGCTCGATGATTTGGATTTGCTCTTTGGTACTGTAGTCCACCCTGATTGATCACAGCACGAATCGCATTCCACTCCCGGATATACTGATATTCATCCGATCGCAATTTCCGGCGGTTGAGTTGTGGATGCAAATTGCCAAACAACCAATCGGTCACACCATCAACGGATTGTTCGCGAGTTTGAGCCGTTGCAACATTCGCACTTGCGATCGCGAATGTAACCGTCAAGGTGCTTAAAGCAAGAAACGTCGAGATAGATTTGAGTGAGAATACTTTGCTGAACATCGTCTTCGGTGAGTAATTGTGTAAGAAAGGCTTGTAGTGCCTCAGATATCATGTATCTGAATTTAGAGTTTCCAAATTGAGAGGTTATGCAATCTTAACGAACATTGGCTTGAGACCTCTGTTCTGCGCGTATGGCGCGATCGATAAATTCCTGCGCTCTAGCAGAATTTCCCAGCGCTCCGTAGAAAACAGCAATTGTTCTCATTGTGGTAATTGTGTCAGGATGAGTTTCTCCTAACGTTGCTTCAGATATCTTAAGCGCCCGATGAAACAGAGGTTCTGCTTTACTGGGTTGTTTCTGGAGGGCATATAGATTTGCTAAATTATGCAGAACGGTTGCAATTCTAGAATGTTCTTTACCCAATCGAGCTTCATAGATGCTCAGTGCCCGCAGCAGCAGGGGTTCCGCTTTAGAAAACAATTTCTGTTCTTGATACAGCAATGCCAGAGTATTGAGCGTACTGCCGACATCGGGATGAGTTGCTCCGAGTCGAGCTTCGCGAATGCTCAATGCCCGTAAATAAAGCGGCTCTGATGCAGTATAATCTTTGCGATCGCGGTACAAAGTTGCAAGATGCTGAAGGCTCGACGCAACATCGGGATGATCGTTGCCAAAAATCGTTTCATTGATTCGGATGGCACGCAAATAAGATGATTCTGCTTTAGCAGGTTGCTTCTGATTGCGATACAGCACTGCTAAAGCGGTGAGCGTAGCAGCAACATCGGGATGATTTTGTCCTAGCGCTTGTTCCCGAATGCTGAGTGCACGCAGATAAAGCGGTTCTGATGCAGCATACTTTCCTTGCTCCTGATACATTCCTGCTAGATTGTGCAAAGCCACAGCAACATCAGGATGAGTTTTGCCGAGTACGGTTTCTTGAATGGTAAGGGCGCGGACAAACAGGGGTTCTGATGCAGCGTATCGTCCTTGGTACAAGAGAGCAGTCGCTAGATTGCTTAAACTCTGCGCGATCGCAGGGTGATCCGGTCTTAAATTTGTTTCTTGAATATTGAGGGCACGGACAAACAGGGATTCTGCTTGAGAGTATTGTCCTTGCTGAAGTGAAAAAACGCCTAGATTGTTGAGAACGGTCGCAAGGCTTGGATGGTTTTTACCCAGTGCTGTTTCTTGAATCCGCAGCGATCGCTGATAGTAAGGCAGTGCTTTCGCGTATTGTCCTTGAACTCGATACAATTCTGCTAGATTGCCCAAAGGAGTTGCCAGTGAAAGATGCTCTTTGCCGAATGCCGTCTCCCGAATTGTTAGAGCGCGTAGGTAAAGTGGCTCTGCTTTTACATACTGCCCTTGATAGTGATAGAGCATGGCAAAGTTATTCAGGACGGTGACAACATTGGGATGATTTGAGCCGAAATACGCTTCATGAATCTGTAGCGATCGCTGATAGAGAGGTGCTGCTTTTGCATACTGCCCTTGATTAGGGCGTATCTGCAAACTCTGAATCGACCCTAAATCTGGTGTGACTGTTCGAGCGGTAGTGGGCACTCTAACATCTGGAAACAGATGGACTGAGAACAATGGCACAGCACCGAGGCGAATTGAGTGACGCACAATGGGCGAAACTGCAACCGTTACTGCCCAAACCCGCCCGAACAGGCAGACCAGCAAACGATCATCGTCAAGTTCTCAATGGCATCTTGTGGATTCATCGCACAGGCGCACCTTGGGCAGACTTGCCAGAGCGCTACGGGTCACGCGGCACGGTGTCGAGTCGCTTCTACCGCTGGCGACATCAAGGAGTCTGGCAGCAGATTTTAGATCAACTCCAGCAGCAAAGCGATGCGGAGCATCAGATTGATTGGGAAGTGCATTTCATCGATAGCACCATCGTTCGCGCCCATCAACATGCAGCAGGAGCAAAAAGGGGGATCAATCGCCCACAGAGCAACGTCTAACGACCGAGCAATTGCAGGAACAGGAAGCACTGGGACGATCCAAAGGCGGTTTCAGCACCAAGATTCAAATCCAAGCTGAAGGACTCGGCAAACCGATGCAGTTCGTGGTGCTGCCGGGACAGAGCCATGATGTCACAGGATTCGGCAAACTGAACGAAGCCGCGCCACGCATCAAGCGCAGAGGACGCGGCAGACCGAAGCAACGACCGCATTATCTCGTTGGCGACAAAGGCTATGATGCCGATTCAATTCGTCGTACCCTGCGCCGCCAGCACACGACTCCCGTGATTCCCAAGCGCAAGAACGCCAAGCGTAAACCGCGATTCAATCGCGGACTGTATCGAGAGCGCAACCGGATTGAACGTCTGATCAATCGACTTAAGCAAGCTCGACGGGTAGCAACACGCTATGAAAAACGAGCAGAGAACTATCTTGCAATGCTGACGATCGCTGCCATTATGATTTGGCTCAAATGAGGCGCTACCTTACATTTAGACTTTGCAGATACGCTCTAGTATAGAGCAAGGCTAGCTCGTTCAGAAGTATCCCAATCTCCGGATGGTCTTTTCTAAGAGAGGCTTCTTGGAGTTTGAGAGCTTGTTCAAGCAGAGGAATCGCTTCTCGAAATTTGCCTTGTTGTGACAACTGATTTGCTTGCTTTGCGAGACGTGTTGCTTCAGATTGTGAGGCATTTTGATCTGGGTTCACTGAAAGATTAGCGCTATTAGTCTGTGCTAATAATGGGAACTGCACTCCAAGGATTAAGCTTGCGACCAATGATGCAACAATTTTGTTTTTTGTAATTCGATTGTTCATATGGTTACTTGAGATTGCTCAGTTGAGTGCTTGTCTGGATGGATCATCGATGATTTCGGAATGAACGCTAGTATCGGTAGAATCTGGGCGAGCTATCTACAACATACTCAACCTTGCAGTCTTTTCCTCCAGCCGCTTGACAGGCTTTACGAGCATTGCGCTCTGCTCGTGGTCGCTTTCCTGCAAACCCCTGATATAAACTACTGTTGTCGCCTTTCACAATCACCAAAAATCCATTACTAAATGAGCCAGCATGACGACAATTTTGAAGTTTAGTTGTGCAGATCTTCATTGCCTCGGTCGCTGCTTGGTCTTGACTGTTATACTGCGCTGTCCAAGCAAAATTGGGTTTACCGTCCGGATAGTTTCCCCAGACGAGCGCACCATGAGACTGCACCCAGCGTCCAGAGGGTCGAGAAGGTTGGCTTGGAGCCGGGGCATTCTCTGGAATTGGGGCACAGCCAACCCATCCTGCATTGCCTCCACCTTGCTGATATGTTCCTGGAGGACAAACGTTCTGAGCGTGTGCTGGTGCATTCGAGAACAGGGCACTGGTTAGCACGATCGACAAAGCAGGCAGAGTGAGTTGTGTAGATAGAGAAGACCGTCTGGTGAAATTCATGAACATGAATGGGAATTGATTGTGGTTTGACTTGGGTTGCTCTTGAATGGGTTTAGGATTTCCGAATTGGAAGGTTATGCAGTTCCATTGGTCGAGCTACTTGAGATTCTCGACGATCGTTCTGAGGTGCGGCTCAAACTGCTCTAAATTTGCAAGTTCCCTAAACACGCTACTCTGTGCGGATGGATCAAAGCCCGTCCTTACAATCTTCAACTCCTCACCCTCGAAAGCCATATAGCTCACAGACTTCTCGCGAACTCTACCTGCCGCATCAATCCCTTGAAAGCCATATCTCAATCCGGGAACTGAACCAAACTTCACTTCTTCAGGCGGCTGAATCTGAATTCTATAGCCCTTGCCATACTTACTAGTGCGTTCACGTTCGATCGTTTTGTAGTCATCTGAAATCACCGCTCTCAATGCAGTTAGCACATTCTCTTTATCGCGTGGATTTGCATAGGTAAATAACCCTGGAACTAATCCATACTGATCAAACTCCCGCGCTAGGAGCAGGAGTTTATCATCACTGTACCGCCAACGCTGCAACTCAATGCTGCCTAAACGAGTTTGAGCGCGATCGACACACAGCAAAGAACCATCACGATCGCACGCACCAACCCGCCACCCCGCAGGCGCAGAAGTTTTTCCAAGCAGTAGCATCCACGGATTGCCCAAAACCGCAGTGTCATACAGCGGCGTTCCATCGGTGTGAACGACAACATAACGATACTGACGAAATGCAGTTGCTAAGTAAGACTTGACCTGCGCTAAACTATCCGTGTTGCGAATATTCACTTCAAAGTAGCCCCCTTCTGGAACCCAGGCGATCCACCAGTCTTGATTTACTTTGTCGTAGCCGACAGTCTGCCAAAATTTGACTCTAGCGCGGCGTTCATCTTCAGGAGAAATGCTTTGATTCACTTTGCGCCATGAGGGTCGTCCTGCATTGCGTAACGCCTCGTTCAACTGTTCGATCGTTGGCAGTTGAATGGGATTTCGAGTGTAATACCAACGAAAGCGATCGCTTTCACTCAACAGATAAGTATGAGTACAACGATCATATTGCGTCGAAACTAGTCGCGCATCTGCTGAATAGACTTCGTAGGTTGAGCCTTCTAGCTTTAGCGTGCGGAGAACTTGCCGCTTATCCTGTCCGCTCAAGCTGTCAAAAGCGGTCGTTAATGTAATGCGTTGATCGCTTACTGAATCGATTACTTTTTGTCCAAAGAACTCACTTCGATCGCGCTGCAACTGATTGGCGCGTTGTTTGACTTGGAGGTTAGCTTGCTCAACGGGAAGATCGAAGTCACGACAGTTTTCTAGTTCCGGAGAAGGATGAGCCGCGACCGTAGTGCAAGAAGCAGCAACAATAAAGGGTAGAAGAAACCATGATTTAAGATTCAGCATGATTGTTAGATTGAGAAGAACGATGAAAGAGCTAAGACCGAGACTCTTTCGTTGTTCTATGGTTCACGATGAATCAGGTTATGCAAGTCCTATCAAGCAATTGCATAACCTCTCTGATCAGGGACTCTAACCTTTAGTAGCGCAATCTTTAACTTGAAATTAGGTGGCTTTAATGCTCAATACAAAATTCCTTCAGGCTCCAATCATCATCAGTAGTCTTGGAGCGTTGTTACTCTCCGTTCTGCCTGCAATGGCGCGTCCCGCTACAGTTGTAACCAATGCCAATCTACGATCGAGCGCATCCAGCACGGCTCCAGTGATCGACTCCGTAGGTCGGAACGGCACGGTTGAAGTTCTCAATGCAGCACTCGACGATAGGGGTTGGACATGGTACTACGTCCAATCTGAGATCGAAGGAACCGAAAACGGTTGGCTGCGCTACGACATGGTTAGATTCAATCCAACTGATCGCACCTATGCAATGTTAAAAGGCGATCGCGACAGTCAAATCAATGTTCGTTCGGCTCCGACCACGACCTCTCGCATCCTGCACTATGGAATTGGTGGAGATATTGTCGAGATTGACGATGGACGAACCCAGCGAGAAGGAAGCTATTCCTGGTATTGGGTTACTTTTCCAAATCAGGCTTCGGGCTGGGTTCGAGGCGATCTACTTAGCAGAATGGACTAATCACCGAAAGATGCAGTAGTTGAGATTTTACTCGATCGGGATTCAAATTAGCATTTCCACTCGTTTTTGGGGAAGCGCAAACTTCAGATGGTTGCTGTCGATGATATTGCCAAGGTTGCTGCGATCGCATTTTCTAATCCTCAAACCTATCGGGTCTATCGACTGAGTTATGCAGAGCCAAAATCTAAATGCCAGCAAATGAGACAACGCAACTCAAAATTCGCGAAGTTCCTGAATCCATATCCAGAGCGCTTAATCAACTTGAGTTTGTTGTTGATCCCTTCGACGATGCCACTGGTCGTCCGATGCTCGAAGTAGTTCGACACTTCTTCAAACCAGCGGTCTATCGTGGCAACACTGTTTTGGAAGGTCGTTTCTGCCTCAACTAACCAACTGGCAAGCTTCGTCATACCGTTCTCCCAGTCGGTTGCTGTCTCGAAAATCTGTCTGAGGTCTTCTTTTTGCTGATGTAGGTGTGCCAGAGTGGGCGAGACTTCTTGCACCTGCCGCAAGGTCGCTTTCTGCTTATCAGTTAAGTTCTCCTCCGGTTTGAGCAGTGCGTATTTGCTCGATTTCAGGAGCTTGGCAATTTCAGCGCCCTCGTTTGCAGATGGAATTGCGGCAATGGCACGAATTTCTTGATTGCGGAGCGTGTTGAGTTCCTGACTGACCAATTGCATTATATGAAAGCGGTCTGCCACAATTTGAGCATTTGGCATCTGCTTGCGAACTAAACTACGATAGTTCCCGGACAGATCGATACTCACTTCCACGATCTGATCAAGTACTTCACTACCCCAAACTTCCAGAACCTGCTGAATGTCAGCTTGCTTGCGTGACGGAGCAAGTCCAATCAACTGATGGCGGTCTAAATCCACCAGCACCACCACAAAATCTTTCTGCCCTTTTCGCAACGCAATTTCGTCAATGCCGAGTCGCCGCAGGTTGCTCACGTCCACTTGCATTTTTTTTACTGACATATTCCACCATCGACCAGACCGCTTCATCGCTCAACTCGTGATTGACTCCCACGCTGTGCATATTGCTGTGTCGCACTTGTTGCACGATCATTTCCGCAAATCGATGCGTGTACGGGCGACGTTTGCCCACAAACTCGAATTCCTCGCTAAACGGCTTGCCGCAAGGTTGGCATTTGAACTGTCGTCGATTCAGATTCAACCAGACTACTCGGTCGCTGATGCTCAAATCTCTCACTCGATGCCAATGATTTTGATGCAACTGCGAACTGCTCTGCTGACATCGGGGGCAAATTGCACTTGCGCGCGCTGCTTCGACTTCCAGAACCAGGTATTCGCCTCTATCGTGATAGTCTTCGACTTCCATTCCAGGTAGGTTAAGCAATTGGGTCAAGAGGGGTTGCATCGATTTGTAATTTGTATTTCAGATGACATTAGCATAACTCAGTCGATAGACCCAACCTATCTTGGACAAGCGATCGACGTTGTTGGGGACGCGATGACATTGGATGAGATGGCAGCAGCTTGGAGCAACACTACCGGGCGTAAATGCAGTGCGATATCGGTTCCCTTAGAAACGCTGGAGCAGTTTTGGTCGCAGGGAGTACCGTTATTTCGCTTTATCGGTGAAGGAGGGTGTGATGTGGATGTCACCGTAACTTCAGAAGAGCCAGCCCTGCTCTCTTTCACTGAATGGTTAGAACGGGCTGATATTGCTAAGGCAAATTGAAGGAGTCCTGATAGTTGAATGATTGCGTTAGCACAACCTTCCCAATTGCTTCACCGGATTCAGCATATTGATGAGCAGAAGCAATTTCAGTCAGGTCAAAGATTTTAGAATCTAGAAGCGGACGTATTCTGCCCTGATCTACGATTTGAGCCAGTTGTGACAGGATTTCTCCGTGATGAACCCGATTCACGTTGAACAACATGGGAATCAACATGAACACTAAATGCAGGGTTAGCCCTTTTGCGTGGAGTAGGGTCAAGTCTTGCTGAGATAGAGAAACGATCGATACAACAATTCCATTGAGTTTTGCAGCTTTGAAAGCATCTGAAGATTGTCATTGCCAACCATATCAAACCCAATAGAGTTGTTGGGGAATAACCTAGCCAAAGTAGAATTTCGATAACTTCTGAATGTAATGTCTTAATCGTTTTCTAGCTCTCATCAGTCCAGCATTTCTCCAACAGTGCGATGCCGTCTCTTGATACTGCGATCGCGCTTTGCCTATCCTAAAGGCATTGCTCCTTTAGACTTTGAATTGTTTCATGTGTAGCTACTCTATCCTTCAAACCGAGAGATTGATTTTACGTCCACTATCTCGTGGTGATGCTGCTTCAATTCAAGCGGTTGCAAATATGCGTGAGATTGCGGACACCATGATTTC
Organism: Leptolyngbya sp. AN10; assembly: GCF_050565645.1. Taxonomy (NCBI): domain Bacteria; kingdom Bacillati; phylum Cyanobacteriota; class Cyanophyceae; order Leptolyngbyales; family Leptolyngbyaceae; genus Leptolyngbya; species Leptolyngbya sp. AN10. The sequence goes on from NZ_JBNXVP010000001.1 coordinate 192,690, forward strand.
GATTCCGCATCCCTATCCTGATGGCGAGGCGGAACGCTATATTACTCGACAGATTGCTAAATTTGAAGCGGGACACGCGATCACGTTTGCGATCGAGCAGAAACTTGATTCAATGTTAATCGGCATCATTGAAATTCGCGACATTGAGCGTGAACATTCTCAGGCGGAATTAAGTTTTTGGCTGGCAGTGGAAGCGTGGGGGCAGGGCTACATGAGTGAAGCATTAAAACCGATCATCCGGTTTGGGTTTGAAGTACTGGGACTGAATCGGCTGTATGCCTACCACATGGTAAGAAATCCAGGGTCAGGGAAGGTCTTGCAAAAAAATGGGCTTGTACAAGAAGGGGTGCTGCGTCAACGAGTGCGAAAGTGGGGAGAATTTGAGGACGTGGCATTGTGGGCAATCTTGAAAAAGGATTGGTCTGATTCAGTGGCGCAAATTTTTATCGAATCAGGTCGTTGAGAGCCTTCATATCGATCGTTCAAATTTAGCAAATTGTTGAGGCATTGTTGTATTGAAGGTCAATCAGGCGATCGATGAACGAAGGGGCAGTGTTACTATTCCATGAGGGTCAAGATTCTATCAATCATTGCTCAATCGTGGGATGGCAAAGGTTGCCGTTTTCGGATGTTTGCCGATACAAAGATGATCTGGAGTGCAATGCCTTGATTCACTCCTAAACTGGTTATAAGAAGTTGAGGTGTAGTATGACGATCGAGTTTAAAGTTGCAGAAACCCTGAAGCAGATAGCATTAAACGAGGACATCAAAGCCTATGTGCTTCAACACCCGTTGCTTTATCAACCTTTGCTGTATGCAGCGCAGCGCTTTATTGGTGGGGAAACGCTGACCGAGTGTGTAGAGACGGCAATCTCTCTCAATCAGCAGGGATTCGCCGTGACGATCGATTACATGGGCGAAAGTACTCGTGACGCTGAGATGGCACAGCAGGCGACTCAAGAATTTCTCCGTGTGATTGATGCGATCGCGGCTCAGAATCTAAATTCGTCGGTCTCTTTAGATCTTTCTCATATTGGCATGGTGATGGATGCGGAGTTAGGATACAAAAATGCTTGCATCTTAGCTAAAGCAGCCCAAAGCACAGGGCTAGAAATGATGATTAGTATGGAAGGAACAGACCGAACAGACACAATTTTAGACATTCATCAACAGCTTTGTGAAACGTTTGAGAATGTTGGCATTACTTTACAAGCATATCTGCATCGCACACCTGATGATTTGGAACAAGCCTTGCAGCGTCCTGGAAAAATTCGATTAGTGAAAGGCGCTTATGCGGCTCCGGCAGCGTTGGCAAAATCGCGTGGTGTAGAACTCGATGAATCTTATCGACAGTTAATGGAGCGACTATTGATAAGTGGGCATCCCTGCTCGATCGCGACCCATGATCCCGTTCCATTGCAATATGCACACGAGATTATTCAAACGCAAGGCATCGAACCCGACCCCATCGAATTTGAGATGCTGAAAGGAGTGACACCAGAGCGATTGAAAAAAATGCAGCAGTATGGCTATCAAACTCGTGTGTACTTGCCCTACGGTCAGGAGTGGCATTTGTATCTCTGCAATCGGTTAGCAGAGCATCCAGCGAATATTTATCAAGCGATCGTCGATGCTGCAAAGTATCAGTCAGAGAGCTAGGAATCGAGTAGGGTAGCAGAATGAGCAAACACGGCGGCTTGAGTACGATCGCGCAAATTCAATCGACCTAAAATATTGGTGACATGGTTCTTTACTGGCTTTTCAGTGATACATAAAATCTCAGCAATCTCACGATTGTTGGCTCCAGTTGCGATCAAGCTCAAGACTCATTACTCCCGTGGAGTCAGCGTTGCTAAACTCTCTAGTTGTGATGGAGTCTCATTCGGAGGCGAGTAGGATACAACTTTTTTCATCAATCCCGGTGCAAGCTAGGTGTATCTGAACTCCGGAGCTATGGAATCTACAGCAGCAGAACAATCTGACAAAGCTCAGAGAATCGATCAAAATTGAGGTAGAGAGTCGATTGCGCGATGTCAGTGCGGCACGCGATCGCATTACTTCCGCCCGTCAAGCGAGAGAACTCGCAGAACAACGACTCGCAAACGCAAATGAGCGATTTCGACTGGGGCGAGGCACAGATATTTTTGAGGTGATATCGCTTCAAAATGGAGTTGTCGCCGCTCAGAATGATGAAGTCAACGCTCGGATTGAACTTCTAGATACACTGTCACGTTTAGAACAAGCACTGGGCATCACGCTAGAGACTTGGAAAAGCGCGATCGATGAAAGCAAGCTACTTCAGACTCCATCGCAGAACAGAAACTAACTCATTCCTGGTAGACTCTAGGAGGTTTGCATTTGGCACGGTGACGCGAACAATCCACCCGTAATCGTCCTTCCTATGATTCCTCAACCTTCGATCGCTCAACTCCAGCAAGAAAACGCCTGCCTTCGTGCTGAACTGGCTCAGGTGCAGTCACGTCTCGAAACCCTTCAGCAAGAAAACCAGCGGCTGGACAAATCCGAATTGCGATATCGGCAAATCTTTGAGAATGCACCGATTAGCATGATGTTGATTAACACCAATGGTTATATCAGCCAGATGAATGCGGCGGCTGAAAATCTTTATGGGTTGTCGATCGACGCACTAAATCAGCACGGAGCACCAATTTTTGACAATATTCAATTGATTGAGAATGGCACCCTATCTTATATGCGGCGGGCGTTTGCGGGAGAAGCAATCGTCGAACCGCCAAACAGCTATGATGCTTCAAGAGACGGTGAGGGTGGCAAACTCGATTATGGGCGCGGACATTATGCTCCGATTCGGAATGCGACTGGTGCAGTCGAGGAAATTGTTGAGATTGCTGCTGATATGAATGTTTTCTTTGCAGTACAACAGGAACTACTGCAAGAGAAGGATCGCGCCGCTCAAGAGCGTGCCCAATTGCTCAGCGCGATCGCTCAAGTTGCTAATCTACTTTTGCGATCGCCTGACTACACGGCTGTTCTTCCCGATGTCGTTCGGCTGCTAGGGGAAGCGGTGGGGAGCGATCGCTGTAGTCTGATTCAAGAAGTTCCCGGATCAGATGTGATTTATACTCCGGTGGAGTGGTCTCGCCCAGAGATTGGTTTAACTTTGGACTCTACACCGGAGATGGAATCGCTCATGCTTTGGAGCAATTTTGCTTCCTTCCATGAACAGTATGCGCGGGGAGAAACTGCGAATTTTTTAGTCGCTGATATCGAAGAGCCGTCTCGCAGTATTTTGGCAGCACAAGGATGTACTTCTCTTCTCGTTGTCCCAATTATGGTAGAGGGGCAGTGCTGGGGAGAATTTGGGTTTGATAATTGCCATGAACCTCGGCTTTATGATCAAGCGGAAATTGCGATTTTGAGGATTGCGGCAGACAGCCTTGCAGCGGCGATCGAGCGTCAGGCAAAAGATGACGAACTCAGGAAATCTGAGGCATTGTATCGATCGCTATTTGAGATCAGTAATGAGGGCATTTACCGTTGGCAACTCGATCAGCCGATTTCGCCTGCTTCACCCGTTGAAGAACAAATTGAGCAAATCTATCAAAACTTTACTTTTGCTCAAGCAAACGATGCGTGTGCAGCAATGTATGGATTGGAGAAGGGGGAAGACGTTGTTGGAATGCGAATCTCACAAATTCATGTGAGTGAATCAGAAAAAAATCGCGACTTCGTTCGTACCTTTGTAGAGAATGGTTGTCGGGTTCGCAATGCTGAATCAGAGGAGATTGATGCTAGTGGACAAAAGCGATATTTCCTCAATAGCGGGATCAGCTTTATCGAAAACGGTCGCGTCACAGGCGGATGGGGGACACAAATTGACATCACCGAATTGCGAGAAGCACAGCAAGCCTTACTCAAAGCAGAACAAGATCGGGTCACAGAATTAGCAAAAACAAATCAAGCATTAAAAAATTCGCTCGATCGCCTTGCTGCCGATCCCGACCTCAACGGCTTTTTAGGTCACGTTGTCTTAGAAATCATTCAGCAACTCAATCTCTACACCGCTTGGGTCGAACTGTATGACCCCACCGCTCAAACCTTGCAAATGCACCTGCTGATCGAACAGGGAACGCTGTATCTTCAGCACGATCTCCCAGACAGAGGCTATCTTACTGAGGGTCATCCTCCCCAAGACGATACTGCTTGGAATTTGCTTCTACAAACTAGGCAACCTGTAATCATTACTCTAGACAATCTATCTCAATTTTTTGCTGGGGATGAGTTAGAGATGCAGCGCCAATGGGGACAGCAATTTGGGATTCAGTCCGCCATCAATCTTCTACTCATGTTAGGCGACGATCCATTAGGACTACTAGTTCTATTTTCTACCGAGCGTTCCACATTCAGCCGTGAGGAACTTGAATTGATTGAGGCTCTAGCACAACAAGCAACGCTTGCGATCGCACTCACCCGACTTGCCGAAGAAGCCAAACACGCTTCCCTGCTGCAAGAACGCAACCGCATTGCTCAAGACATCCATGACACGCTCGCCCAAACCTTCGGCGGCATCCTGATCCAACTGCAAGCCACCCAATACTTTGTCAAACGCAACCCCGATCGAGCCGTCGAGCAATTCAACATCGCGATCGAGCTTGCCCGTCAAGGACTCACCGAAGCCCGCCGCTCGGTTTGGACACTCTACGACCAACGCGCCGAGTATGAAGCCCTCGAAACCGCTTTACCCGAACTTGCAGAACGCCTGACTCGCGATCGTGCCACTGAAGCGATCGTCCAAATCCTCGGTACACCTTATCGCCTCGATCCCGACATCGGGCAAAATCTCCTACGTCTGGCTCAAGAAGCGATCAACAACGCCCTGCGTCATGCTCGTGCTTCAGCGATCGACATCCTCTTGCGCTACGAATCCAATCACCTATCACTCCGCATTCGCGACAACGGCGGTGGGTTTGACCTGACCCAACCGATTCACGGATTTGGCATTGGCACGATGCGACAACGCGCAGAATATTTAGGCACAACGCTGACGATCGCAAGTCGATTGGGAATCGGAACCGAGATTGCGATCGTCGTTCCAACGGCTTCCTCAGAACTAACGCCTTCTACGCTCAGTGATTACCTTCCATCCGAAGGAGCCAGCAAGCCGCTTCAGGATTTGAGTTAAATTTAGACAAGTTGATCAGGAGATCTTCCTCGTGCAACCGACAATCCAAATTCCACTGTCCCAAGCCGAAATCGCCCAATTTTGCCAACGCTGGAAAATTCGCGAGTTCTATTTGTTTGGCTCTGTGCTGCGTGATGATTTTCGCCCGGATAGTGATGTGGATGTGATGGTGACGTTTGCCCCGGATGCCGAGTGGGGATTTGAATTCGTTGAGATCAAACGGGAGCTAGAGCAACTCTTCGATCGCAAAGTCGATTTGTTGACCAAAGCCTCGATCGAACAGAGCCATAACTGGATTCGGCGCAAAGAAATTTTAGGAACAGCGAAGCTGATTTATGTCGCGGGATGATGCCTCATTGTTAGATATTTATGAAGCCGGACAGCAGATTTTGTCTTATGCTCAAGGCTGCGATCGCTCTGAGTTACAGGCGGATAAAATGCGAGTATCTGCCATTTTGTATCAAGTTTTGATCATCGGTGAAGCAACGAAACGCCTCTCGTCTGAGTTTCGGTCTCAACATTCAGAAATCCCCTGGAGCAATATGGCAGGAATGAGGGATACGGTAGCACATGAATACGATCGCATCGACTTTGGTATCCTTTGGGGAGTCGTTCAGAACAGTATTCCTGAATTGCTCGAACTGCTTAAACCACTTTTGCCTCAAGAGTCCGAAGGAGATTAATCAAAATGGTGAATATCCTGTCATCTCCACAAAATCTAATCACAGATACTTGGGTGCAGGCGACCTGGGAAGAATTTATTGCAGTCTGCGATTCGCTCAGCGAAGCTCCGAAGGATCGACTCAACGATCGACCGGAGTTGGAAAAAGCCCAGTGCTATTACGATGCGGGTTGGATGAGGATTGAAACGATAGGGACGGGATCAGGGCATGGACAGGACAACACGCTGCTCTCTCAAGTCGTTAGCTTATTTGGCATTGTTAGAAATATTCGACTCAAAGGGTTTACAAATACGAGTTTTCGCCGCGTTGGAGTGCGAGAATCTCAGCCCGATTTAGCCTTTTACATCGCAGACGATATTCCTGATCCGTTTCCCCCGAAAACAACTGAATTAATCAGCGTCGAAACGTATGGCGCACCGACCTTAGCGATCGAGATTTCCCTGTCCACGCTAAGTGATGATCTAGGACAAAAACGCCTGCTGTATGAACGTTTAGGAGTCCGGGAGTACTGGGTGGTAGATGTGCAGAATGCAACCATGATCGCGTTTGCTGTGAAAGATGGGGGCAGTTGGGAAATTCGAGCCTCGCAAGTGCTTCCAGAACTCACGATGAACACGATCGAGGAAGCGTTGCGGCAGAGTCAAACGCTCGATGATACCGAAGTGAATCGCTGGATCATGCAGCAGTTTCAATCGATCGCATAAATTTCTCGCACCGCCCCTAGCCAATTTAGTAGTTGCCAAACGCTACATTTCTTTAGAAAATCTAAAACAGAGCTTGGTAACTCATTATGGTTTCTGCTTCACCCATTGCCCGTCCGATTCGCCTCTTGATTGCCGATGATCATCCTGTGGTGCGGCGGGGCTTGATTGCCGTCCTTGATGACCAAGACGATATGGAAGTGGTTGCCGAAGTCAGCAATGGGCGCGATGCGATCGCACAATTTCGCGCCGTTCAGCCGGATGTTGCGATTCTCGATTTGCGAATGCCAGAAGTCAAGGGAGTCGATGCGATCGCGGCAATTCGCGCCGAGTTTCCTGATGCCTGTATTATCATGCTGACGATCTACGAAACCGACGAAGACATTTACCAAGGACTTCGCGCAGGAGCTAGAGCCTACTTGCTCAAGGATACGCCACTGGAAGAAATCATGGAAGTGATTCGGGCAGTGTGTGAAGGTAAGCGCTACGTTCCCAATCGCATCAGTGAAAAATATATTACTCATGCAGAACGTCCGCAACTCAGCGATCGCGAACGTCAAGTTTTAGAACTTATGGCAACTGGGCACAACAATAAGACAATGAGCGCAGCTTTAAGCATTACGGAACATACGATTCGGTTTCACGTTGCAAACTTGATTGATAAACTGGGGGCAAGCGATCGGACTGAAGCAGTGGTGATTGCAATGCGACGCGGATTTATTCGCTTCTGATAACCCTTTGAGCAGGCGGCACTTAACGTTTTGCATTTTCTTGGAGCCTGGTTGATGTTCTGCTCATTACCTTGAACTATTTTTGAACGCTTTCATATTTGCATCCACCGCATTCATGTAGGCAACATCATCTAGGATACTTTTTGGGAGAAGCTTCGCCTTGATTGCTGTTTGCACCAAATCATTTGCAGTCAGATTGCCTTGATTACAGCTATCGACAAATACACCATAGCCACGCAATCCTTGCTCTCGGAAACGCCCTTGGTATGCCATAAATACCAACTCGTAAGGTGACATCGACGAGATCGCAACGTTTGAAGGAATCGGACTAATCGTTGAGTTTGCTGTGGTTGATGCTGCTTGAACCATTGGCATCGGAAATAGGACAGTGGTTACGAGCACGAGTGTGAGTTTCCAATTCATGTTCATCCTCCTACAAGTGAGTTAAAAAATGGGTTAAAAGAAAAGCACGGTACGAAGCGTCCCCGTGAAGATCGTGCCGTTACTTGTCTGGTTCGACGGATTCGTAATCACTTGTACAACTGGAGAAAGCCGAAGATTGTCATTGACTGGAAAGCTGTAGAACGCCTCAATATTTGTTTGAGTGCCTGTTCCAAGGTTGCGTTCAATAAATGGTTGTCCAACAGCGATTCCAGCAAATGCGCCAGGTTTGAATAAATCCTTCAGCGTGATCCCAGCCATCCAATATTGAGGATTGAGATCGCCAAGTACGGTGTTGTTGTACCAACTGTACCCATAGCGCCCAAACACGGCGAATCGAGGTGAGACGCTCCATTCGAGATTCGCCCCGATCGCATCAAAGCGATTGTCTAACACTCGCCCCCCTGCATACTGCAACCGCAGCGAAAAAGCATCAAGAGGCGCGTACTCCAGTTCCACGATGCCTTGATGAGTATCACCAAACAAACCACTTTCACCCCGACTGCTGGGATAGAGAGCCTGGCTAATCGGACTTATCCCTCGAACTAGACCTTGATTGCTCGGATTTTGGGCTTCTAGCGCTACATAGCCAGCATTGATGTTGAATGCTCCGTTTCCTAGCTTCCATCGAATTGCACCCCCCGCCCCCAGACCACTGACTGGAAACAACACATAGTTATTGACAAATGCTAATGTACTGAAATCCTGAAAGCTTGTATTGGCGTAACGATTGCGATCGACAAAATCAGTCAGTGTGATCACAGGTCCAACAGAAACTTCGAGATCTGAAGCAGGATTGAATGTGTACATCACTCGGCTCAATCCCAAGGTACTACCTGTGGGCGGTTTGGCTGAATAATCCAAAACGCTGCCCAAGGTCGGTTCGAGAAATCCAGCCGCATTGTCACCGATACCCTCGCTGCCCGCCTCAACCAAGATTCGCAGCAAATCCTTCCCGGTAAAGCTTGTATCTAAGACAAGGCTGGCTCGATACAATAGCGTTGCATTCGGTTGAGCGCCCGTGATCGGATTCCCCCGAATGTCAACGATGCGATTTCCTGTAAATCCTCCAGCATTAGCCGCCATCACGACAATACCTTGAAGCTTGGTCGTGGTTGAAAATTGTTGTTTTTCGAGAGTTGTAGTTCGGGCTTCGATCTCATGGACTCGACCACGCAAAGTTGTTAACTCGCTACTGAATTCAATTTGCAATCGCCGCAGTATTTCTAGATCCGTTTGCTTGATGTGAGCGCTCATGATTCGTTCATTCAGGCGAGTCAGACAGAGATTTAATGCTGCTGCAAATTCAAAGCGGCTGAGAGGTTGATGACCGCGAAAAGTGCCGTTCGGATTGCCTGCAATGCACCCGTACTGATCGCTGATCGATCGTAGTGCCTGTAATGCCCAATCGGTTGATTGAACATCGCTGAGTTGAGTCACAGACGTAACCGGACTTGAAAGAGAATCTATACTGGCTGGTGTGGATTGAGCGATCGCACTCGGAGAAAAGAGACAAAGGAAAAATGCGATTGCTGCTATTGAACGATAATTTAGCATTGTTACTCAGGTGGAAATTTGCTAACGGTTCAGCCGCCTTGGTCATAGAAAGTCAGTCGTCCATAACCTAGAAACAACCCATCCGCTTTATCTCCAACCGGATGAGCCGTCACACCAAATAGATAAATTCCACCTGAATTCGGATTGCGTTTTGCTTCAAGCGCGATAGTCACGGTTGATCCCGGTTGTACAGGCTGATTAAAAACGATCGTGCTTTTCCTTGGACTGCTCGACTCAGTTCCGCCGATACCCGACAGCGGCAACTGTGCACCTACACCATAGCGATCGCCCAAAAACGCAACGCTCTTGCTCGGATCGAATTCAACGCCTTCAGTGCTATTTTGGCTGATTGTCACCGCTTGCAGCGGCGCACCCGCATTTTCAGGAACCGTGATTGTAAATTCATAGGTTGAGGGAAACCGGGAGATTGGGCGACTGGTAAAGCTTCTGACTAAGCGAGGTGAGCGATCGAAGAAAGTACGACCGTTGCTCGACTGTCCTGCAAGCACGGGCAGAGATAGAACTGAGATAGTGACAGTTGTTCCTGCTATTAACGAGGTCATGAATTTGAACATTGTAAAAAGCTCCTTTTTCAGATGACTGTCCTACTTTGCAGATAGTTGAGGTTGACGCTTGATTAGAAGGGGTGCAAAAGCAATTAGAGAGAGCAACAAGCCTGCTGCACAAACACCGTTCCAGCGCCAAAGATTCCAGCTATAAGCCCCAAGGAATGAACCCGCTGCGCCACCGACAAAGTAGAACGTGATGAATAGCGCATTTAATCGGCTATGCAGTTCATCGGGCAACCTATAGATCAATGCCTGATTCGATACAGTTGCGACTTGAACCCCCAAATCTAATAGAATCACGCCCATAACCAATCCCCACAGTTGGTATCCGAATAACCAGAACACCAGGAAAGACACAACGGTTGTGATCAAGCCAAGTACGATCGCAACTCTCGGACTTCTACGATCAGCTAGTTTGCCAGCGAATGGTGCGGCTACGGCTCCGATGACTCCAATCAATCCGAACAATCCTGCAACTCCACTGCCATACCGATAAGGCGGCTGTTCCAAGAAAAAAATTAAGGTACTCCAAAAGACGCTAAAGGCTCCAAAAGCCATTGCTCCTGTAATTGAAGCTTCTTGTAAGACAGGCTCTCGAACCAGCTTCATCATTGATTGCATTAGCTGTCGATACGTCAGCACTACCGCAGGTTGACTTCTCGGCAGCACCCAGAATAGCACGATCGCCAACAACAACATCACGCCACTCGCAATCCAGTACATCGATCGCCAACCGAGTTCTGCACCAACAAAGCCGCTAATCGTTCGTGCTAGCAGAATCCCAATCAGCAGACCGCTCATGACTGTTCCGACAACTTTACCGCGCACTGCGATCGGAGCTAGTAGCGCAGCAAAAGGAACCGTGATTTGAGGAACGATCGTGGTGATTCCGATAATGAGACTCGCAGCGACTAACCAACTAATCGTAGGAGAAACAGCGGCTGCCGCCAACGCGAGAGCTGTTCCAATCAGCATATTAACGATCAAGCGTCTTCGCTCTAGCAAATCACCGAGCGGAACAATGAAAAAATTACCCAAGGCGTATCCAACCTGTCCTAACGTCGGAATTAACCCGACTGCTTGAACAGAAGCATCGAGGCTTTGACCCATTGCTGCAAGAAGCGGTTGATTGTAATACAAATTTGCAGCAGCAGCCCCGCTGGTGATTGCCATCAGCCAAACGATGTTGCGATTCATAAGCGTTTTAGTCTCTACCAGTAAGATGAATTGCTCAGGCTGTAGCTCGATTGCCAAGCTCCGATCGTGTGTTGAATTGCTTGATGCGCTCCTGCGATCGAGAATTGCCGCTCTTCTGCCCCCATTGACAGATTTTCGGCATGAATAAAAGTAATGTCTACAATCCCGATGAATTCAAAGACTGCCCGTAAATACGGTTCTTGAAAATCGAGCGGTCCACCCGCATAACTTCCGCCGCGTGTAGTGATGACTAACGCCTTTTTTCCATGTACTAATCCTTCATAGCCATCAGAACCGATGGTAAATGTTCGTTGTACCCGCACAATTTGATCAATGTAGGCTTTGAAGTTAGCAGGAACGCTATAGTTGTACATCGGAATGCCGAAAACGAGCAGGTCTGCGGCGAGTAGCTCATCAATTAATTCATCGGAAACCATCAAGGCAGTTTCTAGCGGTGGAGTTCGTTCATGCGGCGAACTAAAAGCGGCTGCAATCCAAGCTTCATCGATTGGAGAAACCGGATGATGCCCCAGATCGCGATAGGTGATAGTCACGTTCGGGTGAAATTGCTTCCACAGATGAACGAACTGTTTGGTCAAGGTTCGAGAGACGGAGCGATCGCCTCTCGGACTGGAATCTAAATGGAGAATGTGTGTCATCAGTCAGCCCAACGAACGGAGACCAAGCCCAGCAAAGTTGCCTCTGCTTCAGCCTGATAAGTTCACTCTATAAATTTCGCTCTGTGCAGTCTTGCACGTTCTTGAGATTTCGGACACATTCTCACTGACTTCGCAAAAATACTTTCGGGGTGACACCCACGAGCCGTTTGAAGTGACGGCTAAGATGACTTTGATGAGCAAAGCCCAGCGCATGAGCGACTTCTGCAATTGACATTTGACCCTGCTGCAACAATCGTTTTGATCGCTCAATTCTGCATTGGATTACGTATTGATGTGGCGCAAGCCCAGTTGATCGCTTAAATAAGTTGGAGAAGTAACTCGGACTCATCTGCACTATGGCTGCAAGATCTTCCAGTGCTAAATCCTGGTCAAGACGCTGATCGATAAAATCAATAATCTGCTGCAATTGCCGTTTTGATAAACCATGATGAGGAGTTTGGTTGATCGATTTCTGGACTGAATAACGTCGCAGTAAATGATTCATCAGGGCAGCCGTCAACGAGTCTACATAAAGCCGACTGTTCACGCCACTCGATTCAAGTTCTGACTTGAGTGCAAATCCAATGCTGTGAATTAATGGATCAGGATTGCTGAAGTTGGGAATAAATTCGATATTGGCAGTATCAGGCGCATCAAACGTATAACGTGCAAATGTACTTGGCTCAAAACTTAGGGTAATGAATTCGTACTCTGTATTCCAGTAAGCAGCATTGAGGGTATTCGCTGGCACAATCGTCACATCACCGTGATTAAATTGTTTAGTTTGAAAGCGATGCTCAATCATCTCCTCAACCATCGGCGGTGAAGGACTGCGATCGTGAATAATAATGCGATGTTGCTGTGAATAATTTTTCGCCAGTTGGTAGGGGGGATGCCGATGGTATCGAAGTTGAACACCATTCCAGCCTGCACGATCGCTCGACAGCAGGGGCATTTCAGGATAAAGCCTGAACACATCCCCTTCTCTCGCAAAATCAATCACCAGTGGATCTACAGCGCCCATCGTTTGCGCTACTCCTTCATGCGGTAGACATCATTCGTCTGCACTCTCACTTTAATTGAAAAATTGCCGCTTGATCGATAAATTGCAGGCAAGCGATCGCACCGAAGCCGTTGTGATTGCGATACGACGCGGATTTATTCGGTTTTGAAGTTCACCTATCAGATTTGCTAGGTCAAAGTCTGCGAATTTAGGGAATCACAAAAATTGGAAAGCGGCGTACAGTAAAAGTCAGTTGCCGTGAATCGCAGTTGTGAGGATTACCCAATGACCAAAGCCGAACCCATCTTTCACTCGATGCCGCTCGTTAGGTTGCGTCACTTTCCTGATTTGAATCTGCATCCTAACTTTTCTTATTAAAGCAAAACGATGCCTTACAAACCGAGATCGCTAAACTTCTGACTCAGCAGTAGATTCCAATCAAAATTTTGGAAGAGTCCCTATGCTCAAACGATTGGCACCGATCATTAACCCCATTCGGGAAAAGGAGTTGAGTCGGATTCTGCCGTATGCTCCTCGATCAAGCAGTGTTGAGTTGAACTGGAAGCATCTCAACGTTTCCTACTATGAGCTTCCGGCACTAGAATGCCCTGAGCATACTCTATCCAAGCACGTCATTAGTCTTAACTTAGGTGCGCCTACCCGATTAGAGCGATTAATCGACAATCAGGTGCAGGGAGATCGCTTTACAGACGGTGAAGTATTCTGGATCAATCCCGCAGGTCTGTACAGAACAATTCGGGTCATTAATCCAGCTCACATTCTGCACCTCTATCTTGAACCTGAATTCGTCAGTTGCTTTGCCCAAGACTACATTAATCCCGATCGCGTTGAAATCCTGCCCGATTTTCATCCCCACGATCCGCTGATTCGTCAGCTTGGATTCACGCTCAAGACTGCTTTGAACAGTGGCACTGCCATTGATGCCCTTTATGCAGATGCGGCAGCAACGATGTTAGCGGCTCATTTGTTGCGTCACTATTCCACGGTTTCTAAAGAGCTACAACCAGAAGCAAATGGATTTAGTCAAGCGAAGCTACAAGTCGCGATCGAGTATATTCATGCTCATCTCGATGAAGACCTCTCGATTGATATCTTGGCAAAGCTTGTGCAAATCAGTTCCTACTACTTCGTGCGTCTGTTCAAACAATCAATGGGATTGACACCCCATGCTTATATTGTTCGTCAACGGTTAGAACAAGCTCAGCAATTGTTGAAATCTACTAACTTGTCGATCGCAGAAATCGCGCACCGTACAGGCTTTTGTCATCAGAGTCGATTTTCTACTGTCTTTCGTCAATATCTGCATACTTCTCCGAGTGCTTATCGGGAGCAGCAGTAAATTTCTATGGTTGACTGCAAGATTCAGCAAGATTTGGGCAAGAAAAGGAAAGACTTAGCTTGCTTGATCATCTTAATCTTTATTTAAGCAACCCGTGACTTGCTCAAGCTTCACCGTCACGACCAATCACTCTATTTAGGAGGGCACGATGAGTTCTGATTTAGATTTGCAACCTATTATTGTCGATAAAAAACCCACAGTTTTAGAGCTTGAAGCTGGAACTTACTATTGGTGTAGCTGCGGACATTCCAGCAATCAACCGTTTTGTAATGGCGCTCACAAAGGAACTGGTTTTGTGCCGACCAAGTTTGAAGTAACGGAGCCTAAAAAAGTTGCGCTGTGTCTCTGCAAACACACAAACACGGCTCCTTTATGTGATGGCTCTCATCGATCGCTGGCGTAGTGGACACCTCAGATTCAGGAGAAATTTTATGTCATCTTTGAACGGAAAAGCGGCGATCGTGACAGGCGGATCGCGGGGAATTGGTCAAGCAATCGCGCAACGTTTAGGGCGCGAAGGAGCAACGGTTGCTCTAACCTATGCAGGCAATCGAGACAAAGCAGAAGCAGTCGTTGCAACCCTGAAAGAATTTGGGGTAGAGGCAATTGCGATTCAATCGGACATTAGCAACATTGCAGAAACGCGATCGCTGTTCGAGAAAGTGGTTCACACCTTTGGACAACTTGATATCGTCGTCAATAATGTCGGTGTGTCTGTGTACAAGCTCACCACAGAGATGACCGAATCTGACTTTGACAAAGTATTCAACACCAATGCCAAAGGCACATTCTTTGCCTTGCAAGCGGCTGCACAACACTTGAGCAACGGTGGGCGCATCATCAGTTTATCGAGTGGTGCAACTCGGCAAAGTATTCCGATGGGTGGCGTTTATGCTGCGAGCAAAGCCGCGATCGAGCAATTCAGTTTTGCGCTCTCCAAAGAACTAGGACATCGAGGCATCACGGTCAATCTCGTATCGCCTGGAGTGACGAATACAGACGGATTGATCATGCCTGCGGATGCTCTAGACCATTTAGTGCGATCGACTCCGCTCGGTCGGTTAGGACAACCTACTGATATTGCTGATGTGGTTGCCTTTCTTGCCTCTGATGAGGCGCGATGGGTCAACGGGCAGACGATTCAAGTTAATGGCGGCATCCTGTAAGAGGCATTCACTATGAGTTCACTCCAAAACGCGATCGCCAAGAAGCCAAAGCTCAATTCTGCTTTTCAGCGATTGATGTCGGTTCATTGGTGGATGGCAGGTTGCTATCTCGTTTTATTTGTCGGTGGCACGTTCATGGCACAGCTACCAAGAACTACATTTCGAGGACTGCTTTACGACTTTCATAAGTCGATCGGCGTATTAACAATGGCGCTACTGACTTGGCGCATTCTCACGCTGATTCAAGTGATGTGGAAGAAATACACAAAGCGACTGCCTAAATTCTCGCCGCAATGGTGGAAGAATTTTGCACTGCATACTTTGATGTATGTGTTTATGTGGGCAGTCCCGATCGCTGGATTTTTCTTCTCCAATTCCTTTCGATCGAACAATGTCAAATTTTTCGGATTGCCCTTGCCCGATCTATTTCCTCAAAACGATGCAATGGTTGAAGTGGGTCGATCGCTGCATTTCTGGCTGGCGTATACCTTTCTAGCTTTTATTGCAGTGCATCTGGTGTTTCAGTGGAAAGTGGCGAAAGCTAACTGGCGAAGATTCACAGGGTTCATGAAAGCAAAGAAAACGACAAAAGAAACTTGAGGAATCTGCCATGAATTATTGTGAAAAACTAACTCGTGACAATTGCGTTGTCATTCTGGTTGATTTCTTAGATGGCTTCCTTCCAGGGTTGAAAACGATTAACCATGACTTGCTTCGGAAAAATGCAGAAGCATTTGCGCGCCTATCAAAAATCTTTAACTTGCCAACCATTATGCTCGGAGAAGAAGGTGGATTTCGCGGCAAATTTTTTCCAGAAGTAATTGCTCATGCGGATCATGCTGTTCGGATCGAGCGTCACACTCCCAGCGCATGGGATGAACCAAACTTCCATGACAAGCTAACAAGTCTGGGACGCAACAAGGTGTTGCTAGGAGGTATCTCTCTGGACATTTGCACCCTCCAACTCACCCTGGATCTTTTAGAAGCAGGCTATGAATGCTATGTAGTTGTTGACGTATCGGGTTCTGATACTTCGTTGAATGAAACGGCTGCTTTGTTGCGAATGACTCAAGCAGGAGCCGTCATGGTGTCTTGGGCATCGATCGCCTCGGAAATCATGAAAGATTGGGAAACGCCAGAAGGTCCAGCAATCGGACAACTCTATCAAGAACTCAGCTACTGGGGAAATCGCCTGTAATGGATCAAATCAAACTGAGATGTGGAAAATGAAGCAACTAGGGATTCACGTCGTAATACTCTTGGGATTGTGGCTTTGGCTCACTCGCTCATTTGCCTTTGCTCAAACTATCTCTGATGTTCCGACTGTTGCCTCGTCAGAATCTTCTCAATCAGAAGCGCTTACCTCGGTTGATCAATTGTCCGATGTTCTTCCGTCAAGCTGGGCATATTTAGCAGTACGATCGCTAATCGAACAATATCAGTGCATCACAGGCGATCTCGATCGACGCTTCAGGGGCGAACAGCCGCTCTCACGTCAAGAATTTGCTGTTGCACTCAACACCTGCTTGAATCGCATCCAATCCATAAACGGATTAACGAATGAGAGTTTAATCGCTCTACAACGCCTTCGGTCAGAATTTGCGGCTGAACTGATGGCATTGCAAAACCGAGTTGAGCGGTTAGAAGCTCGGACTCCGAATCTAGAATCTCAGCAATTTTCAACCACAACACGACTATCAGGACAAGCAATTTTGGCGGTGAATGCAGGCGGATTTTCGGGAGAGCGTATCATTAGTCCAAGAGGCGCGATCGTCACTCGTGATCAACTCAATCCAACCGTTCTCTATCGTCTCAGCTTCGATCTCAATACCAGTTTCAAGGGCACTGATTTGTTAAAGCTGCGGTTACTTTCTGCGAGTCCAGGCATCAACGATAATGCGGCTGGATTGTTAGAACCCAATCTAGGCAGTACACCCGATTTTGCGATTCCTGGCACTTCACAGCTTTCGCTTGCTCGTTTGTACTACACCTTTACACCCAGTCAAGACCTGAGCGTGACTGTAGGTGCAAGAATGGTAGCGGGTGATTTCATCGACAAAAACCGATTCGCGAATATTAGCTTCCGAGATTTCTCAACTCAATCTCTGATCAATAATTTCGTGCTGTTGCCGAGACCTGGAGGGGCAGGAGCCGCGATCGACTGGAAGCCCAATCAAGGTGCTTTAAGCCTTCGCGCAGTTTATATTGCGAGTAGTGCGGAGGAAAACTTGCCCGAAAATCAGCGATTCATCGGTGGCGGCAGTCCTGGAGACATTCGCCTCTTTCCGATCGCTGGCGGCGGTGCGCGAGGGGGATTGTTTGGCGATCCTTACATGGGAGTTGTGGAACTAGAGTATGCACCCACGCGATCGCTAACCGTCCGATTGCAATATAGCGGCGGCAAGGTCTTAGGCAGTAATTTTCAGGCGCTAGGAGCAAACTTTGATTGGGCAATTACGCCACAGATTGGAATCTTTGGTCGCTATGGGTATGCTTCCTATCCTGATACGACCGTCGGCAACATTCGCCCTAGTTACTGGTCTGCCGGAGTTTCTCTTCAGAACTTGTTTGCGAAAGGCGATTTAGCTGGACTCGGAATCGTTCAGCCTTTCATTTTGACAGAAATAGGAAACGCGACACAGACCAATCTCGAAGCGTTCTATAACATTCCGCTAACGAACAGCATTCGACTCACTCCGTTCATTCAGGTGATTACCCATTCAGCGAATCAGAGTAGTAATGGAACGATCGTGACTGGAACTCTCCGCACTGTTTTTACTTTCTAACATCACTATGAAAGAACTCCCTTCTAATCATTCTGCGCCTGCTGTCGTTGCTATCGCTCGTCGAGTTAAACCCGGATATGAAGCTGATTTTGAGGCAGCCGTTCGCGGTGTCACTCTAGCCGCTAGTACGTTTCCGGGCTACTTAGGAAGCGAAGTTTTGCATCCCAAGAATCGACGAGGCGAATGGCAATTGATCATGCGATTTGATACACTGATTCACTTGCAGGAATGGGAAGTCTCTTCGATCTGCCAGGGTTGGATCGCACGAGCCGATGCGCTCACAGAAACGCCTCAAGTATCGCGGGTCAATGGCTTAGAGGCTTGGTTTGCCTTACCTGAAGCGCCCAACGTTGCACCACCCCCGAAGTGGAAAACTGCGATCGTCAGTGCGATCGGAATCTACCCCATGATTTCAATCTTACCAACCTTGCTTCGACCGATTACCAGCACTCTACCCGCTTGGCTAGCAACGCTAGTCAGCATCAGTATTATGATGCCACTAATGACATGGATTGTTATGCCGCAGGTTACGCGACTGTTTAAGGGATGGCTATACCCATCTTAGAAAAACCACAAGACAAGATCGCAGTATTGAAAGACAGTTGTCCAAAGAAGGTGTTACCAGATCGTCCGCAAATATCTCTTCTTCAAGCTTTCCGCCAAAGCTCCCGGATATCAGTGGGTCTCATTGAATTGCTACCCTCACCTTAGCGAAGAATTGCGATCTCTTCGCGATCGGTGCTAAAGAAAATCGCGTTTCGTTAGTCTCAATTATCGCTTTGCAACTGAGACTAACGAAACGCCCAAGATGACAAATACAACGCCTGCAATCCGAATCGGACTCGCTGGGTATTTTGCAAGCCCGATCGCACCAAAATGATCGAGAAACAAGGCAGCAATCATCTGACCTGCGATCGTCAGTGCCAGTGCAAGCGCGGCTCCAATTCTTGGGGTCGCAAAAATCGTAGACCAAACGTACAGCGTTCCCAAACATCCGCCGATCCACATCCACCAAGAAGTCTGCATCAGTGCGCTCGAAGCAGGCATCGGATATCGTGCCGCAAAACAAACCACAAGCGAGGTTAAGGTTCCTGCCAGATACGAAATAAACGTCACCTGCATCGGTTCACCCACATACCGCCTCAGCAGCGTATTCAAAGCGACTTGGACAGGTAGAATTGCTCCACCTGCAAGGGCAGCAAGAAGATAGGTCGTTCGTCCATTCATACTGTGAAGACTCCGATTCGACTTGGTGTGTAATGAAGCGATGCGAGCGTGAGCCAAGTGGTGTTGATTCGACAGAACTGCATTCTCGCAGATTGTCAAAAAAATCGCTACCTAGCTGATTTGCTAGGTTAAAGTCTACGATTTTTGAGAATCACAAAACTGAAAGTTTCGCGTACAGTAAACATCAGTTGCATTGGATCGCGAGGAGCGCTCAATGTCCCACGCCGAACCCAGGTTTCAACTCATTCCACCCGTTCAAGCCGAAGACCATTGCCAAGGAGGGTCTGAAGCCAGCGTGACGCTTGTGGAATATGGCGATTATGCCTGTGTCAACTGTGTTGAGGCATACGAGTTGATCCAATCGATTCAAATGCAGTTCGCTCCAGTTTGCTTTGTGTTTCGTCATTTTCCCTGCCTGGATCGTCACCCGACTGCTCAACACGCTGCCGAAGCTGCCGAAGCCGCAGGCGCACAGGGCAAATTTTGGGAAATGCACGATCGCTTGATGAGGCATCGTCACTGCTTTGATGATGCTAGTCTGATTGAACACGCCGTAGCACTGGAATTAGATATCAATCGCTTTTTGCGGGAGATGTCCAGCGATGTGTATGTTCCGCGTGTTCGACGCGATTGCGAAAGTGGTGAGAAAAGTGGAGTGATTTGCACGCCCACATTTTTCATCAATGGATTGCGGTTTACAGGTGATTGGCAACATTCTGCACTGAGAAGTGCGATCTGTGAACAGGTATCTCGTTGAGGTCGCTCAACTCCTGGCTCAATCATAGGAGGGGTAAGCGTTTACACCGAATTAGGGCTTGATTATGCTGAAGCAGTCTTCTTTGATCATTGATCCCACTCAAGAGCAAGAGTTGCTTCAAGTCATGCCCGACACCGCGCAAGTCAGCAGTATTCGATTGAACTGGAAACAGATTCAAGTTGCTAACTACCAAATTCCGCTTTGTGAAGCCCCAGAGCATACTTTCTCGAAGCACGTTATTAGCCTTAACGAACTCGCGGAATTCCCCATCCGCCTATGCGATGGGGATGGATAGCGATGCGCCCTCGATCGAGGGCGCAATCTCTCACCAACGAAGCAAGAAAATCTGGTAAAGTTGTATTGGTCGTTGACCCGCCCACATGGCTGACAACAAAAGGCTTTTAGCCCTGCAACGAGCATGAGAAAGGGGGAAGAAACAAGTCCGCTGGTTGGAGATTTCCGTAAATCCAAGATGCGTTTGTCGAATCACAATCAAACTCCTTGGGAAGCAGGGAGTCTGCCAGGGTAGCGGAGCAATCTGCTACGGGAGTCAGGGTCACAGCGCGTGTACCAAACCTCCGGAGGACAAGTAAGACCAGGATTGGGAACTCCCGAAAGTGGCTTTGACCGATGAAACTGGAAGCCCCATCCGCATAGGCGGTGGGGTACTTCACTCTTGGTACACCTGCCAAAGTAGAGCGTGTCATCGATCACAAAATGGAAAAGGGCTGTTTTGCCCCTGGAGATGTGTTTTGGATCAATCCTGCTGGTGTGCAGCGAACTATTCGGACGCTGACTTCGGCTCAAGTGTTTCATCTCTATCTCGAACCTGAATTCGTTGCTAGTTTCGCTCACGATTGGATTGATCCAGAGCGGCTCGAAATTCTTCCCGCTTTTCGTCCGCAAGATCCGTTGATTCAGCAGTTAGGTTTGGTTCTCAAGTCTGCGGTTCTAAACCCCAGTGTCGTAGACGCACTCTACGCTGATGCTGCGGCAACGATGCTGGCGGCGCACCTCCTGCGCTACTACTCAAATACTTCCTTTGTGCTGCCAGAGATTCGGGGAGGACAGTCTAAGCTGCAAGTTGCGATCGAGTACATCCATGCCCACTTAGATGAGGAATTGTGCATTGACACCCTGGCTCGATTAGTTCAGATGAGTCCCTATCATTTCATTCGCTTATTCAAACACTCGATCGGACTCACGCCTCACTGTTACATTGTCCATCAACGCCTAGAACGCGCCAAGCAATTACTCAAAACGACGAATCTCCCGATCGCAGAAATTGCTTATCTCACAGGTTTCTGCCATCAGAGCCGCTTCTCGACTGTATTTCGCCAGTATGTGCATACGTCTCCCAAAGCTTATCGGGAGCAACAGTAACGAATCTGCTTGAACGATCGCAAGAATCGGCAATTTTCGAGCAGGAAAAGGAAAGACTTTACTCGGATAACTGTCTTTAATACCTTTTAGAAGTTCGGATTTTGCTCCTGTTTCGCTTCATTCTCCGTTTCAATGAGGAACAAAAGTTATGGTCACTGACCCCAAGTTTTTTGAGCAACTGACTCCGAGCAATGCAGCCATGCTGCTGATCGATCATCAAGTTGGGACAATGCTTTTCGGAGTAACGGATATTGATCCGGTCAATCTGAAGAATAACGCCTTGTATTTAGCAGAAGTTGCAAAGCTGTTCAACTTGCCCACGATTCTTACCACCAGTAATCCAAATGGTGCGAATGGTCCGCTGTTTCCTGAACTGATTCAGGCACTTCCGGGCGTTCCGATCGTTGATCGCGTTATTATCAACGCCTGGAATGATCCAGCTTTTGTGCAAGCAGTCGAACAAACCGGACGCAGAAAGCTAATCATGGCAGGAGTCACCACTGATGTTTGCTTAGCATTTCCAGCGATTTCTGCTGTGGGTGCGGGCTACGATGTTTACGCTGTGATTGATGCGTCTGGAACCTGGAACACGACCACACAAGCTGCTGCGATCGCACGAATGACTCAAGCAGGCGTGAAATGCGTCAATACGATTGCGATCGCGGCTGAGTTGCAGAAAGATTGGACGCTTCCCACTGCACCCGGAATGGGACAAATCTTTGCCGATCGTCTACCAAATTTTGGCTATGTCCTTGCTGGTATGGCTCACCGAAAATCTTAGTTCCAAGTCTGTACCGTTTTTATTCACCAAATCAACGATGTCCCATTTTTTGCACATCGATAGCAGTCCGCGTGGAGATCGCTCTATTTCTCGATCCTGACCAAAACCAGAATTTGAATATTGGTGAAGAAGCGAGACAGCAATCAGTAACGGCAGTTCATGCTGCGAGCGCTGCCTGGTAAGGGTGTGAGTAGAGTTTTTGAAAAGGCTGAAACAGTTCAATGATTCATCTCTAAATGAGAAGGATGAAATACGATGCCCGAAACACCGAAAGAGAGACTGACAACCGATGCAGGAATTCCAGTCAGCGATAATCAGAATTCTTTAACTGCCGGAGAACGAGGTCCGCTATTGATGCAAGACTTCTACCTTGTTGAGAAGATGGCGCACTTCAATCGAGAGTGGATTCCGGAGCGAGTCGTTCACGCGAAAGGCTCAGGTGCATACGGCACATTCACTGTGACTCAGGATATTACCCAATACACTAGAGCAACGTTATTCTCTGAAATTGGCAAGCAAACCGAAGTCTTGGCGCGATTCTCTACGGTGGCTGGAGAGCGGGGTGCTGCGGATGCAGAACGAGATGTGCGCGGCTTTGCGGTGAAGTTCTACACTGAAGAGGGCAATTGGGATCTTGTCGGCAACAATACACCCGTCTTCTTTGTGCGTGACCCGATGAAGTTCAGCGACTTTATTCGCACTCAGAAAGGGATTGTTTTGTTCTTGTATGGGTCGCCCAATGCCTCTTTAACTGTTCAACTCGTTGACTGTAATGTTTCCAAACTCGTTCTTTTTGGTTCAACCATCAGCCCAAGCCGCAGCAAGTCAATCTTTGACTGCGGACGCTCTACTGATACCAGCGAGTCTGTCCATCCGGTTGGTCAACAAGAGTAATGCCAACTGCTTGAAGTCGATCGCGAATCGCGTCGCTCTCTGCATAGCGTTTTTCCTGACGAGCTTGCTGGGCACTTGTCCACTTTTGGTGAAGCATTAGCTAGAATGGAGCAAGCAACTCTTCAGATAATTCGTGGAACTTTTAGACCTACTTCCCGACTCAGAACACCTACAGATTCAGAACTATGAACTAGATCGCGTTCAGAAGCAAGTGCAAATTGAACTTTGCTCAACCCAAGCATTTGCACTATGCCCGGTTTGTCAGCAGCAAGCAGTTCGAGTGCATAGCCGATATCAACGAACACTTGGAGATTTACCGTGGGCAGACTATCGGGTGGTGATGCAATTTGAAGTGCGAAAATTCTTCTGTGATAACGCCTCCTGTCCCCGTCGGATCTTCAGTGAGCGATTGCATCAGATCGCAGCACCTTGGGCACGACGCACTCAGCGCTTGAATACTCAATTGAGTGAAATCGGCTTGGTCTTAGGAGGTGCAGCCGGAATCAGATTGAGTCAGAAGTTGCATTGTGCTGTGAGCCGCAATACCATACTACGATTGGTAATGCGCTTACCGCCTCCGCAGGTTACAACGCCTAAGATTGTGGGGGTTGATGATTTTGCTTTTCGCAAGTGCGTCAGCTACGGCACGATTATTGTGGACTTAGAAACCCATAGACCGATTGCGCTACTATCTGGACGATCTGCTGAGCCAATTTCTCAATGGTTGAGCCAGTATCCAGGTATCGAAATCGTGTCACGAGATCGCTCCTCGTCGTACCGAAGTGGAATCACAGCAGGTGCACCGAGTGCTACTCAAGTTGCAGACCGTTTTCACTTGATGCAGAATCTTGCAGAAGTATTAGAGCAGGTCTTGAGAACTCAAACTCAAGCACTCAAGACTGTTGGACAACCTGAGTCAAAGTCCGTTGGCTCAGAAACGGTTGCGAGTCTTGATCAAATGCCGACAAACTTAGTATCAAAGCCAGAATCTGAACCCCAAACTGAGGCAGCAATTGGTTCTGCTCATTGGCAGAAGCGTAGCGCGCAGCATCAAGCCATCTGGAGTTTATTTGAGCAAGGATGGTCTACTGCTGCCATTGCTCAACAGGTTGGTTTGGGAATTCGGACGGTTCAACGTGATCTGCGTAAACCTCAATTCGCTGACCCGCAGCGACGTGCTGACTACGGAGACAGTCTGGCTGCACCCTACCGCACCTTCATCCTTGAATATCTCCAGAAGCACAAACGGGCGCATGGATTATTCAGAGCACTAAAACGACAAGGCTATAAGAGCAGTGAACGGACCTTAAGCCGATATATTCATCGGTTGCGTGAAGCAGGGCATCTCAACGCTCAATCTCCAGTTCGCCCGGTTGCTAGTATGCCAAAACGCAAGGCTTTGCCAAAAGTGGCTGCGACTCCTTTAAGCGCGAATCGAGCCACTTGGATCGTCATGCGACATCCTACACAGCGCACTCGTGAACAGAAACGGCTCATTCAGAGGTTGAGAGCGCATTCCCCAGTTTTGAAAACCGCGATCGATCTGAGTGAGACTTTTTGCAAATTGATTCGCCATCGTCAATCTGAGCAATTTGATGCCTGGTTGGAGCGAGTAGACACCTGCGATCTTGTGCCCTTTCAGAAATTTGGTCAAGGACTACAGCAGGACTATGAAGCAGTAAAAGCAGCAATGTCTCTGCCGATTAGTAACGGACCTGTTGAGGGACAAATCAATCGCCTGAAACTGCTCAAGCGGCAAATGTATGGTCGAGCAGGGATCAAGCTACTAGAGCAGCGATTTTTGCTAACAAGTTAGTTACCTCTCAATACTAGATCACCAAAAGTGGACAAGTGCCCGTATATCTTGGCATCCAATGTCCCGGAGTTCTTCCCATTTCTGTTCATGGTGTTGTTCAAGATTCCGCCCGCGTTGGTGATTCTGCAAATTCTGGCAATTGATTTAGGAACAGACATGGTGCTTGCTCTAGCATTGGGAGCGGAAGTTCCTGAGATGGGAACGATGCAGCAACCGCCCCGCGAGAAATCGAAGCCACTGCTCGATCGAGAATTGCTGATGCGAGCCTACTGCTTTCTCGGTCCAATCGAAGGGGTGCTAGGGATGGCAGGATTTTTCTTCGTGTGGTTTACCCAGGGCTATAGCTTTAGCGAGTTGCAAGCGATCACACCCAGTATTGTGACGCATTCTGCGGATGCTAGAACGATGACGGTTTACTATCAAGCGATGACGATGACGTTAGCTGCGATCGTCGCGACTCAAGTGGGAAATGTATTTGCTTGCCGTTCAGAACGAGTATCGATCTTCCGCTTGGGCTTTTTCAGCAATCGCTTGATCTGGCTTGGCATTGCAGCAGAATGGCTGCTGATTTTCGCTATCATTTATCTTCCTCCCCTAGCATCGATTTTTTCTACCACTGCCTTGCAACCGATCCACTGGCTGGCGTTACTCGTCTGCCCCCCGATTGTTCTAATGGCGGACGAGTTTCGCAAACGGCTGACGCGCAAGCGCTCAAGCCTTCGTAATACTGGTATCTAAGCGGAGCGGTCGTCGTGATTCTCAATTGGTATCAGCCATCGGCAGGGGGCGGATAGAAAAGGCAGTCGATCAAGTGATTGGCTATCGTCAGAAACGCAAGGGCAGAAGTTAGAAACCCTATGGGAGCCGCGCATTAGGGTTGCTAAAAAAGTAAACTTGTATGCCTCTTTCACGATCGGGCAAAACTCCAATCACACAGTTGTTGCGAAGAAGTCATCTGCGGCTTGGGATATAGATAGAAGGATTGAAAGTTCAACGTTGCCTTCTGGAACAGAATTCGATGCGATTCAGCTTGGCGATTCTGCTCAATCACTTTCCCTTGAGCTAACTGAAGTTGCTGTTCTTCATCCCAAAAGAATGCTTTGTTTGGAGGGTTTCTCCATTGACTCCCCTCCCAAGACACGAGATAAGCCTGTCCGATAATTTGACCGTCATTCAACAGTCCGCGTAGACAGACAAAGCCATCCGAGTGCGGATAACCATAGTACCCTTCAATTTGCTGATTCTGCTTGCGAAAAACGAGACAAACTCCTTCACCTTGCTGCCAATCTTTGGGAGGAGGTTGTGTACAGATTTGATAGTTCCCATCGCTCAGTGTGGCTAAAGTAGGAGGCTGAGCTTGCATTGCTGAAACGATAACAACTTCAGTAACGCAAGGCACGAGAGCGATCGCAAGTTTGGTGAATTGTTGAGACATCATAGCGTGGATTAAACTTCGGTCAATTCACGATCGTGAATTGAAGTCGATTCTGTTTTTTGCTGAACAGACACCAGGTAGACTGAGCAAGTCGTATGTTGAGTAACATAAGCACTCACACTTCCCATCATCCAGCCTGGAACATGGCTTTGTCCTTGCCGACCGAGTACAATCAATTCGGCATTCCAAGCCCAATCCTAATCACAAATGACATGACTAGGAGTGCCATAGCTCTGCGACAATTCAGCAGGGACACCCACACTTTCTGCCTGCTGCACATAGGACTGCAATCGAGTTTGCCATTCTGTTTGATAGGTTTGCCATTCTTGTTGAAGTTGTTTTCCGGAGCGTAAGCTTATAGGCTTATCACCCTGTAAAAAATTCTGCAACGGCAATCCAGCCTCATCGACCGCTAGAACATGCAGAATCATCAGGTGAGCATTAAAGGCTCGTGCGATCGTGAGCGCTTGTTCAAATACGATTTCGCTCATTGCGGAATCACCTAAAGCGACGAGAATCTTTTTCAACATAGGGGCACTCCTAGCTAAAGCTGAATTGTGGTGTCAAGCCTGCATTGGCTGTTCAGCATCTATGTTTGTTATACAGTGAGAACTTGGGGAAGTTGTGAGGAATACAGATTCTGTTTAGGAAAACCATCCAAATTGATCCAAAAACAGAGGAGATTGATCGTAATCAATCCCCTTTGCCAGGTGAACTATTCAATTTAAGTTTTCTCTATAACCTTCAGACATTGGATTTCGTATTACGACTCCTAGCTGCCTACAATCAGAGCTTGGCTTTGGGCTAGCTAACACATCGACACTCGCTGTAGACGGTTGAACTGCTGGCTTTTGGGAGTGGAGACTTTTTACGAATCTGCTTATATAGTAGCACTTCAGAGCGCAACGAGCTTGAATTTTTGTTGCATTGAGAAACCATTGCGTGCATTGGTATTCCTCACAAGTTTCTCACAACTTTGATTTACAACAGAGGAGTTAGAGGTCAGAGGATCATATTCTATGTTCGATAAAATTCTAGTTGCGATCGATGAATCTAAGCAGAGTGATCTCGTGATTGAGAAAGCAATCTCACTGGCAGAAGCTTTGAAAGCTCAACTTAGATTTTTCCATGTTTTATCTTCTGCTGAAGAGGATTTTCCGAGTTATCCATTCGCATTGACAAATGTTGGGTTTGTCGTTGATGAAGCCGTCTATCAGGAGTTGATACAAGGCTATGCACAAGAACGGCAAGAGTTTGAGCAGCGACATCTCGATCGACTTCGGGCAATGGTTCATCAAGCTCATCAGTCAAATATTGCTGCGGATTACTGTCTTACTTATGGCAGTCCCGGCAAAGAGATTTGTCAAATGGCAAAAGATTGGGAAGCAGACGCGATTTTGATAGGTCGGAGGGGGCGCTCTGGGTTGCAGGAGGTGATGCTAGGCAGTGTGAGTAACTATGTGGTGCATCATGCAATTTGTTCAGTGCTAGTGATTCAGAAACCTGCTGACTTAAAGGCTGAACAGGATGCAGAAAATGAATTTGCTTACGCTTGAAGTGGCGATCTCGCATCATCATGAGTTTGAATCCAAACCCTTCTTCTAGCTCTGAAGAAGGGTTTGAGATCTTTGTGCGATCGAGATTCAAAAGAAATGAGTTGAGGCAAATTCACCCCAACTCAACGACTGGATTCACATTCTAGAAATGCTTATCTTTCGCAGGCTCACCTTCAAAGGGTTGTACTCCTGTTGCGGGATAGTCATCATCACTCACACCAAAAATCCGCACCATTGCTTCAGACATAAACATCCGCACATTGTTTGGAATGGCTTTAATCGTTTGCCAAGTGGATTGAATGCGGTTAGACATAATACTTCTCCTCAAATCAAAGGGTGTCAGCTAGCTGTTACTTGCGGCTCGCAGGTGAGCTTTTTCTTGCAGTTGTTCTTCATGTTGCCGCTCTTGCGTCACAGCTTCTCGTGTCGCTTGGTCAAGGTCATTGGCTGCCATCGTTTCGAGTGCATCTTCAGCTCGGCGATGAACAGTTTGATTACGATATTCCTCATCCAGACGTTGTTGAGTGGTGGTTTCTCGCACTTGTTCTTCCAAGGGTTGTTTATCAATCGTTGACATACTTTGCCCTCCTGTTTTGATTCGAGCTAATTTGCTCTGGTCTTACGATACGAAAAGACTGTGAGGAACTTGTGAGGAAGTTGGATCAAGGTTTCAAAGAAGTTTCTGGCTCAGCGGGAAGAATCGAACTCATTGAACGCTGCGGGTAGACCTTTTCTCGCAATTGTTTGGCTTGACGCAGGGCTAAATCTGCAACTCGATACAAGGTTTTGAGGTCTTTGCCATCTTCAGGATACTGAGCAACTCCTGCACTAAAGGTCACAGAAACGGTTTCTCCGGTATCAATCAGCATCGCCTGGTGATCAATTTGTTCCAGCACCTGAATGAGACGCTGTACTCCTGCCTCACGAGTCATTCCATACATGCCAATCACAAATTCTTCGCCACCCCATCGTGCCACTACGTCTTCACTACAGAAAGATTGTCGGAGCAAATGCCCAAATTGCCGCAGCACAGCATCGCCTGCTGCATGACCGTACTGAGCATTCACATCGCGTAGATGATCGACATCAATCACCGCGATCGCAATCGGTTGCTGAGATCGATCGGACGATTTGAAGAAGGCTTCGAGATCTTGCGTTGACTTCTGTCGATTCATTACGCCTGTGAGGGGATCAATTTCTAGTAATTGCCGCAATAATTTCACTCGGTCTAATCGGTTGAGCAGTCTTGCGACTAGCTCTGCTTCTACAATTGGTTTACTAATAAAATCATCGGCTCCTGCTGCAAAGACTTGAGCGATCGTTTCGGATTCTGAATGAGCGGTAAGAACCACGATCGGGAGTTGATTCCAGCGCAAATCATTGCGAACGAATTGGCAGAGTTCAATCCCATTTAGGTCAGGAAATTCTAGATCGAGAACGAGTACATCAGGTTTCACGGCTTCCAATGTGTTCCAGAACTGATGGGGATTGTTCAGCGTAAAGACTTGCAATCCCCAGGGTTGCAGCACTGTGCTTAATGCTTCTAGTAATGCAACATCATCATCGACCACAAGTACTCTCGCTTGAGTGGGGGAAGTGCGCCGCATGACTTGTGCGATCGCTTCAAGAATCTGTGAGGTTGAAGCGGTTCGATCGAGTAACAATCGTCCCCCTCTTCGAGCGACTTCTATGCGTTCAGTGAGGTCGTTTTGAGCGGTGAAGACGATTGTGGGAATAGCAGGAGAATAGTTTTGAAATAACGAAAGTAATTCGAGTCCTGTTTCTAGCGAATCAAAGCAGTCCAAATCGAGCAGAACTAGACTAGGGGATTCATTTTCACAGAGCTTAGCGGCATTGTTGGGTGTTGAAGCGGTGGTGCTTCGATAGCTCCAGAGTGGGATTTCTTTTTGGAGCGGCTCAATGAAATCGCGATCGCGTGAAACAATCAAAATTAGAGGCTGATGAGTCTTTAGCTCGATAGGACTAGGCTCTGGGCAAATCGAATCATGAGTCGATGTAGGGAGATCAATGATCCGACGCAATTTTGAAATGAGTTCTCTCAGGTGCTGTAAGTTTTTTGGCTTCAAAGCGGGTTTTACTAAGATGGATTCCATCTCTTTTGCTAGCTTTGAACCTTCAGGAAACCCAAGTGAACCTAAGGAGCCAGCTAAGGTGTGAGCTTGCTGAACTGCCTGTGCCTGGAGTTCCAAATTTGCTTGACAAGCGACTTGCTCAATCACAACGATCTGTTGATTTACTCGGTTCTTGTGCGTGTTCCAAATGACACTAAGTTTTGATCTTAGTTCTTGTGCGATTGTCTGGTTTGTCGAGTCCGTTGAACTCAGTGGTTTCAAACGATATCCAATGCCATAAACTGTCTCGATGAGGTCAGCCGCTGCACCTGCGGATTTGAGCTTCTGTCGTAACCCTTTAATGTGAGTTCTGACGGCTTCTTCACCGGGCGTATCTTCATAAGTCCACAGGTGTTCCAGAATGTTGCTACAACTGAAGACACGTCGTCCATTTCGGAGGAACAGTTCAAGTAGCGCGTATTCTTTGGGAGTGAGAATGAGTGGAGTGGAGCGGTATTGAACTTCGCAAGTGCTAGGATTGAGTTGTAACGCTCCCCATTCGAGTATCGGGGAGGCTGCAACATTAGCACGTCTGAGTAGGGCGCGAATTCGGGCAACTAATTCTTCTTCATGAAACGGTTTAACGAGGTAATCATCGGCTCCAGCATCTAAGCCTAATGCTCGATCGTGGTGGTTGTCGTGAGCCGTTAGGAGCAAAATGGGAATCGTGATCGAGTTTGAGCGAATTTGCTGACAGAGTTCGATCCCGTCGAGATCCGGTAAGCCTACATCTAGAATCAATAAATCGTATTCAAAACTCTCCAAGAGGGCTAATCCAGATGCTCCGGTTCCTGCGGTTTCAACCACATAATTGTGAGTGGTGAGAATGGTTGTAAGTGCCTGAGCCGTTAATTCATCGTCCTCAATGACTAGAATTTTCATAGAACGCTTCCCGACTGCTGAACTCCCTTTTTGCAGTCTAGAAGGTCTAAATTTTAGGGTTGAACAATGGTTACAAATCGTTAACAAAGTATCTACTCCACCATAAGCCGAGAGCTTTTTTTGGAATGTTGAGCGAGATGAGTGCTTTGAAGATCGTCGTTGAGGTGGGATTCGTAACGGGGACGATGCCTGCGGTTCCGCGATCGTTTGTCTTTGTGCCAGATCGCTACCCACACACCATTTCTAGATCACAATTCACGTCGCATACACAGTTCGCCGTCCTCTTCTTCTGTTCCAGTGTAGACAAAACCCATCTTCTCGTAGAACGGACCGGGACCACCTTTGGCTGGAACACAGCTTGTCTCAACCGCATCCGCTCCAGGGCGCGTCTTGACATACGCGAAGAGCAACTCCAGCGCCTTTCGTCCGTACCCATGCCCTTGATATTGCTCACCAATCATAAACCGCCACAGAAAGTACGCTTGCTGAGCTACGTTGTCTTCTAACATCAAAAAACCAACTGCCACATCGCCAGCGTAGATCGCACGGAACCAAGCAACCTCTGGATTAAAATGCGCTTCTGCGATCGACGCAGCGTTCGATGCCACGAACTGCTCTTGGTGTGGGGCTACTTTTAAGCGGAGGACATCACGCCAGTTTTCCTTAGTGATCTCGCGCAGCGTTATTTCGAGGTCGAACTCGGACATACAAAGTGTTCTCCCTGACCAATCCTCTTAAGAATAGAATAGTTCCTCACTTAGTAACACAGACAAGACCGCAACTGCCGCGCAAAAACTTCCTAATCCTCACGAAATCCTGCTTGCATCATCCTGTGGATTCTCCGCTTTGAATCCCTCATGGAAAGTAACAGTACCCTGCGGATAATGCCCATCGAAAGACAATGCAAAGAAAACTTCCTGACGCACACCTTCATAAACAAGCCCCGCAATATTCTGAAACCCGACTTTCTTGTAGTACTCCGGATGTCCTACAAGACAACAGCCTTTTGCATTCAGTTCTTTCAGTCGCGACAGTCCTTCCTGAATCAGCGCTTTACCAATACCCTGCCGCTGGTACGCTGGTAACACCGAAAGAGGTCCAAGACCATACCAGTCCTGAGTGCCATCCGAAATCATGACGGGTGAAAAGGCAATATGACCGACAACACGACCCTCCAGTTCTGCGACGAGCGATACCGCGAGAACTTTAGCAGTGCGAAGTGCCTGGATAATAAATTGCTCAGTGTGGTTACTAATTTCCAAAGTCTGAAATGCGGCAGCAGTTACTTCACTGATGACCTCGACATCATCATCCGTTTCGCTCCTGATAACACTCTTCATATTCATCGTGAAACCTTGAACCTCACAAGTTTCTCAAATTTAGTCTCTATAACTTAAGGTATCGTAATCCGTTGAGGTTCTCTCCATGTTCCACAAAATCTTAGTCGCGATCGATCATTCTGACTCGACTCCGATCATTTTTAGCCAAGCCCTTGCTCTCGCAAAAACTAATCAAGCAGAATTGATGATCTTTCACGCTCTTGCCCCTTTTGATGAAGTCTATCCGAGTGATCCTTATGTCGGAATTCCACAATCGATCACACAAAGCTATTTGAAACGCTGGCAAGAACGAGAGCAGGCAGGAATTGAAAAATTGCGATCGCTCAAAGAACAAGCAGACAAAGCAGGAATTTCGACTGAATTCTCTCAAAACATTGGTGATCCAGGCAAAGTGATTTGTACTTTAGCAAAGACTTGGAATGCTGATTTAATCGTGATTGGGCGACGTGGCTTGAGTGGGTTTCGAGAATTCTGGCTGGGAAGTGTCAGTAACTATGTCTTGCATCATGCTCCTTGTCATGTGTTGACAATTCAAGGCATTGCTCAAACTCAAGAGCAACCTGCAACAGTCGGCAGTGTATCTTAAATCGAAGTTAAGTTGTGAATGAATCGAAATGTGAGAATTTCGATCTGCGAGGAAGCTTGCGAGGAAGCGATCGCAATGTCTCTTTCTGACAAAGTGCAACCCGCAACGTTCCACCCTGCTCTAATGGAATCCCATCGATCAAATGTCCCTTTTCTCGTAAGGCATCTAAAGTACGAGAGACATGACGAGCATTACGTCCAGTAATATCTGAATTCTTCTTAAAGCGATCGAGTTCTTCAAAGCAGAAGAGTGCATTTGGGTCATGCAGCAGCACATTCGTATCAAGGACAAAAACTTTTTTCATCCAAGAAGCCCTGCAAAGTTAAATTTAGCGTTCAAGATTAGAATTCATCTGCCAGATGTGTTCTAGAAATTCTCGATCGGCTTCGAGTTGTTCTGCATCCCGTTGATCTCGGCGATGAACAACACTCGCGATTAAGAAAAATAGACAAAAGACCACGAGAAAGCTACCCGCAACGGCTGAAGAATCAATAGGTGCAGTTGCTAGAACAAAATAAGGAGCATCCGCTTGGATAGTAGATTGGAAGCTAGTCATAATCATTAACCTCCTGTTGCGTTCTGTCTTAATTTATGAGGAAAGATTTTGAGGAACTTGTGCTTCAGTTTAGGATTGTTTCGCATGGCTTTGTGAATCTTCTTCCAGCGCTCCTTCCCTGCTAGAATTGCTTGCTGATCTTGCTTGCGAATCATATATTGAAGTTCGCGCTGCGACTGCTTGCTGCACTGCCCACCCCAGTTTTTGTTGATGTTGGCAATCCCGAAATCGACTGAAATTCTGATAACAGTCTCTCAGATGCCCCAGTATTCAAGAACTTGGTATCAGTTCAAGCGATCGCTCTAATCGCTGTCTCACGGCTAAATCTGGAGCTTGTGATTTCAGTTGCATCGTCATTGAAATCGTCCCATTATTTTCTTGCTGGACAATTAGAACGGTACAGGGTAACAGTGGGATCAATACTGGGTGGAGTGCATGAGCCATTACAATTAAGTCTGCATACCAATTTTCTGCTGTATTAATCAAGGCTCGATCGGTCTTTTCAGCGAGTTCTGAAATCTCAACTCGGATGCCAGCATCTCTTGCAGTTTCTGCTAGCGATCGCATATTTTCTTCTAGCAAATCTACTAAACAGAGATGAGCATGATTTGCTTGAGCGAATCGAAGTGCTGTATTAAAAACACAAGATCGAGACTGAGCCTCTTCAAGCACGACTAAAATTCTTTGAAACATTGATTTTTACCTATCCTGCTACAGAATTTATCATAATGCAGCAAGTTGAGGAACTTGTGAGGACAAGCGATTTATATCCTCACAAGTTCCTCAACTTTTTTGCCTACAACTAGAGAAGAATAACGAGTCGTTTGCCTATGTTGGTTCAATGTCGGCAGCCTCAAATTCATCCGATGCTCCAGCGAATTGCGACTGCATTTCAACTGTATGGTTAGTCGATCACATTCACCACTATCGTCATCTGTACCATTATGAACCTCTCCCGGACTAAGACTCCTGTAATTTTTCATGTTGAAGGCATTAGTAAAGTGTATCGAATGGGAGAAGTAGAAGTTCATGCCCTGCGATCGGTGAATCTTGATCTCTATGAAAGCGAATTTGTCGTGCTGTTGGGACCGTCTGGAAGCGGCAAATCAACCTTGCTGAATATTTTAGGAGGTTTAGATCTGCCTTCGAGCGGACATTTCTACTTTCGCAATCAGGATTTAACCTTTGCAAATGATGCTGTTCTCACTCGATTTCGACGGGATTCTGTCGGATTTATTTTTCAGTTCTACAATTTGATTCCAAGCCTGACAGCGCGGGAAAATGTGGCACTCGTCACCGAGATTGCTCGACATCCAATGAAGCCTGAGAAAGCTTTGGAGCTAGTGGGATTGAGCGATCGCTTGGATCATTTTCCAGCACAGATGTCCGGCGGGGAACAACAACGAGTTGCCATTGCTAGAGCGATCGCAAAACGTCCTGAAGTCCTGCTTTGTGATGAACCGACTGGTGCGCTTGACTTCCAAACTGGAAAACTAGTGTTAGAAGCACTCGCACAAGTGAATCGAGAGCTAGGAACAACAACTGCCGTGATTACCCACAATGCCGGAATTGCAGGCATGGCAGATCGAATCATTACGATGCGAAGTGGAGAAATTACGAACATTCAAGATAACGCACATAAATTAGTCCCATCAGAACTGGAGTGGTAATGAATGCACTGAATTACAAAGTGATGCGAGATCTGTGGAAAATGCGAGGTCAGGTAATTGCGATCGCATTAGTCGTTGCCTGTGGCGTTGCGATCTTTATTACCATGATCAGTGCCTATCAATCTCTTGCCACATCACAGTCTGTTTACTATCAGCAGTATCGATTAGCTCAGGTTTTTGCTCAACTCAAACGTGCGCCTGAACCCTTGATAGAACAGATTCAAGCGATTCCAGGGGTCGCTCAAGTTCAATCGAGAGTGGTCGTAGATGTTACGTTGGATGTTCCGGGGCGGAAAGAACCTGCGATCGGGCGACTTGTCTCTGTGCCAGAGCAATCCATCCCCATGCTCAATGATTTGTATATTCGGCAAGGACGCTATCTTGAGCCTGGGCGTTCAGAAGAAGTACTCGTTAGTGAGGCATTTGCAAATGCGAATCAGTTAAAAATTGGCGATCGTATTGGTGCAATTATTAACGGGCGTTGGCAACGATTGAGCATTGTCGGAATCGCACTATCGCCAGAATATGTGTATGAAATTCGCGGGGGTGATGTGCTGCCGGATAATCAGCGCTTTGGGGTGTTTTGGATAGGGAGAAAAGCACTCTCAACTGCTTTTAATTTGGATGGTGCATTTAATGATGTCGTTCTCTCCCTCAGTCCAGGAGCAGATCCAGACGGTGTTATTTTTCAACTTGACCAATTGCTGAAATCCTATGGTGGATTTGGAGCCTATAAACAAGCCGATCAAGTTTCGACTAAATTTATTTCTGAAGAAATCAGTCAACTCAAGACTCATGCGCTCGTTGTCCCCAGCATTTTTCTGGGAATTGCGGCGTTTTTATTGCATATTCTACTTTCTCGATTGATTGGTACTCAACGCGATCAAATTGCGATTCTCAAAGCCTTTGGCTATGGTAATTGGAGTGTAGGATGGCACTTTCTGAAATTAGTCCTGGTGATTGTTTGTCTGGGAGGGTTGATTGGGACAGGGGTTGGACTCTGGATGGGTTCAGGAATGTTAAGTATTTACGTTCGCTACTATCATTTTCCATTTTTGAACTATCAGATTAGTTTGGGATTGGTTTTGGGCGCGATCGCAATTAGTGCAAGTGCTGCAATCATTGGCGCTTTTGTTGCTGTAAAACATGCTGTTGCCTTACCTCCTGCTGAAGCGATGCGTCCAGAGCCTCCAGCCCATTTTCGTCGCACTTTGATAGAGAAACTAGGCTTACAAGGACTGCTCTCGCCTGTGGGACGAATTATTTTAAGGAATTTAGAACGCAAACCGATTCAGGCGCTTTTGTCGATTGTGGGAATTGCTTTAGCGATCGCAATGTTGATCGTCGGGCGCTACTCTCAAGATTCGATTAGCTATCTGATTGATGTGCAATTTCGATCATGTTCTAGATCTGTGGATGAACTATCATGCTGCTCGACCAAATTCATAGCGGTTGATGAACAATCCAATTACCACATCGTGCAGCCAAATTGACTGAGAAAAGCAGTGTGCTTCGCAGTGCCGCAGGCAGCGTTTTTCGAGCTAACTGCTTGATTCGAGTGCGGAGTGTCAAAAGATCAGCGCTCAATCCGTTGCGTGTTCTTCTTACCAATCGTATGCTTTTGGGAGTCTAACAATGGCAAGTATGCGCCCCAACTATCGGTGTAGAAACGCTCAATGGCAAATGAAGCAAGCAATTGCTGAAGTTGTTTGAGTGCTACATCTTCATGCGGGGCAAGAACGTAAGCCAGTACCGCACCAGTACGATGTTCGATTGCGTGCCACAACCAACGCTGTGTTGCTTAGACTGCACAAAACTCCACATCTTATCCAGTTCCGCTGTCTTCCACTTTGACCACCATTGCACTCGTCGGTGAACTCGCCATCTGTTGAAGTAGCACGGTGTTGACTTGTTCGATTCGGGCGATCTTTTTTTAATTCCTCAACCACCGTCGTTGAACTGATTTTCAGCACTCGTGCTGTATCTCGAATTCCACTGCCATTCACTGCCATATCACTAATCTGTTGTTTGACTTCGGGCAAGTACCCTCGGTAGCTGTAATCACGAATAAAAGAACGACGAGAGCACTCAGCATTACGGCACCGATACCGTTGTTTACCTTCATCACTTTTACCATTTTTCACAACGTTTGTACTGTTGCAACTCGGATAGCAAACGGGTTCAAGTACCATATTGGTAAGAACAGCTAGAGAACGCTTTTATTTTCGCATGGAATACACAGGTCTAGAACACTATCCTCTCAAAGCATAGCCAACTCCGCGTACAGTATGAATCAGCCGGGATTCTTGAGTTTCTTCTAGTTTCAAGCGCAGATACCGAACATAGACCTCAACAATGTTAGAGTCTCCAACAAAATCGTAGCCCCAGACATTTTCCAGAATTTGATCGCGGGTTAGGACTTGGCGAGGATGGCGCAAAAAGTAGTCCAGTAAATCGAACTCTTTTGCCGTTAATGTAATCGATCGAGATCCTCGATAGACCTCTCGCGTTTTTCGATTGAGCATTAATGCTTCAAACTGCACTGTGTCTTCGTCTACCTCTTGATTTCGACGCAGATGAGCGCGAACTCTTGCTAGTAGCTCTTCAATACTAAACGGCTTGGTCACATAGTCATCGGCTCCAGCATCCAACCCAGCAACACGATCTTCTACTTCGTCTTTCGCAGTCAAGAAAATAATTGGTGCTTTAAATCCAGTCGCTCTCAATCGACGGCAAAGTTCGACACCCGACAGTCCAGGAAGCATCCAATCGAGCAGTGCTAGATCAGGTAAGTTTTCACGAGCTAACATTAACCCGGTCATTCCGTCATGAGCAACACTCACTTGATATCCTTCGCTCTCTAGTTCTAAAGCAATAAATCTAGCAAGCTGTACTTCATCTTCGACCAGCAAAATCTTTGGAATGCTCATGCTCAACGTCCTATCGTCGGTAAGGTCAATGTAAAGGTTGTGCCAACGCCAGGTTCAGAGTCGAGGGAGAGCGTACCACCCATTTTTTCAATCAGGATTTTGACGATCGCAAGACCTAGCCCCGTTCCCCCAGTTGCACGACTGCGAGAAGGGTCAATGCGATGAAAGGGTTCAAAAATTAACGCTTGTTCTGATTGAGGAATGCCTTCTCCGCGATCGCTGACTTGAATGATCGCAGAATCGTTCATCTGCTTGAGTCGAATGAGGATAGGAGAATCTGGCTGAGAATGGCGTACAGCATTCTGAATCAGATGATCTAAGACTTGCATCAGATAATCTCGATGCGTTTGCACTCGAATCGGTAGGGGTGCAATGTCAGTTTGGAGATTGGGATGATCAAACTTTTCCGTCATGTTGGCGATGTCCCGCACAAACTCATTCAGAATCAACGGCTCTTTGGGGAGAGAGACATCTAGACTTTCTGCCCTTGCAAGATCAATCAAATCTTGCAGAATGAGGGTCATTCGCTCAGCTTCTACCGTTGCCATTTCGAGGCTTTCTTGTTGAGTTGGAGACATTGGAATGCGCTTGGCTGTGCGTTGAAGATACCCATATACAACACTCAACGGCGATCGCAGTTCATGTGCCACATTGCTAATAAATTGACGCTGCTGCTGTTTGATTCCGGCTCGTTGGGTCAGCGTTTCATTCCATGCCTGTGCTAAGACGCGAATCTCGCTAGGTGTATGTCGCACATTGAAAGGATTAGGCTGAAGATCGGTCGTTGTAGTAATTTGAACCCAGTGTTTCAATTGATGCAAGGGGCGCAGCAGTAGCCAAATTCCTCCCAGAATGATGAGTGCCATTCCGATGATGACGATTAAAGTCAGCCGAGCAAGCTGCTCTGCAATCATGAGAAACTGCGCCTCAGTCAACTGATCTGAGTACATCATGAGAACAGTCTGAATGCTCCAATGACTGAACAGTTTGTAGCTCGCAAGCGCGATCGCGCAAATCACGACAACAGTTGCCATCAGCCGAAACTGCAATGAGGCGGGATCAAGCCATCGCCGCCGCCGACCCCCACGATTTAAAACCTGACCCAGCGGATTCATCGACTTTACTCATGTTTAGAGAGAATTAACTTCAGCTTAAACTGAAATCCCAAAAATGTATTGAATGATATCTATTCTACAATCCTCCAAACCATTCATACCCCTGATCTTCCCAATATCCTTTTTCGGGCATTAGTTGCTGAGTCAGCATGATTTGAGTCACCCATTTACTTTGCTTGTATCCTAATTTGACCGGAGAAGCTAACCGCAAAGGCGCACCATTATCGACAGGGATTGGCTGTCCGTTCTTCTGATATGCCATCAAGGTTTGAGGGTGCATTGCTGAAGCTAGATCCCAACTTTCATAGTAGCCATCAGCAGATTTAAAGTAGACGTACCGAGCATTTGATTTGGGTTGTACCAGCCGCAATAAATCCTGAAGTCGGACTCCTCCCCATTGCACGATCGCTGCCCATCCTTCTACACAGACATGCTGGATCACCATTGAGGTAAATGGCAGGGATTGAAGATTGGCAAGGCTTAATTGCATCGGATGATTAACTTCTCCCACGATCGAGAGCCGATATTGTGCGAGGTCGATTTGTGGGGTCTGGTCGAATGTGTTGATCAGCAGTTTATCAGGTTCAATTTGCTGGATAGAGAATTCAGGCACAGGCTTCTGGCTTAAGAGTAAAGCTTGTGTGACTTGATTCAAGGGTTCAAAGGCTTGTCCAACTTCACGCGACCCGAAACTTGAACCACAACTGCTGAGAAGTAAGCTAGCCCCTGAGAATCCAGACCACTGGAGTAATTGGCGACGAGAGATGAACTGAGACACTGTTCAATGATCCTCACAAGAATATAGATTGGACAAGCCGGATTGTGCCAACTCTCAGTGCCAGCAGCGAATGTATAACTGTAAATGCAATGACAATCGGAACTGTAATAAAGTGAATTGTGCGAAGGGTTTGCCAATTGACAAATAGACTATACAACCCATGAAATTGAGCAGGCTTGTACATTGCTAGACCGGATGCGATCGACAAAACCAGAATCGGAATGATCAGCGTGTAGACAATCCGATGAAGCGCATAGTTCTTTCGTTTAACATTCTGACTCACGCGCAGTGCTTTAATGTCACTCCCACTTGCATATCGCCGCTGCCAACGGCGAGAAATCGCAACGTAAAGCCCATACCAGAGAAGATTCAGCGAATAGATCCACATAGCTGAAAAATGCCAATTCCGTCCACCCCCTAGCCAGCCACCCAGCGTTAGAAAACTAGGAAAGTGCCATCCTGCTCGTCCACCAAAAACTGGGTTTGCATTGTAAATTTGCAGACCACTAAGAAGCATGATGAACAAGCTGATTAGATTCGTCCAGTGGAAAAGTTTAGCAAGCAGGGCTTGAGAGGGGATAGGTGGAGATTTTGAACGCTTTGCGGGTTTAGCAGAATCCATATCACAATTCCTCAGAGTGAAGCTTTAGGAAAAAACGGTGCAAGCCATAGCTGGATTTGCACATCCCAACCTAGCGAAATTGCGATCGCACTCAAAATCACAACAATGCCGCCAACCTTTTGCAGCATCAAACTGTGCGATCGTAATCCTAGCAATCGTTGTGTCAGTGTTCGTCCGCCATAAGCAATCACGAGCAATGGAATAGCAGCCCCCAACCCATACGCCAGCAGCAAGCTAAAAGCACTCATCACTTGATGATGGACAACAGCGAGAACTAAAATTCCACCGAGTACAGGTCCAGCGCAGGGAGTCCAGAGTAGTCCAAGTTGAGTTCCAAGCCAAAACTCGCCCCATAATCCGCTTCGCGATCGCTCCTGCGTCCATCTTTGAACCGGGAGATAGCTGAACAGAGCATAACTCCATTTGGGAAATAGGGCGAGAATGCCAAGTCCCAGAAGAACTGCGATCGCAACGTAGCGCAGAAAATTAGCAACTCCAGTTAACCAGCTTGCACTAATTCCAAGCAAACTTCCTGCTACAGCAAAACCGCCAACTAGCCCGATTACGATCGCAACTGGACCATAGCGATGAGAGTGTAAAGATCGTCCGATCAACACCGGAAGAATCGGTAAGACGCAGGGAGATAGAACAGTAAGAAGTCCTGCAAGAATTGCAATTTGCACTGAGAGGGTCGATATGTTCATCGCAACTATCCTGATTTTAGAAGCTTTTGAATCGTTTGCTCAGTCGTATCATATGCCCCTTCTCCAATGCGATCGTAACGAATCAAACCTTGCCGATCAGCCAAAAATAGATGAGGCCAGTATTCGTTTTGATAAGCTTTCCAGGTTTTGTACTCGTTATCGATCGGGATAGGATAAGTAATTTTGTGCTTTTCTAAAGCTCGTTCAATGTTGTTTAGATCGCGTTCAAATGCAAATTCTGGGGTATGAATTCCAATTACTTTTAAGCCTTGTGCAGCGTACTGACGATGCCATTGAGTAATGTATGGAAGGGTTCGCTGACAATTAATGCAGGCAAATGTCCAAAACTGGATCAGAACGACATTTCCCTTGAGATCTGCGATCGACAGTGGAGAGGAATTTAACCAATGCTGAATTCCCTGGAAATCAGGTAATGAGCTTCCAGAGGAATTCAGGCTGGTGGAGTCTTGATTAGGAGCAAGGTTAGGTGATGCGATTGGGGATAGCTCAGTTTTTCTAGATTGTGGTCTTAGGGCAGTTGCCGCTCCAGCACCGAACACACCTAGACCCAAGTAGAGCAGAAGCTGACGACGCTGATTGAAGATTTTTCCCATAAGAC
Organism: Leptolyngbya sp. AN10; assembly: GCF_050565645.1. Taxonomy (NCBI): domain Bacteria; kingdom Bacillati; phylum Cyanobacteriota; class Cyanophyceae; order Leptolyngbyales; family Leptolyngbyaceae; genus Leptolyngbya; species Leptolyngbya sp. AN10. Next base: position 234,487 of record NZ_JBNXVP010000001.1, read on the forward strand.
TCTCCAAGTTAGATAATTGCTCGATCCCTCCTCAGAAAATTTCACGATTAACCAAGAAGATTCTGCTAATAGGGCACTATGGTTTTGCAGGCTCACCCTCTTTCTTCATCGCATCACCCTCTTTCTTCATCGCGTCAGGTTGTTTCTTCATTGCATCGCCCTGTTTCATTACATCGCCCTGTTTCATTGCATCGCCCTGTTTCATCGCGTCACCCTCTTTCTTCATGGCATCACCTTGTTTCATGGCATCACCTTGTTTCATGGCATCAGGCTGCGCTGTGTTAGTAGTACCAGGCTTCTGACTTTCAGAAGCAGAGCAAGCTGCGAGACTTCCTATTAAGGCAAGACCGAGTAGTGTAGCAATAATTTTTGAGTTCATGTTTGTTAATAACCTACATAGAGATAAGACGTGCTTTCGTAGAAGGACATTCTTTTTATAAAAGCACTTACGTCTGATTGAAGTATGATTGGCAAAGCTAAAAGAAGCATTAAATTACCCCTAGAATTGCATGAGTTTAACCTGAGAAATTCCTGAGTGTGGAAGCTGTGAGATCTAAAGTGTCGTGGCAGCAAGATTCATTGCTTCGCTGCTGTAGATATCTGTAATAGATTTGAGTAACGCTAGGGCTTCGGAGTACGATCGCTGAAATGAGTTGCGTCCAATAATCGAGCCAAAACCGCCTCCCGCATGAATTGCTCGAATCCCCTCAAGCAGGGTATCATCACTATCTATCGTTCCACCAGAGAAAATCACGATGCGTCGCCCATTAAAAGTACACTGAACGACATGGCGAACTCGCTCTTCCAGCTTTGAAATCGGAATATTTTGCTTCTCGTAAACTTTCCGCGCTGCATCTTGTTCAATGTGATCAGAAGGAAGCTTTACTTTAACTTAGATCTTGCACCATTCTCATTAGGGGTTGCCAAACGGCTCGAAATCTGAAAGAAAGGGCGTAGAAAAAAGATGAGACGGTTATGGAAACCATCGCTGTACACGCCCAATCGCTAGTTTATAGTCTTCTCTGCTTGATGCCTAGTGTCTATCAAAAAGCCAGTTTGAATGCACTATTCGGGCTATTTCTCGAAGCACTCGGACACCCTTTGCCCCAGCACACCCAGGTGAAATCTGCCAGTTCGCTCAGCCGATTTTTGAATCATTATTCGTGGTCTACGCGCGGCGTGATCCGCACGACCCGCAAGGCAATCTTTGACCAACTGAACCAGCATCCCCTCCGCAAAGACCTGCCACTGCGAGTACTCATCGACCTAACAACGCTGGAGAAATGCGGCACGTTTTTGCATCTGAGTACGCCCACCGAAGACCCAGAGAAGCCTGACCCTTGGGTGCGAATGCTGAATGGCAAACGTGGACTGCATCTGGTTGTGTTGTATCTTAACTACGGCAATTGGCGGGTTCCCTGGAGTTTTCGAGTCTGGAGAGGTAAAGGGCAAGCCAGTCCATCGCAGTTAGCCTGTAGGCTACTAGCAACAGTCCCAACTGTCTTGAGTGCGAGTGCGCCTGTGATTGTGCTTGCCGACACTGAGTTTGGCACAATTGAATTCCTCAATGCTGTGAAACACCGGGGGTGGCGAGCGGTGGTGGGAATGCGCTGCACCCGCAAATTACAAGATGGCACTAACCTCAAACAGCTTTACCGTCAGGGCAAGCGGGGAGCGCAAATTAAGATTGATGGCATTGACTTCCCGCTCACAGTTTCCTGGTTCTGGCTGAAGCAAGCCGATGGCAAGCGAGAACTGCGCTTTGTTGTCTCCACTTATCCTTACTCTGGGGTTTATCTCGTGCGTTTGGGTCGCAAACGGTGGGCGATTGAAGCCTTCTTCAAAACTATCAAACATCGCTTCGGGCTGCATCGCTTTGGTCAATCGACTCAGCAAGGGGTCTACCGCTGGTTGATTTTGGCTCTGATTGCCTACCTCTTGGTCTATTGGATTCACCAAAGTACCTTGCTCTCTCAACTCGATTGGAAGGTTGCAAGTGATTTAGCTTTGTCGATTTTATTTCCTTCTGTGTTGTGGTTCCAATTCCTCCGATATCTACAAAAAGCAGTTCCGATTGCTGCTGGCTATCAGTTTGAGATTGTTCTCAAGTCGCTACCCAATCCCGCCTATCAGGAATGGTGCAAGATCTGAGTTAATGATGTGTGCGCCGAGTTGAGCCGCAATATGAGCCGCATAAGCAGTAACATCGATCGCTGTTTCTCCTGCTTTGCTCAGTTCTGATCCACGAGGATACGACCAGATAATCACAGCTAATCCATAATGCTTTGCTTCCTCCGCTAACGCACGAATCTGACCGTACATCTCTAATCGATAGGATGAGCCTGGGTAGATTGTAAATCCAATGCCCACACACCCTAGCCGCAGTGCATCTTGAACACTGCTCGTCAAGGCTTGATGAGGATCAGCTTCATCAAGCAGGACATCATGATCATTCACCTTCAGAATCAATGGAATTTGACCTGCAAACTCGCGTGCGCCAGCTTCTAGAAAGCCAAGTGGTGCAGCATAAGCACTACAACCAGCGTCGATCGCAAGTTGGAAATGATAGCGCGGATCATATGCAGATGGATTAAGCGCAAAACTGCGGGCAGGACCATGTTCAAAGCCTTGATCAACAGGGAGAATTACGAGCTTACCTGTGCCCGCTAATTTTCCATGATTGAGCAATCGGGCAAGATTAGTCAGTGTACCAGGATTATCACTACCATACCAACTGAGAATCTCTTGAGTGTGTTGAGTCATAGCTATATGTCCCCACTTTACTATTGATTGAAGATTGATGCGCTCTGCTTTTGCAGTATCTCAACTTAGCCTGATACTGTTCTGAGATTTAGCTAGGAATTCTGTGAAAGTTGCCTGAGAAAGATATCAGAGGAGATTCAGCTACTTTTCAGGAAGCAATGTATTGGCTTTTGACTAAATCTGGACAGCTACATAATCTTTTATCGATTACTCAAATCTATCTCAGCCTAAATTAAACAATTTTAGCGATAGTAGGTGAATCCTGTCCTTAGCGTACTCAAGCAACCTGCTATCAGACATATTCTCTGAAGTGGCTATGAATTCCTAAATCAAGGTGGTTTGTCCTTTCTCATAGTGCTATGAATTTTCTGGATCTTGAAAAGCTTCCGGCTCAGTTACGATCGATAGCGACCCATCAAACCCTGGAATCAGGAGAGCATCTCTTCCACCAATCTGATCCGACTCACTCCATCTTTATGCTGCAATCTGGCGCAATTCGGGTGCTTCGCTACGGTAACGATGGTCAAGAGATTGACTATTATCGAGTGTATGCGGGAGAGTTTTTTGCAGAAGTTGCTCTGTTTGATGAGGTGCATTTATGTAGCGCGATCGCAGAAGAGCAAACCCAAGTGATTACATTTCCAAAATCAGAGTTTTGGTCAGCCTTGAGACAAGATTTCACGCTGTCGAATGCGTTTATGGAGCAAATGGCGCACCGCTTGCATCGCACTAAAGTGATGTTAGAGGTGCGTGGAATGAGATCAACCCGCGAACGAATATTGCATTATCTTCGGTATCTGACAGATTCAAACGGAGGAACAGTACAGCTTGATCGTCCCCTAAAAAGTATCTCTCAAGAGTTAGGAGTGAGTCCTGAAAGCTTATCTCGAATCTTGAAGCAATTAGAATTAGAGAACATAATCACTCGAACTAAGCGAACGATCGTACTGCATGAGTGATTTTTTAGCGTGAAACCTATTAGACCAGTTTCACGCTAAAAAATCATGCCTGATGAGTCGCTTGAAGGAATTGCTCGTAAAGTGAAATTGCTGCCTTACTCCCGATGATCAATGGCGATCTCTGATGAATCGTTTCCGCCTGAATCTCTAAAACTCTCTGAGTTTCAGTCAGGGCTGCACCGCCAGCTTGCTCAACAATAAATGCAAGAGGCGCACATTCATACAATAATCGCAGCTTGCCATCAGGATAATCGGGAGTAGAGGGATAGAGATAAATTCCTCCTTCAATCAAACTACGATGGACATCTGCAACGAGCGCACCACTGTAACGCAAGGATGATTGTTGCTGATTTAGATGAGTTATGAACTTTTGAATATGAGGTTGCCAGTGTTGAGCGTAGCTGAGATTTGCGCTGTAGTATTTCCCATCACCTGGACAACGCAAGTTGCTGTGAGAGTGGAGAAATTCACCCAAGCTAGTATCCAAAGTAAAGCCATTCACTCCATGACCACAGGTGTAGACCAAAATAGTACTTGTGCCATAGAGAATATAGCCCGCTGCGACCATTTCGGTTCCTCGCCGCAGAATATCTTCCTCTAAGCTGCAACACCCGTTGTGAGTATTCCGGCGATACAAACCAAAGATTGTTCCCAATGCTCCGCTACTATCGATATTGGATGAGCCATCCAGCGGATCAATACAAAGAATGTAAGGCGTACTATTGCGACAGTCCATAAATTGAGGGGTTTCTAGTTCCTCAGAAACAAGAGCAGCAACTAAACCCGTGTCTGAAAAGGCTTCAATAATCGTCTGATTGCTGAAAACATCAAGTTTCTTCTGAGCATCTCCAGTCGCATTTTTGTCACCAACCAATCCCAACTGCCCAACTAGAGCAGCGCGGCTAATCTCACGAGTCAGAATCTTGGCAGCATAGCCCATTTGACTCATTACGATCGAGAGTTCTACTGGAATATTGAATTCTTGCTGCTGTTGCCAAAGTTGTCGATCGAGGGTCATTGCTTGCGTAATCATATTCCGATTCCCCACCATTGCCGCTGGTCTTTGTACAACAAGTCGTCTGCTTCTTCATGACCCCAACTTCCTACCGCACAAGGCGGAATAGCAGGAGCTAACAAATTTGATGATGTCATTTCTGTTGCTCCACAATTTGCTCCACATGCCCTCCAAACTGCTGGCGCATTGCAGACAGAACCTTCTCAGCAAAAGTATGTTCCTGTCTAGAACGAAACCGAGCATACAATGCAGCAGATAAAACCTCTGCGGGAACAGCAGACTCGATCGCTGCCATAATTGTCCAGCGCCCTTCGCCAGAGTCTTGCACATAGCCTGTGTAGTTAGAGAGCGTTGGATTCTCAGTTAATGCGATCGCAGCGAGATCTAACAACCATGACCCGACTACGCTTCCTCGTCTCCAAACTTCTGCAATCTCAGATACATTAAAGTCATAGCTATGCACTTCACTGACTTCAGGAGAATTGGCATTACGCAGAATATCAAATCCTTCTGCATAAGATTGCATCAGTGCATATTCAATGCCATTGTGAATCATTTTTACAAAGTGTCCTGCGCCACTAGACCCACAATATAAATATCCTGCTTCCGCCGTAGACTTCAAATGTTCTTGCCCTGGAGTCCTTGAGATACTGCCCATTCCGGGAGCTAGAGAACGGAAGATTGGATCGAGCTTTTCAACGATAGAAGCTTCGCCTCCAATCATGAGGCAGTAGCCTCGTTCTAGCCCCCAGATTCCGCCGCTTGTTCCCACATCAATGTAGTGAATATTGCGATCGTGAAGCCATTTCGATCAACGAACATCGTCTTTGTAGTAAGAGTTGCCGCCATCAATGAGGATATCTCCAGGAGACAGTTTCATCGTAACTTCTAGAATGCTTTCTTCGGTGACTGCTCCCGCTGGCAACATCACCCAAATCACGCGAGGGGGAATCAATTGTTCAATCAATTCATCCAGCGTGTTTGCTCCCTTCGCCCCCTCTGTAGCAAGTTGTTTTACTTTATCTAGATTCCGATTGAAAACGACGCACTCATGCCCATCTTTTAGTAACCGACGAGCAATGTTTGCGCCCATGCGTCCCAGTCCAAACACACCAATTTGCATGACATTCTCCTGTAAAAACTGACAACAGTAGATCAAACTTGAAGAGCTATGACAATGCCGCTTGCACTGCTGTCTTGAGAGTTTCTAAATCTGCCTCTATATTGCTACCGAGATGCAGTCTCAAAGCTCGTCGATTGCGCTCTGCTAGAACTTGAAAATCTCCACGTGCCTGCGCTGCTTTGACAATTCCAAAACTATAATTCCGCCCAGGAACAACAAGATCAGTCGTATCATCGCTTGTAAGTTGTAAAAACACTCCTGTATTCGCTCCGCCTTTGTATGCTTGCCCTGTAGAGTGAAGAAATCTTGGTCCAAATCCTAAACAGGTTGCAACTTGCTTTGCATCACGAATCATGTGACGAATTGATTGCAGGTACTCGTAATGCAGATCATTCATTTCAATATAGGCAAGTAGAGCAAAATAGTCTCCTGCTTTGAGCCGATTCAAATGTGCCGACAAGTAGCTTGTTAGGGAGTTCTCTGTGGTTGCTTTCGCAAGGGCAGCAGCATTTTTAGGATCGGCATAGATCTGAATTCCTGATTGAACGATAAGCGGCTCTTCAATCTCCAGAATTCCAGTGTTTTCGTAATCTAGCATTAACTGCTTTGTCGCAAGTTTGCTCGATTCAACATCAGGTTGGTCAAAAGGATTGATGTTCAGAGTTGCTCCAGCAACGGCAGTCGCGATTTCCCATCGAAAAAATTCTTGCCCAATGTAATCGGGATGTGCAAGTGAAATTCTTACGACCGGAAATCCAGCCTGCTCCAGAGCAAGGACAGCCAAATCTTGCGCTGGATCAGGGGCAGATTCTAACCGAATATAGATAAAAAGGCGATCGCTGCCGTAATTTTCAGGTTCTGCGATCTCTTCTTGATCAATCGGAATGATCCCTTTGCCAATCTTTCCGGTTGACTCTGCCAGCAATTGCTCTAGCCAAGCTCCCAAACTAGCGATCCCCGGTGAAGCAATGAATGTAGCTTTGTCACATCCTTGATTTGCAAGGACTCCTAGAATCGTTCCAAGAATAACGCCCGGATTGTCCTCAGCAGGAACAGAGGGGGCACAGGAATGCACCATCTCCTCGGTTAGACGCAAAAATTCTGCAACATCAATGCCCATTAGTGCAGCAGGAACTATGCCAAAATTCGACAGAACCGAGTAGCGCCCACCAATACAAGGCAGTCCTAGAAAAGTTTGGAAGAAGCGATCGGCTGTAGCAATTTGTTGCAGCTTAGAGCCAGGATCAGTGATTGCTATAAATTGTCTTCCAGCCAAGCTAGATCCTACAATTTGCTGTACTCGATCGAAGAAGTATTGCTTGAAGAGATGAGGCTCTAGTATACTTCCTGATTTGCTAGAGACGATGAATAAGGTTTGAGCGAGATCGATTTGATTCTCAATGCTTTGAATTTGAACAGGATCAGTCGAATCTAGTACATGCAATTCTGGAAAGTCTGAAACTTTGCCAAATGTTTTCTTCAGCACTTCAGGACCAAGAGACGATCCTCCCATACCCAGCAACACAATGTGACTAAACCGTTGTTCTCGAATCGTTTGAGCAAGCTGATTGAGTGGCTCAAGATGAGCAAGCTGATCGTCTGTAATCCCCAACCAGCCTAACCAATAATTTTCATCTGCATCTGTCCAAAGTGAGGCATCCTGTGCCCACAGACGACGAATTTTTCCGCTCTGTCGCCAGTCCGTGAGATGTGCCTGAACAGATTCAGCGAGGGCAGCAGGAAGGCAATAAGACATACGATCGATTTGATTCCCCAAAACCACTTCTCGCTTCCGAGCGACTGCACTTAAAAGTGCATCAAACGCATCCTGAAAAAGTTTTACGCCTTGTGCTAGCAGATTCTCTGCAATGTGCGGCAGAGAAATACCAACCTGTTGCAGCATGAATAACATCGTTTCTGCAACTTCAGGCTGTTCAATCAAGCTCAGGCGAGGCTGTCCATGATCAATAAAAGCTGCTAAAGTCACAGGCGGTACAGTGTTCACAGTATCCGCGCCAATCAATTCTTCTATATACACGACATCTCGATAGTATGGATTTTTGCTGCCTGTGCTTGCCCATAACAATCGTTGAGGCTGTGCACCCTGTGTGGCAAGTGACCACCAACGAGGACTTTGATAGAGATCGTGATATTTACGATACGTCAATTTCGCATTTGCGATCGCACATTTCCCTAGCAAACTTTTGAGAACATTTTGCAAATGAATCTCTGGATCTTGATTCAGTTTTGCATTGAGCAATCCATCGATCGCAGTATCAATTCGACTAATAAAAAAGCTTGCGACGCTTGCAATCTGGCTAACATCCCCACCTTGAGCAGAAAATCTTTCCAACCCGGTAATATAAGCCTCTGCTACAGCTTTATACGCAGCCTGAGAGAATAGCAGAGTCACGTTTACATTAATTCCACTCCCGATCAATGTCTCAACCGCAGCAATTCCCTCAGAAGTGGCAGGCACTTTAATCATCAAATTAGGTCGTGCGACAGCTTGCCAGAGACGATGGGCTTCAGCAATTGTCCCAACAGTATCATAGGCGAGATAGGGAGACACTTCCAAACTCACATACCCATCCCGCTTTTGGGTGCGAGTGTAGATTGGCATTAAGATGTCCGCAGCAGCCTGAATATCTGCGATCGCGAGTTCTTCATACAGAGATAACGCATCACGATCTTCTGCTTTTTCAAGTGCATCAATCGCTTCATCATAGTCAGTGCTGCCTGCGATCGCAGTTTGGAAAATAGCAGGATTAGAGGTTACGCCCTGTACTGTGCCAGAATCAACTAATTCCTGAAGCTCACCACTGGTCAGTAAGCTGCGACGAATGTAATCTAACCAAATTGATTGTCCATGATGCTGTAAAAAATGAAGCGAATTCATGGACTGATCTTCGTTCTGTGCAATAGATTGAGTCATTGCTCAAAATTCCTCCTAACTCAAATCAATGAGAGAATTACTGTGATGCGGGTAGAATTCGATTGCCATTGTTCTGGCATATCTTGTTGCACCTATCAGACCAACATAAGGATTGAGGACAATATGAACTGGGATCTTTTCGAGGAGCGAACTCATTCTGCCTTTACTCAGAAATGCTTTTAAAAAAGTCCCGTCTTGCATCAACGGCAGAATCTTAGCGGCAATACCCCCTGCAATATAAATACCTCCATAGGGTAGAAGCTTCAAAGCAAGGTTTCCTGCTTCTGCACCATAGGCTTTAACAAATATCTGTAACGCTTTCTCTGCTAACGGATCTTGTGCAGTAAGCGCGGCATCAGAGATCTTTGAGGTTAAATCAACATCGTCCCCGGATAGAAGCTGATCCAGTCCAGTATGATGACGCAGAAATTGATAGATTGCTAGAATTCCATTGCCAGAGACTATCTGTTCGACAGAGACATGCTGAGTCGTCGATCGCTCTAACAAATAGTGCAATAGCTGACACTCTAACTCAGTATGTGGAGCAAAGTCAGCATGTCCACCTTCTGAAGCATAAACCCGGTAGCGCTCACCCTGATACAGTAAAAAGCCTTCACCTAAACCTGTACCTGCTCCAAGCATCGCGATCAGTGCATGAGGACGTAAATCGCCAGCTTGCAGCGTACAGACATCACTGGCACTCAGTTCTAATATTCCATAGCCGACTGCCTCAAAATCATTGATCAAAGAGATGTTTGGAATCTTAGTCTCTTGACTGAGGCGTGATGCTTCTAAAGACCAACCGAGATTGGTCAGGACTGAAGAATTGTTGACGACGGGACCTGCGATCGCAAAGCAAGCTATCTCAGGATGAATAGACTGTTGAAGTGTTTGAGTTGCAGTGGCTAAAAATTTAGATACAACTTCGCTCAGATCGGAAAACTCTTGACTACGATATCGCCCTTCGCATAAAGTTTGTGACGATCGCGCTTCTGTTAGACGCAGAATTGTCTTTGTTCCTCCTACGTCTCCTGCCAGAATGATCATGCTAGCACCTTCTCGATTGAATACTTACTGACTTGTTGTAGATAACTTAAGCTGATCTCGATATAGGTTAGGAAACCGCTTTTCGAGTCGCTTCAGCTTTGGCAAGTCATGGACAACCACATAGGGATAGTTTGGGTTATGCTTGACAAAATTTTGGTGGTCAGTCTCAGCCGCATAGAATTTCTCTAAAGGAACAACCTGCGTCACAATTGGCTTACGAAAGCTCTGTGCTTGATTGAGTTGCTCAATGTAGGCTTGTGCAACTTGCTTCTGCTTATCGGTCGCAAAAAAGATTGCGGAGCGATACTGAGTTCCACGATCGGGATACTGCTGATTAAGCTGAGTGGGATCATGAGCCACTGCAAAGTAGACTTTCAGCAATTGACCATAGGAAATCTGAGTGGGATCGTAGGTAATTCCTACTGATTCTGCATGGGGCGTTTTGCCCAAGCTGACTTGGCTATAGTTTGCAGTTTCAGCACTGCCGCCTGAGTAGCCAGATACAACTTGGGAAACACCCTTCAATTGCTCGAAAACAGCTTCTACGCCCCAAAAACACCCACCCGCTAAAACAATGGTCTGTTTTTGACCTGAGTTAGAAGCGGGGATATCGAGTGTGGGATCGGGAAATATTCCGATACTTGTAGGTGATTCATGACTTGCCTGAGATAGTGGGTTTCGGAGCGTTGTTCGGCTAATCAAGGTGAGTGCGATCGCGCATAAAAATACGATCGATAAAGCAGGGATCAGGGATCGAATTAATTGTTGCGATCTCATACTATTGAGACTCTCTGTGATTCGGATTAGGTATGCTTCTTATCTTGCGTGATGTATCTGAGAATCAAATGAATCTATCCTGATAATTTCGGCAGAGTTTACTGAGAAAAAGAATCTAGATACGGATTTCGCAAAAACAGCTAGTTTGGAGCTATCCTAGCGGGAGAGAGTTTAGAAGCGATTAGACAACCTGGTAACTTACTGGAGTAAATGTCATGAACAATAGATATTCGTTCATTGGAGGTCGGCAGGGCGATTGGCGCGTGGTCGAGGTACGTGCAATATTGGGGACTGGGTTAGAAGCAGTTGAACGGCTAGATGTGGTCAATGATGCTATCACAGAAGCACCCTCAGACAGTTCATGGGTTCTGCAAAGTTTTACAAGCAACATTCGCTATGCTAACCGAGATGAGATTAGTACGCTTCGAGCCGTGCAGCCTGAACTCGATCGCTCAGAAGCCGTTTCTGCGGTGTTGATTCCGATCAAAAAATCTGCTCAGTGGTGGGATATGGCACAAGATGAACGACGAGCAATTTTTGAGGAAGAATCCCATCATACGGCTGTAGGATTGGAGTATCTTCCAGGGGTTGCTCGTCGGCTCATGCACTGTCGAGATCTAGGCGAAGCGTTTGACTTTCTGACGTGGTTTGAATTCGCACCGGAACATACACAAGCATTTGATGAACTATTAGTTCGGATGCGTGCAAGTAAAGAATGGCAATATGTAGAGCGTGAAGTTGAGGTTCGTCTAAACCGAGATTACAGAGCCTAGAGGGTGTTTTAAGAGAACACCTCCAGAGCACCACCCTCCTAGAAAGATTGTAATCATGGTAAAGATTGAGATCATCAAGACTTCAAAGCAGCAGAACCAAAGGTAGCGTTAAAGCGACGACACCAAATGACTGCCGACTGAAAGTTAGCTAAGTTGATACTGTCTGGGATCTCATAGCTCTGCGCTCCACTATATTGTTTCAAAGGTGCTAGAACAGTATAGTCTCCCTCTTTGAGTGAATAAGCTGGAGGAGTTGTTTCTCCGATCACATTCATCGATCGATGCAACGCGACGACAAGATCAGGTCCAGAAGTCGAAGTCTTAAACTGCTCGCTCAATTTCAGAATGCGCTTGCCGTTCTGGTTGACAATTTCGATTTTTCCCTGGGTTGGGTGTTCACCACTGACAAAATTACCAGATGAAATGACAGTCGATTTTGCCATTGCAGATACTGAAGCGGTCGGGGTTGGAGAGGCGACACTGGTGCTTTGGGGCGATGAACTAGAAGTCGAGGTCGTTGTACTCCCACAACTTGCAATCAGGACTGCAATCAGGCTGGATAGTAGAATGTAACGAAAATGCCGTTTCATATCAAAAATCTCTTCCGTGTAGGGCTTTCGTGAGTTTGACTTATGAAAGTGAATATCGCAAACTGATATGAATTGAAGATGAGCGATCGATTAAAATCCTCTCATATTCAAGCCAGATTATTGAACTTCGCACGGTAGAAAAATGCTGACGGTTGTTCCTGAGTTGGAAGACGCGATCGCTAATTCTCCTCCATGTGCGACAATGATTCGCTTTGAAATTGCCAATCCTAAGCCTGTGCCAGAAGGCTTCGTCGAGCAGAATGGAGTCGTGATTTGAGGTAAAAGCTCTGGTGGAATTGGAGTTCCGCCATTCTGAATCCGAATACAAATTCGACTTGGATTGCTACCTTGAACGATCTCGCAACGAACTGTTTCTTGAAGCGCGATCGCTTCAAAAGCATTTCGAAATAAATTTAAGAAAACTTGTTTAAGCTTATCAACATCTGCCATCACTTCTGCTTCTGGAAAGTCATTTATGTAAGTAATACAGCGTTCAGGAGCTTCAGGCAACTCTTGAATTTGGATGAGCAAATCATCAAAGAACTGACCCAGGTTAAATCTTGAGAGGTGCAGAACTTGGGGTTTCGCATAGTGCAGAATTTCAGTCAAAAGATTCTGAAGTCGGTGAGATTCTCCCAAAGCAAGCATTAAACGCTGTTGATCAGAATCGGACTGTAAGACTTTTTGAGCGTATCTCAATCCCATTTCGATCGTAGTCAGTGGATTTCGGATCTCATGCACAATCATCGACGTAAATTCGCCAATCGCAGCCAATCGCTCCTGCTCAACTAGCTTCTCTTGCGAGAGTTTAAGATCCATTGAGCAAGCTGCAACTTTCTGAGACAACTGTTCATTAAATCGCAATTGTTGTTGATAGAGCCAGAAATTCCCGATCGCAGTCGCGGCTCTCTCCGCAAATGATTCAATAACCTTAACTTCAGACTCCGTAAATGAACGCGGCTCTCGGAGGAAAGAACAGATTGTACCGATAATTTGTTGATTTCTTGTTGCTAGAGGAACACCTAAATAAGCAAGATATTCGCTTGCTAGATTAGTATATTGCAAGCTATTGCGGCTGTCTTCGATCATGAGCGATCGCCCAGATTCAATCACTGTTTCTGCTAGTGTTCCGTGAACTGAGAAGCTAGACTGCGCCAAATCAATGCTACTGACAATCACCTGACCGATTTTTCCCTGACAGAGCGTAACGATCGTCCAATCCGACTGAATCAATCGACTAACACTCTGCACAATTTCATTCAAGTAGTCTCCTAAATCGCCTGATTGGTAGTTCAAAGTAGTAAAGCGATCCAAATCTAGTTGACCTGGGGTAAAAGGGGATAGTTCCGAGAAACTCACAGATGAATGGGGCTGTCTAGGCATAATCAATCGTCTCGATTTGAGTCAATCTACCTTTATAGAGCGCATATAACTGTCTCTAGCAACGTTTCCAGGCATTGCTGATCACTATATTTCAGACCATTAATAAAGAAAGTTGGTGTTTTGATAACACCGCTTTGTAGTCCACTTTCAATATCTGCTTGGACACGCGCAATGTGATAATCACTTGTCATTTCTGCTAAGAACTGGTTGACATCAAGATACAGCGCGATCGCATATTGAACCAAATCACCATCTGCAAGTTGGGATTGATGGTGCAGTAGGTGATGGTGCATTTCCCAAAACTTGTTCTGTGAAGCCGCAGCTTCTGCCGCTTCCGCAGCATGATGGGCTTGGGGGTGAAGATTTACTTGTGGGAAGTGACGAAATACGAATCGGATTTGCTCCCCTAATTGCTGTTGAATCGATAGAATGATTTGACCTGCCACTTGACAGCTAGGGCATTGATAGTCACCATACTGAACTAATGTGATCTTTGCGGTAGGATCACCTTGGCAATGATCACGATCGCTCACAGGAAGCATAAGATAATTTGGTTCATTAGATAGAGCCATCAGGAAAACTTCAAATAACGATAGCGTGTAGCTATCTGGTGATATTGAGTACTTTATTGGAAATGCTTCAATTTATTACTAAACTAGGCGATGACTTTTCACCTACCCAAATGGGTAGGGTCTTAAAATTAAAGCTTGATCAAACCCTGCTGAAGCGCATTCACGACTGCATGAGTACGATCGCTGGCTCCCAGTTTGATCATGACATTAGTCACATGAAATTTAACAGTATTTTCAGTAATTCCGAGGTTAGCCGCGATCGCTTTGTTGTTTTTGCCTCTTGCCATTAATCCTAAGACCTCAAATTCGCGATCGCTCAAACTTGGACGCTCCATCCGAGCCGCTAACTTCGTCCCAATTTCTGCTGGAATATATCGCTGCCCATCATTAACAGCTCGAATCACTTCTAAAATTTCCTGGCAGGGAGTATCTTTCAGCAAATAAGCTTTCGCTCCCGCCCGTAGTCCCTGATAGATATCTTCATCGGTTTCATAAATAGAAAACATGATAATCGCGGCATCAGGAAATTCAGCGCGAATCGTTGTGATTGCTTCCACACCTCCGACCTCTGGCATCCGTAAATCAAGCAGAGTGACATCAGGCTGAAGAATACGAAACTGTTCGATCGCCTCCCGTCCGTTCATAGCTTGAGCAACAACCTGCATATCTGGCTGATCGTTCAAGATTGCAACTAGCCCTTGACTCACGATCGGGTGATCGTCAGCAATCAGAATTTTGATAGTTTTAGTCGATTCATTCAGCATAACAGAGCAGTGAGATTGTAAAAGCTAGCGCGTTTCAGGATGAGTTAACATTACAGTAATCGTCGTTCCATTTCCTAGCTGACTCATCAGATTCCAAGTGGCTCCAATTCGAGATGCCCGCTGCTGCATTCCGAGCAAGCCAAATCCTTGAGTCGGGGATTGTGGTTCAAAGCCGCAACCATCATCGTGAACACTAAGCTGTAAGGTATGGGGACTGTAGATCAGCTTAATTTGAACGGTTTGAGCACTGGCATGGCGAATCGCATTGGTGAGAGATTCTTGAGCAATTCGGAGTAAATTCAACCCCAAATCAGGATGCAGACGGTAGGGACTTCCTTCTGTGATGAACTGAATTGAGGCGGCTTGCTTGAATGAAGGTTGTTCGATAAATTTAGCGATCGCTTGTGCCAAGTCTTCGTATTCGGTCGTTTCGAGATAGAGCGTCCAAACTGAACGCCGAGCTTCAGCTAGCCCTTCCTGTGCGATCGTTTGAGCATTGAGCAAGTGAGATTGAGCTTGTTCTGGTTGAGCCGTTGCAAAGTAGTTGACCGCCTGTAGCTGCATCAAAATTCCAGCAAATGCCTGTGCTAAGGTGTCATGAATTTCCCGCGCCATGCGAGTCCGCTCTTGTAAGAGGGCTGCTTGCTGAGCTTCTTCTGCAAGTCGGGTCAATTGAATTGCTAAGGTTGCTTGCTGTGCGAGTGACTGAACTAATTCCAGTTCATTTTCTGAAAAGGTTTCGCGACTACGATACCCAAACTCAATAAATCCTAGCGGCTGTTCATCTTGCCACAGCAAAGTACAGACAACGCCTTGATTGTTGCGCTTACGGTGAGACTCTAAACAGTCTGGCAAAAATAGATGAGCCTCTGCATCCAGACTAAAAGGTCTAGGCTTTGGCGATCGTAGTAGTACTTCCCAACCGCGCCACAGTTCGGCAGGAACCTTTGAGGTGTAGGGAAGGACAGCAGTAATCTCACCATCCCGTAACCCGACTAAGGTTTGCAATGTACGATCTTGCGGACTGTAGAGAACAATCTGAGCATCCTGAGCATCGAACTGTTCTGCAAATTCTTGCAGCAGATGCCCCAGGAAGGAACTCATATCAGGATCACGAGCCAGCCAACTAATGCTACGACGCATAGCATCATTGACTCTTGCCAGTTCTATCGCTCGATTTTGCTCTGCTTGCAGAATCATTTTTTGAGTGCGATCGCGCTGAATCGCGCTGCCCATACAATCTGCGATCGTTCGCATGACCGCAACTTCAGCCGGGGTGATCTCAATCGGAGCGCGGTAGTAGTCAAGACAGAGAACTCCCCACCAATGTCCATTTACCCGAATCGCGATCGAGTAACCCGACTGAATTCCCGCAGCCGCAAACGTACTCCGCAGTGGTTCGCACCATTCCTCCACCAGTCCACCAAACCCATCTCCGTTGAGAAAGTGCTGCTCTACAAATGCAGCAAATGTAGCATCTACCTCGGTTGTCTGAACTTCGCTGATCGAGCGATTGGATATTTCAAATCCGGGGGCAAACTGCTCATAGATGGTGGTTGAGGAACTTGGAAATTTGGAAGAGGCAATATAGTTGTTTTCTAGAACTGCAACGCGATCGCACTCGATCGCTTCCAGAATCATCATCAAAGCAGTGCTGATTGCTCCATCAATCTGATCTAAAGTCAGCAGTACATTGGCGGCTCTAGCAGTTGCTTCCAGTAGGCGATCGCGCTTGTGCAGCATGGGAATTGAATGATTAAACGAATGATAGTGAGGGAGCAATTTTTCATGGTTCGTGCTATACCCATCTTATTTTCAGTGGATCTAAAAAGCAAGCCTCAAACAACATTTGCCCAGAAGAATTACGGACAGCCCTGTAACTGTCCGTAATTCTTCTGGGTTTCGATCGTATCAAATATAGAACTACTGTGCTGTCCAACCGCCATCTGCAAGTAGATTTGCACCCGTCACAAATGCAGCATCAGAAGACACAAGAAACACTACTGTAGCCGCGATTTCTTCGGGTGTTGCAAATCGTCCGATCGGGTGCAAGTTTTTCAAGAAGGTTCGTCCCGCAGATGCTTCTGCGGGATCTCCAGCCGCACGTTGCAACATCTCTGTTTCCACGCTACCAGGACTAATTGCATTAATCCGAATTCCTTGTTGCGCGT
Source organism: Leptolyngbya sp. AN10 (assembly GCF_050565645.1). NCBI lineage: Bacteria > Bacillati > Cyanobacteriota > Cyanophyceae > Leptolyngbyales > Leptolyngbyaceae > Leptolyngbya > Leptolyngbya sp. AN10. The sequence goes on from NZ_JBNXVP010000001.1 coordinate 251,359, forward strand.
ATTCCAACGCCGCAGAGCGAGTCAGTCCGAGTACCGCGTGTTTACTAGCAACATAAATTCCGACACCAGGAAGCCCAATTGTACTCGCAACCGAAGCCGTATTCACGATCGCACCACCTCCACTAGCTAGCATTGCCGCAATTTCATGTTTCATCGAAAGCAGTACGCCTTTCACATTGATATCAAACACCTGCTGATAGTGTTCCGCCGTTTGCTCCGCAGTTGAAATACCAAACTCGCCCTCGACACCTGCATTGTTGAACGCAAGATCTAGTCGTCCATAAGTTGTCATTGCAGTTTCAATTAACGTTTCAACCTGCGCTTCGTTGCTGACATCAGTTCTGATGAAAAACGCTTCTCCGCCATTCGCCTGGATTTTATCAACAACTGCTTCTCCTTCCGATTGTCTGCGCCCAGCAACTACGACTTTTGCGCCAGCTTGAGCAAATGCGATCGCGGTTGCTTTTCCAATTCCAGAAGTTCCGCCAGTCACTAGCGCTACCTTTCCGGTCAATGTAGTCATGATGAATTTCCGTTGATGTGTGCAGATTGTTCTAGAAAATAAAACTTGAGTTGCGCCTACAATTCACCTGATTTTTCTCGTCGAACGACAAGGTAATGATCATAGGCTGTACAGATCCAAGCACCCACAAGCATAAATACATTCTTATCCCAGTTGCCTTGATTATTGGGAAGCAATCCATCTGGTCCGATCAAACCAAATGCGAGAATAAAGCTAAACAGCATGAGCATCATTACAATACCTGCCCAGCGCACAAACCGATTGATCATAAACAATGCCCCTACGACCATTTCAACCATCGGCAAGAGGTAAGCATAGGGATAGGCTAACAATGGTGGTAACGGACCGATTCCCTCAAAGCCCCATCCCCAGAGCTTCAGTTTGAGTTGCGTCACTGTTTCAAAAAAGCCGCCTGGAGCATTGAAGTAGAGATAGTTTGCAATGCCTGAAAGGACAAAGAAAAGCCCTAACAGAAAGCGCATTGTCGTAATGGATTGTCGAAATAAACGCTGTTCGCTGCGTAACGCCGGTTGAGTCTGGGTGTCTAAAATCATGAGCGTTTTCCTGGGTTTAGTGAAGGGTAAAAATTGTAAGGTTTATCCTTGTTTTTGCTGAAGTCGATCGAGCAACGCAGGCAGATGTGTCGATCGCAGTGTCTGTTCAAACTGAGAAGGTTGTGCAGCACGCCAGAGCAATAATCCACTACTCATCACGATGATCGCAGCCGCAACATCTCCAAACCTCTGAATCAAACGGGTTGGCATCCGAGGCTTAGAGGCAGATCGACTCTGACGCTGAAACACTTCATCCGTGAGCCATCCTACTGTTGCTTTGAAATTGTGAACATAGACTGGTAACAGTTCGAGGTAAGTTCCATGCCGGACAACATGACCTGCTCGCCCAGTAATCGGAACTCGATCGAAGAGATTCGCAACGCTCTCGCCTAAGCCCAACTTCATTAATGTGCCTCGGAGTGCAACCGTCGCAGGTCTCAGGGGTTGACCTCGCGCGATCGCATTTAAGTTGTGTGCGATCGCGGCTCCCTGCTGATAGGCAACTTGAGCCGTCGCAGGTAGGGGTTTTTCTAGAACAGCACAATCTCCACCCACAAATACTTCAGGGAAATCAGGAAGTTGGAGCGTCGGAGTAATATTTAGCCGACCTGTGCGATCGCGGTTTTCAGGTGAAACGGCTAATGTTTGAATCAGGGGATGCACTCCATTGCCTGCTGTCCAAATGATCGTTGCAGTCCGCAGTACTTTAATTTCATGCGCTTGCTCATATTCCAGCGCGTCGGCTGAAACAGATTTTACTGCGACCCCTTGAATGATTTCGACCGATCGAGTTTGGAGTGCTTTCTGAACAATTTCTCGCAGATGACCATTGATATCCCCTTTGAGGATTTCGTGGCTCCGATTTAGCACAACGATTCGGATTTCTTTGGGATCGCCGTGTAATCGGTCGTACCACTGCGGCAGCAAGTCGGCTAATGTGGCTGCCATTTCTAGTCCTGAAGGTCCAGCACCCACAATCGCAATTGTTAGTAGTGCTTGTCGTTGTTCATCATCCGCTTGAGTTGCTCGTTGCAGGCAATCTCGTAACTGCCGTCGTAATGCGATCGCATCTTCGCCATTCCGAAACGCGAACGTATAGTCTTCAGCCCCTTTAATGCCAAAGTAAGTTGGAACGCTGCCTAGTCCTAAAACAAGATTGCTATAGCGATAAGAGAGTCCTGATACCAGCTTGATTTGTTGTTGTTCTAAGTCAATTGTATGAATCTCGTCTTGAACAACTGTCACACTATCGCACTCAAACAGATCAGCATACCGAGGCTGGACTTGAATATCCATCATCTCGCCGCTCAAGAGTTCATACAGCAGAGGCTTAAACGCAAAACGTTCTGAGCGATCGATGAGTATAATATGCCGAGGATAGCGGCGATGGCAGAGATGTAATGCTGCAAACAATCCAGTAAAGCCAGCGCCCAAGATTACAGTGGGTAGAGTCGGTTCACGCATCTCGATATCCTGTCGTAGGGTGAAGCGGTCGTATCAGAGAAGTGCTCTTGCTCATTGTGTCTGAGTGAGCTTGGTCAGGAATGATAGATAGCTAAGAATTTTTGTAGTTCAAGCTGATAATTTGATAAGTAAATTCTCAGACTGTTCTCAGCAATTTCTCAGCTTGGGGATGCTCTACACGAGGAAACGCTTTACTGTCAATTTGATGGATCGCATTGAGGAGATCTTGCATCGAAAAAGGCTTCATCAGCCAAATGATTCCATCTTTTTTCAAGTGATCTATGGTATGGTTTCTCGCATCAACGGTCATTCCTACGATCGAGATTTGATTTCCCATTGACCTAAGTTGGTGATAAATTTTTGAGGCACTTTCTCCAGGAAAATCCCAGCTCAATATAATTATGTCAGGGCATAGAACTTGGGCTGCTGTCAGCCCGATTTTGGCATGATGCTCGACGCTGACTTTATACCCTTCGGCTAGTAACTCTAAAGCAATGAAGTGGGCTAGATTAACCTGATCCTCGATGAGCAAAATATGTGTTTTCATACAGCAGCACAAAAAGAGTTCGATGCTTATTATTCTGTCTGATGAAACTGCGGATAGCCTGAGAAGAAGATTAGAACTCGCTGAATCAAGTCAACCTTTGAAATATGCTAAAAGTGATATTGCTTCTTCAATTCCCACAACCCTATGAACTTCTCAGATTTCGATCAGCTACCCAAATCGTTACAGTCAGTTGTGAAGCATCAAGTTTTGCAACCTAAAGAACCTCTGTTTCATTTGGGTGAAGTTTCTACGGCGATGTATGCGATTAAGACTGGACGAATTCGGTTATTGCATTACACCGAGCGCGGTCAAGTCGTGAATCATTATCAAGTCACTGTGGGGCAAGTTTTAGCAGAGGTAGTACTGTTTATCGACCACTATGCCTGTACTGCGATCGCGGAAGAACCCACCGAAGTTTTAGCATTTCCAAAGCAGTCGTTTCTAGCGGCGCTTCAGCAGCATCCTGATCTCGCTCACTCTTTTATGTCGCAGCTTGCACACCGATTACACTCGACTAAGGTGATGTTGGAGCTACGCGGAATCCATCCAGCGCGGGAGCGAGTGCTGCACTACTTGAGATTTATCATGCCTGCGAATCAGAACAGCATTTTGTTAGAACAACCGCTTAAGTCGATCGCCTACGATCTGGGGATCACACCTGAAGCATTATCTCGATCTCTGACTCAACTAGAAGCTCAAGGAATCATTCAGCGAAATAAGCGTCTACTCACGTTGATGTAGAAACAGCAAGATTCTTAAGAAAATCTGAAAGATGCTCAAACTTGATTTAAATCAAGGACTGATGCAACCCTTCTCCTCTAAGCTTTTGACATTATTCTTCTGACGAGATTGCTGGAGATGGATTATGGACTTGCAGGACAGCCAGCCAGTAGAACAGCAGGAGCATGTTTTAGAATCTCTAGCAGAATTAGATGAACGCGCCTATATCCTCAACCGGTATTTGTACCGAATCACCTGTGATGTCTGCCAACTTCTGAACTCAGACTGGTCGATCATTACAGTCTGTGAAGGCACAGGCGGTCAAGTGATAGCCAGCAGCCTACCTCTGCAAACGGCAGAAGCTAACCCTTCTCTATATGGAGAGATTACGGCGCTGCTCGTTCAGCATGGAGTACTTTGCTCTATCGATGAAATTGAGCATCAACTCGACTACCAAGACCAACTCGGAAGCTACACTTATGCTCTAGGTATTCCGCTACGAACGATTTATGGCAAAGTGGTTGGGACGCTATACGCATTTCATCATCAGCCTTGCCAGCACAGCACAGAAAAGATTTCGAGCGTTCGACAGTATGCAGAGCAGGCTGCAATGGCGATCGACAATCACCAACTGTATCAGCAGCACCTCGACCCTTGCGATATCTGCAAAGCAGCGCCACGAGTCAGAGAGCTACAGAGAATCCAATCAAAACTGGCAAATCAAGAACGGTTGGCTGAAATCGGAGAATTCACTACTCAAATTGTTCATGAAATCCGCAGTCCTCTCACGACGATCGAGATGGGTTTGAACTATGCTCGAAAGCTCCTGCCCGGAGTCACCGATCAAAAGCGATTAATACTCGCGCTGAATGAAGCTCATCGCTTGAAGCATTTACTAACCGAAATCTTACTTTACACAAAGCCACAAGTTCTAAAACGATCAAAGCTGAATCTAAATCAGTTCTTGAATGAACTCCTAGTTGAACTTAGAGAAATGCCAGAAGCAACCGAGCGAGGGATAGAGCTAATCTGTGATACATCAGATATCTATATTTTAGCAGATCAAGATAAGCTCAAACAGGTCTTCATTAATCTAGTTCGGAATGCTTTTGAAGCGATTTCTCCTGGAGAGAAGGTCAGTTGCGAAATTACGAGACGCTTCTGCTCAAAACTGATTTGCATCAACATTCATAATGGGGGCACTCCGATTCCACCAGAAGTTCTACCCCAACTGACCACGCCTTTTTACTCAACCAAGCCTTCTGGAACTGGATTAGGGTTAGCGATCGTCAAACGAATCGTTACAGCCCATCGCGGTAAACTGATCATTGATTCTTGTAAAACAGGAACAACGATTAGTGTTCAGTTACCATTTGTTAGTTGAACGATCGACAAACGAATTCTCAGTCAATCATTCAGAAATTCTCAGGGTGTTATCAGTAAATTCTCAGGGTGAGGGTTCAGTATAGAGATCAGGTTCCTTCAGCAAGCTTAGAGAACTTCGCTGGAACCTATCATCGAGAACTTTATTCAGCGAAAACAAGTATGAAACAGCTAATGTTTGGCGGCTTATCTGCACTGTTGCTTGCAGCTTCAACCATCTCTCCCGTTCTATCCTCTGCTCCAACGATCGCACCTGTCGCACTGGATAGCATGGCGTTTAAGTTTACCGCCCCGTTTATCAGCAGTTCTGGATTGCTCAATGATAACCATGTCATTCAGGTGATGGTGGTGGGGATGGCTTTGGAAGACGTGATGGTTTCTATCCCACCGCAAATGAGAAAATTCAGCCGTATTCAGGTGACAGACGGATCTGGAAAAGAAGTTGCAGCGAAAGTTACATCAAATCAAAGACAAGTTGCGATCGCGTTTGATCGACCTGTTGAACCTGGACAGCTTCTGCAAATTAACATCATTGGAACAGAGACGGTGGAAGAAGAGGGCGAAATCTTGCTGTATGGAGTCACTGCGAAGCGTGTAGGACTGCAAGGCGAGATTCCGGTAGGAACTGCCAGAATTCAAGTGCCAGGGCGCGGTTAAATTGTGCCGAAATGGAGGAAGCGGTAGCTGTCTGAGTGCATCACATCTACCGCTTCCTCCATATTGAGGTATGGATGATACTTGCGGAAAAATCAACGATGCGAGTTGAGATCACCTGAACCAATTAAATCCCTCATCGACTGACTTCTGCTATCTTCTGAATTGATATATGACTGCGACCTCTTACAATCAGCAAAATTCCGAAGTGGCTCCTAACCAAACGACAATGACAGAGGCAGTAAAAATTCTTCTCTCAGGTGTTGGTGAAGACCCAAATCGAGAAGGATTACTCAAAACGCCCGATCGTGTTGCTAAAGCAATGCAGTTTTTGACGAGTGGCTATCAGCGATCGCTAGAAGAACTGATCAATGGTGCAATTTTTGATGAAGGGCATCATGAAATGGTATTAGTTCGAGATATTGATATGTTCAGCCTCTGTGAACATCATCTGCTGCCCTTCGTAGGTCGAGCGCATATTGCTTATATTCCCAATCAAAAAGTGGTTGGTTTGAGCAAACTGGCTCGAATTGTCGAAATGTATTCACGACGCTTACAAGTGCAAGAACGGCTAACTCGTCAAATTGCAGATGCGATTCAGACTGTGCTGGAGCCTCAAGGGGTTGCTGTTGTCATCGAAGCAACTCATATGTGTATGGCAATGCGGGGAGTACAGAAGTCTGGTGCTTGGACAGTTACCAGTACAATGATTGGCGTATTTCAAGCAGATCAGAGAACACGCGAAGAGTTTCTGAGCTTGATTCGCCATCAACCTGCATTCTGGTGAAGCACACGAGCGCGATTCAATGTCCATTCTGCTCTAATCTGGCTCTGCGTCATGTTGATAGACATCATGTTTATTGGTTTTGTCGGCATTGCTACCAAGAGGTGCCTATTCTGAATTTGACCTGTAGATTATTGGAGAAGGAAGAGAATACGATCGTGGCTTTAGACTCTACAAGAACGCTCTAATCTATTGTAACTCACTTGCTTATCATCATGACAACCGTAGAAGAACAACGCTTGCAACAAGCATCGTCTCGCAAGGTTCACTGGCGCAGATGGGGATCGTATCTGAGCGATCGTCAATGGGGAACAGTCCGCGAAGATTACAGTGCTTATGGTGCTGCTTGGGATTACTTTAGTCATGATCAAGCTCGATCAAGAGCTTGCCGTTGGGGTGAAGATGGCTTGCTGGGCATTTCAGATAACCATCAGCGGCTGTGTTTTGCGATCGCGCTTTGGAACGGTGAAGATTCTATCCTAAAAGAGCGATTGTTTGGGCTAACTGGCAACGAAGGCAATCATGGAGAAGATGTCAAAGAATATTACTTCTACTTGGACAATACACCCACTCATTCTTACATGAAGGCATTGTACAAGTATCCTCATCATGCTTTTCCCTACACTCAATTGGTAGAAGAAAACCGCCATCGAAATCGCCAAGAGCCAGAGTTTGAGTTACTAGATACAGGAATATTTAATGAGAATCGCTACTTTGATGTTTTTGTCGAATATGCAAAACAAAGCGCAGATGATATTTTGATCCAAATTACGGCAATTAATCGAGGGACTGAACTGAGAACCCTTCATCTTTTGCCGACGCTCTGGTTTCGCAACACATGGTTATGGAATGGAGAAACAGATAAACCAACTCTACAAGCGATCCAGTCTGAGCAAGGTAATATTATTGAGGCATGGCATCCTACGCTAGGGGAACGATGGCTTTATGCTCAAAATAGCGCAAAGATGCTATTTACAGAGAATGAAACAAACAATGAGCGATTGTTTGGTGTTCCCAATCATTCTCGCTATGTAAAAGATGGCATCAATGATTATGTTGTTCAAGGTCAGAAGGATACAGTCAATCCGCATCAAACTGGAACCAAAGCAGCATTACATCATGTTTTAGCGATCGCTCCTGGAGAAGCTCAAACTATCCAACTAAGACTAAGTGATACTCCTAGTCTAATTAATCCATTTGGCGACGAATTTACGACTATATTTGCCCGTCGCAAACAAGAAGCAGACGAATTCTATCATCGAATTACACCACTGCCATTGAGCGAAGATATGCAAGCTGTTCAGCGTCAAGCATTCGCTGGAATGCTTTGGTGTAAGCAATACTATCATTACATTGTGGATAATTGGCTGAAAGGGGATTCTGCCGCTCCAACGCCTCCAGCAGAGCGGCATCAAGGCAGAAATCGAGAATGGTTTCATCTCTACACCGATGATATTTTATCAATGTGCGACAAGTGGGAATATCCTTGGTTTGCTGCTTGGGATTTAGCATTTCACTGCATTTCTCTAGCTATGATCGATCCAGATTTTGCCAAGTATCAGCTAGATGTACTAACCCGCGAATGGTATATGCACCCAAATGGGCAGATTCCAGCTTATGAATGGGCATTTGGAGATGTGAATCCGCCTGTTCATGCGTGGGCAGCTTGGCGCGTTTATCAGCTTGAACAGAAGTTTTATGGTAGAGCCGATCGACAATTTCTAGAGCGCGTCTTTCAGAAATTGATGCTGAACTTTACTTGGTGGGTGAACCGCAAAGATTTGAAGGGCAATAACGTTTTTCAGGGCGGATTCTTAGGGCTGGATAACATTGGAGTCTTCGATCGCAGTGCTGAACTTCCAACAGGTGGATACATCAACCAATCTGATGGTACGAGTTGGATGGGAATGTATTGTCTGAATATGCTGGAAATTGCGCTAGAACTTGCAAAGATAAATCCTGTTTACGAAGATATTGCCACCAAATTTTTTGAACATTACCTTTACATTGCAGATGCAATGAACCACATTGGAAAGATGGAAGCTTCATTATGGAATGAGGAAGATGGATTTTACTATGATGTGCTGCACTTGCCCGACGATCGACAAATCGAAATGAAAGTTCGATCGATGGTGGGACTCATCCCGCTTTTTGCGGTTGAACTTTTGGAGCCAGAGACACTAGAGCAGCTTCCCAACTTCAAAAAACGGCTGGAGTGGTTTACCCAAAACCGTCCTGACTTACGCAAGAATGTCGCTTGCATGGATACGCTTGGCATGAAAGCAAGGAGACTATTAGCGATCGTATCTAAAGAAAAGCTCAGTCGAATTTTGCAGAAAATGCTAGATGAAACTGAATTTCTGAGTGATTACGGCATTCGTGCGATTTCTCGATATCATGCAGCCCATCCCTACCGCTTTTATGCCAATGGAACAGAGTCTCGAGTGAACTATGAACCCGCAGAATCGACGAGTGGACTATTTGGGGGTAATTCTAACTGGCGAGGTCCGATCTGGTTTCCAGTGAACTTTCTCCTGATCGAATCGCTCCAAAAGTTTCACGACTATCTAGGCGATAGCTTCAAGGTCGAGTGCCCGACAGGATCAGGAAAATGGCTCACTCTATCAGAGGTTGCTTCAGAGCTATCTCAGCGTCTCACTCAAATCTTTCTCAGAAACTCATCTGAGCAGCGTCCAGTTTATGGAGGCACTGAAGCGTTTCAGAGTAATCCTCACTGGTGCGATTTGATTTTGTTCTATGAGTACTTTCATGGCGATAACGGGGCTGGAATTGGAGCAAGTCATCAAACAGGATGGACAGGGCTAGTTGCAAAGCTGATCCACCAGATTAGCGAGCATGAGAAATGAGAACAGCCTAGATGCCTTTGAAGCCGATTCCATTTTCAACCTCCATTGATTCGCTTTGTTGTGAATCAGTTTGTACCGAAGTTTGATGGCGTATTGTCCGTCGAGCAATCCGAAAGTTGCCAACCTGACCAAGCAATAGACCTGCTAAGATAACACTTCCGCCAATGTACTGAGCTTGAGTTGGCACTTCATCTAAAATCCAATAGGCAGCAAGAACACCGATGATTGGCGTAAATGAACTCACGATCGAGGCAGTCGAAACAGTAGAAGCTCTCAATCCCCGAATCCAGAATGACTGCCCAAGCACAACAATGATTGATCCATAAACCAACATCCAGCGCCACAGAAATGGCGAGAAGATGCCTGCAAAATGGTGATCTCCATATAAAAGTAATGCGGCAAAGAAGAAAACGATCGTTCCTAGTGCAGTCCGAAAAATTCCGTAAATACCTAAAGGAACCTGAGAAAGCTGTTTTTTCCCAATAATTGTCGAGATTGCTAATGCGATCGCAGCAATTGCTGCAAATAGTTCACCAACTCCAATGCTAAAAATGCCGACCCGCATCATTTGCGAGGATGACCGCAACGCGATCGTCAAGAAAACACCAATAAATGCAGTAATGGTTCCAAATGCCTCCCAGCGATTTGAGCGTTCTTGAAGGAACCAAACCGATAGCGCAAATGTAAGCGGTGGCTCTAATCGCCCGATTAACACAACATTGTTAACGGGTGACAATGCCAGAGCTTGAAACAACAAAGCGGGTGCGATCGCGCCTGATAACAGCGAAACGATGCTTAGATTTAGCCAGTCTCGCCGAGATAACTGCTTTAGATTAGCTCGATTCCATTGTCTGTTATACAACGCAAGCAATACAAGCAATGCACAAAGATTACCTACAAACAAAACATTGCATAATGAAATTGGATTCTGCCCATCGATAAAATGTTGAGCGCCAAGCTGAGTGATCTTACGAGTCACAGCGCTAGAAGCTCCAAAAATTAAAACAGCAAGCCAAAGGTAAAGTTGACCAGGAAGTCTTGCTGGGAATCGAGTGAGTTGTATTGAGTTTGGCACAATCTTTTGAAGGAATCGAGTGAGTTCTTTAGCGTTCGTTTTGCCATTAAAAGTCCGGGCGAGTTGAACAAAGTTCCATCCTAGAGGACTTGGTACGACTCGCCCGGACTTGCGCCCTTTTTCAAACGGATAATCCAGAGTGAAACTGTACTCTAGCAGGAATTTAATGCTTCCTCGTTCGCACTGCAATCATTTGACTTCGCTAGATGCGAATTGCATCACTCTTCCGGTTTTTAGAGCGACGACAACATCATAAGTCGCACAGTAAGCAAACGTAATGTTGTTCGCCTTGTTGTAGAGATTGACAACCATTCCTGCACCTCCGGGCTGCACAGAAATCGGCTCCAAATCGCCAAAGAAATAGCGTCGCAGTTCATCACCGCCGCCAAACTGTCCTTTGTGTTGAGTGATTCTCGCGATCTTTTGCTGAATCGTTAAACCTGTACTATCTTTCATTTCTTGAGCAGATACTTGTACTAACTGAGGATTAACTGCTTTCAAAGGAGCATCCCAGAGCGTTACCGTCCCGACTAAAGCCGCAGTTGCAAGTAAAGCAGAAAGTTTCATAGCGGTGAGGTCCTAAATAATTTCGATACTTTCAGCATAGGCATGAATCCTGAGAAAGGATTATGCTGAACTTAAGAAGTTGTTGAATTTTTGTAGATAGAACGTTCAGGTTGATTTCAGCTTCTTCTCAGGAAACTGTGCTGTTGCTGTAAAACGGCATTTCTCAGTTAATTCTCACGATTTCATCAGACCATGCTCAGGTTGATTTGTCATTCTTAAGTGATTCAGCAGGACGAACACCTACTTGATTCTTCAAACTTGAGTCACTATGAAATACTTTCTACTAGCATTGTTCTCTTTCATGTTATTGTCCACTCTCTCAGAAGTTTCAGCAAATGCTCAGACTAATTCACAAGGAGCAATGAGCTACAGTATGACAACGACGCAAGAAATTATCCAGCTTAGTCCATTTGATCTTGCAACGTTTGCTTACCGTGGGCACTTCAAAAATCAAGGCATCAGTGGCTATGGAACGCTAATCCAGGATCATGTTTCTGGAAAGGTAAGTAACCGAGACATTGTGCAAGCCGCGATCGCTGCCAATCTGCTACCCGCGTCTACCTTGAATAACGTGGCTTACCTCAGCGCGTTAGACAATCAACTGCGAGAATTGAACTTGCATTAAACGTTTCTTATTCAGCTTTCAGGTTTTATTCGATGAGTGCTGCGGACATTGCCCAAACAATTCAGCTAATCATTGCCCCAGTGGTCATGATTACCGCTTGCATGTTGTTCCAAAATGGAATTTTACTAAGATATGCGGCGATCGGACAACGGATTCGTGCGTTGTCTCATGAACAGTTTGAGCTATTGCGCTTCAGTCAGGCAAAAAACCATCTCGACTCAGAACGGCTGGAAGAGATCGATCGTCAGGTTCCTCTACTGGTTCGTCGTCATCGCCTGATCCAGAGAGCAGTCTTGCTAACCTATGGCGCGACTGCAATTCTGATTCTGACAATGTTTGCGATCGCGTTCTCAGTTGCTATTAATGCTGAAGTTATCGGGACAATTGCGTTAATTCTATTTTTAGTTGGAACAGGTGTGCTGCTGGCAGGTGTTTTTCTCACCGCTTTAGCAGTTCGCATTTCTCATCGGGCGCTTTGCTATGAGGTACATCTTAGTACTCTCCCAAGCCAGCAATAAATCTTTTTTTACAGTCGCATCATATCTATGTGGACAAAGCTTTCATAAGAGCTTTGTCCTTTTTTAAGTATTAAATCATCGAACTATGGGCAATCCGAACCTAAGCTTTGACGCTGGCAGAGAAGCAATCCAAACCAAGTTTGTGGATCAGTCCAGATTTGGAGCGGTTTTAGTGCGTGGTTTTCAAGTTCGATCGTGAGTGTCGGTAAATGAAACTTGTGCGAGAGTTCTGTCCGAATCGTTTCTCCTGCTTCGAGTCTGACTTGATGATTCAATGTTTTGAGATCAATTGTTTGAGCAGTCAGGCTCTTCAAGTGCATCTCAATCCGCTGTTCTACAGAATTGTAGAATGCAAGATGCTGAAATTGCGTGAGATCAAAGTTACCTAGAAAGCGATGATTTAGATGTCGGAGAATGTTGAGATTGAAAGCTGCGGTAACTCCTTGAGCATCGTTGTAAGCATCTTCAATCACTTCGATCGATTTCTGCAAATCAACGCCAAGTAGGAAGAATTCTCTAGGTTTTAAGGCTTGTTGAATTTGGGTGAGAAAGCGATCGCGAGCAGGTTTATCCAAATTGCCTAATGTACTACCCAGAAAGATCAACATTCGATTCTCCAATGATGGAGATGGTAGATCTGCTAGTACCTGCTCATAGGTTCCTGCTAGACCACACAGATGTAGCGTTGGATATTGAGTCAGTAGCTCTAGTGCAGTACTTTTTAGAATGCCTGCGCTAACATCGATTGGAGAGTAGTGTAGGGGCTGACCCAGTTGAGAATAAGCTTCGAGAAGTACACGAGTTTTTCGTGAGCTACCGCTTCCCAGTTCAATCAATTCGCTTATTCCTGTAAGCTTCACAATATCCACTGCATAAGCTTCTAGAATGCTCTGCTCGGTGCGAGTTGGATAGTATTCTGGCGTATCACAGATTTGCTCGAAGAGATGAGAGCCGCGATCGTCATAAAAATAACGACAAGGCAAGATTTTTGGTGTGCTTTCAAGTCCTTGAATGACTTCTTCGCCTGTATCAATGAACGTATTTGCATCCATTAAAGAGATCCAACGAAAGCGGGAATCGTCTAGTTGCTTAGTGTATTTTATGGTCATCATTTCTGAAGTAAGAAAATGGCTACCACCATTGCTAAGAAAGAATGATAGTAGCCGCGACTGTATGTTGAAACTCAATTTAGTGAAGCTCATCTCGTGGCAAAAAAGCTTAGTCTGCGCCGCCACTGTAGAAGCTGAGCCGTCCAAATCCCAAAAATTGACCTAAACTGTCCTCGCCTGCTGGAAACACAGTCACACCGAATTCATAAATACCTCCAAAATCTGGATTTGCTTTTGCCTCTAGTGCAACCGTCACAGTACTTCCAGGCTGTACAGGCTGATCAAACACGATCGTAGCTTCCCCAGGAGTAGACTTCCCACCACCGACACTCGCTAGCGGAATTTCTGCCCCTGCTGCAAATCGTCCTCCTGCAAACGCCTTACTTCTGCCCACATCAAATTTTACGGTTCTCAAATTTTGTTCTTGGGCAATCCGAACTGCTTTCAGGGGCTGTCCAGCATTGGCAGGAACGGTCAACGTAAATTCGTAGGTCGATGGAACATAAGCTTGGGGTTGAGAAGTGTAGGCACGAACTAATCGAGGAGGATGAGAGAAGTAGGCTCGTCCATTGTTCATCGGAGCTTGGCTCATGGGATTGTCAAGCGTTTGAGCCATTGGAGGCTGCATCGATTTGAGATTGCCAATTTCAGACAATTTAGGTTGAGTGGGGTTCTTGAACTGGTTTTGAGACGATCGACGTGAGATAGTTGTTTGAGTGTTTCCGATCTCTGAGAGGTAAGGATGAGTCGGGTTTTTGAAGTTTGTCTGTGAAAAAGCTGAGGTTTGAGTTCCAATCGTTGCAGCGATCGCAAATATTGTCCCAATCGCAAATTTCTGAAATAGCATGGTCAAATCTCCATAGAATTAGAAATAGGTTGCGTCTCGTCAAGATTGACTCGAAGCTTGAGTCTGATTAAACGTTGCCAGTCTGAGATTTACCTGAAGCCAAAGCTCGAGTTAGATAAACGTTTACTGAAAGGAAGATGAGAATCTACCAGATTATTTCATTCGATCAATGAGATGATCGCCTACGCGAAGCGCATTTGCGATGATCGTCAAAGTGGGATTCACAGCAGCACTAGAGCAGAAAAAACTCCCATCCACAACATAGAGATTGTCTACATCATGAGTTCGACAATTTAGATCAAGCACTGAGGTCTCCGGGTCTTCTCCATAGCAACAAGTGCCACATTGATGAGCTACACCCTGCAATGGAATCCTTTTGCGGAAGTAGAACGAGCAAGGTAAGATTCGTTCACCACAATTGATCGATTTCAGTACTTCAGTCCAGCGATGCAGTAAGCGCTCGAAAGCAACAGTATTATTGTCCTGATAGCGAAGCTGAATTGTATCTCCTTTGATTTGAACTCGATTGTTTGGGTCGGGTAAATCCTCTGCTGTAAGCCACCAATCGACTGAGTGACTAGCAACGGCAGTAAAGACTTCATGGTTTTGAAATGAAATGCCAGGGATCGAAGGTGAATCTAGTGCAATCAAATCTGCATTGACTTTTCCAAAGAGTTGCACATGCCCCATCGGATAGTTAAATCCTTTCTCTCCCCAGTAGAAATCATTGATCACCATTGTTTTCTGAAATTGGGTAAGGTTTGGCTTTTTCGTTAAACCTACGATCGCGCCATTCTGATGTTTCATCAAGTTTCGTCCGACTTGATCGGAACGATTCGCTAAACCATTTGGGTGCTGCTCATTATGTGATCGCAGTAATAGCGCAGCCGAGTTAATTGCGCCACAAGCTACAACTACAATATCCGCAGAAAAGGTTTGAACCTGTCCTGCGGCATCAACTTCTACGGCAGTGACTTCTCGCCCTGACAGGCTAGTATGCAATCGCAGCACCTTGGCAGAAGTCAGTAATGTGAGATTATCAGCGCGATCGACAGCAGGGCGAATACAATTGAGATCAGCATCCGCTTTAGCATTGACTAAGCAAGGAAAGCCATCACAAGTATTACAGCGAATGCAATCACTCAAACGGCGATTTGCTTCATTGAGCTTGATAGCTAGAGGAATATAAAACGGATGAAATCCTTTCGCTTGTAGATCGTCATGAATTTCTTGAATTCGAGGCTCATGCTGAATTGCTGGAAAAGGATAATCTTGACTAGCAGTTGGATCAGTTGGGTCTAACCCTCGCTGTCCATGTACTTCGTAAAGTGCCTCTGCTTGTGTGTAGTAAGGTTCAAAATCGCGATACTTTAAAGGCGATTCTGGAGAAATACCGCCCTGATGTTGGACTTGCTCAAAATCTTGCTCGCGCCATCGAAACAGCGCACCCCCATAAACTTTAGTATTGCCACCAACAAAGTAACCCGTTCCAGGATGTAATGGCTGTCCGTCTTGGTCTTGCCAAACTTCAGTCATGTGATAGCGATCGCGCTGAAAAACCTCAACCGTATCCCAGTTTTCCTTCTCTCTAGGCAAGAAAGTTCCTCGCTCCAGAACTAAAATCTTCTTTCCAGTTGGAGCGAGACGATGGGCGAGTGTTCCGCCTCCCGCACCTGTGCCAATGATAATAACGTCGTAGTGACTCATCGTGTCTCCTGCCGTCCATATCGCAGTACAGTCGCCATCCACACCAATTCATCCATGAAGCGATCGAGCCGACGAATTTGAGTGTCCTCATCAATCAATTGACCTGACTCATCAAACAAAGACTGAACATTACTAAAATTGAGATCATAGAAAGTTGTGACTAACCCAAGTTCGCGCATCACAGGTAAAAGATTCTGAATCACCCGCGTTCCACCAAACGCACCTACCGAAACGCCGCACAATCCAACTGCCTTGTGAATATACTCTTTTAAGCAAGTATCCAGAACATGCTTGAGCAAGCCAGGATAGCCGTGATTGTACTCAGGGACAACTAGAATTAAGCCATCTGCGCGTTCTATTGTGGCGGAGAACTGTGGATCTTTGATAGCTTCACCTGCATCATTGATCGAAATAGCAAGATCCCGAATATCAATTAACTCAGTTTGAACTCCTTCTCGTGCAGAAACTTGCTTGACGACAAATTGAGCAACTAACTCACTCTGGCGACCTTGACGAGGTGTGCCCAGAATCACAGGAATAAACAAAGGTGCATTCATGATTACTGCTCCTGATAGTTCCAAAGTAACCCACCATCGACAACAAAAGTGCTGCCTGTGATGTAATCTGCATCTGAAGAGGCAAGAAAAGTGACAAGAGATGCAACATCTTGTGGTTGTCCCAAACGACCCAGTGGAATGTTGTTGAGCAATGCACCTAGCTTCTCTGGATCGTTCAATAGTTTGGTATTGATGGGAGTCTCGATCGCTCCCGGAGCAACATTATTAATTGTGATTCCCAATGCCCCTAGCTCAACGGCAAGATTGCGAGTCATCATTCTCATACCGCCTTTACTTGCACAGTAAGCAGTGAAATTCGGAAAAGGCAGTTCTTCATGAACCGAGCTAATATCGATCACTTTTCCCGATCGCTTTGTTTCGATTAAATGCCGGACAAAAGCTTGTGTCGCGAAGAAAACACCTTTCAAATTCACATTCATCACTGCATCATAATCTGCTTCTGTCACTTCCCAGAATGGAGCGTGATTCTCAATCCCAGCATTATTGACTAAAATATCAACCTTCCCAAAATGGTCAATGCTCTCCGCCAGCAATTGCCGAATCTCATCGACGCTACCTAAATCTGCTCTAACAGTGTAACTATCAGAGCTAGGACATTCAGCCAGATAGCATTGCCTATCGATCGCATTTACTTTTTCTAACGTCTCTTCTGCACCTTTTGGATGAGAGCGGTAGTGAATCACAACATCTGCTCCTGCCTCAGCAAGTCGCAAAACGATTGCTTGCCCAATTCCTTGGCTACTCCCCGTCACGAGTGCCACTTTTCCTCCCAGCTTCATCACTGCGCTCCTAAATGAATTGAGTGTGCAATGATTATGGCTGAAAGCAATGAGTTAAAAATGAGAGGGTGCTAAGGAGATGTTGAGATAAAGCTGATAATTTAACTCAAATCTTGCAGCATTCTCGATAAGCTAGAGCTTGTCGATCACTTTCAACCGAGCATTCTCGGATGGGTCGTGGGCGATCATCGTGCGAAAACGTTTCGCCTTCCGGAGGTTGAGCGCGTAATGATCGATGGCACGAAGCGCCCCATTCAACGTCCGCAAGACCCGCAACAACAGACGCAGAACTATTCGGGAAAAAAGCGGCGACATATAGCTGTAGCCAATCCAGTTAAGACGCGGCTTGGTGCAGCACCCATTCAATGGCATGGCGTAATGACTCCGCGTGGTGTAACTGTTTGCGAGTTCGACTTTTTAGCCATGCCCAACACTTTTCAATGCGATTGAGGTCGGGTGAGTAGGGCGGCAAGTAGACGAGTTGAGCGCCGACCGAATCGATGAGTTCGGCAATGCGACCGCCATGATGAAAGGTGGCACTGTCGAGAATGACACAATCACCGGGATGCAAGACCGGAAGCAAACAAGTTTCGAGCCAGGTCTCGAACA
The DNA here is from genome assembly GCF_050565645.1 of Leptolyngbya sp. AN10. Lineage (NCBI taxonomy): Bacteria > Bacillati > Cyanobacteriota > Cyanophyceae > Leptolyngbyales > Leptolyngbyaceae > Leptolyngbya > Leptolyngbya sp. AN10. The sequence continues at coordinate 269,269 of NZ_JBNXVP010000001.1, forward strand.
CCACTCGATTACAGGAGCCTTCGACGGTGAACGGAGCAATCAGTTGAGCGTTGCGATAATCTGCGATCATATTGATGCGTCCTTGGCGGTTGCCGGATTTGAGGGCATGGACTCGTTCTCCGCGTCGGGCATAGCCATAGCCGTAGTCGTCGCGCTCATCCATCCCCGACTCATCGACGTACACGAGATGCGGGGCTTTTAAGTCCCCAATTTGATTGCGGAATGCACGCTGCCGCGCTTCGTCACGTTGCTGGTCGCCATACGTTTTTTTTGCGCGTATGGTTGATCTTCTGTAAGACTCGTGAGATCGTGCGCTGACTCACGCCGCCCCACAGTTGAGCCAGTTCGGCTTGCGTCTTGTCGTGATTCGCCTGCACAAATGCCTCAAACTTCTCCCAATCGCTGATTTTGCTGGGAACGGGCGGTGTTTGTCGTGGCTTCGGCAAGATGTCTCCGGTTTGAGCTTTGCGCTGACACCACAAGTTAATCGTGTTGCGACTGATGTTGAACAGTTGACTCGCTTCGCTCTTCTTCAAGCCGTCCATCTCGATTGCCTGCATCACTTTGCGGCGGAAGTCCTCACTGTATGCTTTTGCCATTGCGCGATTGGAAGAATCAGGATGCTTATACTCTATCGTCCTAGCTCAGTTGGCTACAGCTATATATGCAAGCATTTGGCGGCAGTTGACCATGCGTATTTTCACAACTTCGTGCAAATCAGCAGAACTCAATGATGCCGTCGAACTTGCGGGTGGAAGTCAACGCCTTCGACTCGCTCAGGTGACTTTTGATTCCATTACACTATCACGTTCTCATTGTCTTGAATAGTCAAAAGTCATAATAAGAATTGCTGTTCGAGCGCACGATGGTCTGCATATCCTCATCAGTGATGAACGTAAACCTAACAAAGTTCTCTACTCTACGGTATTACCCTAATCAAAATTGAGTTATCCTATGGCATCTAAAGTTTTCGCGCCTGTATTTTTAGCTGGATTGGTAGCAGGTACAGTTTTGCCTGCAACGGCTCAAGTCTTACCCAAACCCATTACTTGCGAAGCCGCGATTCCGCTCGGTCAAGGCACTCGCTTGATCTATCGATTCAATGGCATCGTGCCAAATTCCACGTCTGATCGCCCTCAAAATCCGATCGGAACTTCGATCAACATGACGGTGCAGCGTCGCGATCTCGCAGGAAACCTCCAAACTCTCTTGAATCGAGTCCTAGTCAATAATCTGGAGGAAATTGCTCCAGATGCAGACTATTCTAAGTTTCCCTTTACAGGTGTGTTTCGCGGTCAATCTAACAATGGGTTCCGGCTCTATTCTGTTAGCAGTTCTACACACGGACTCTACGCCAGCTTGCGTCCCACTCGTGGACAGCCCCAGCAAATGCAGATCGTTCACTATTTGAGCCGGGGGAATTTTGTACGATCGACCGCAGGCACTTGTCGTTGATCAGTATCTAAATTTGTAACACAATCAATATTCTTATCAACCTAGCTCAGAATCGATATGATTACGTGACCCAGTTCAGAAGATGTTGCAAAAATTCGGCTTTACCTTCAAAAGACTTACCCCAATGTTAGTCGGCGCGATTACGATCGTGGGTTTCTCTAGCATTCTGACTCAATCTACAATAGCCACCATTCCCCGTCCCGACAATATCATCTATCAGCCTGACTTATCTGCATTTGAAGGGATCACTGGTAAAGGATTTCTGGGTTTTACACCAATGCGATTGCAGCTTCAAAACACAGATTGGCAACTGCACTCAATCACAATCGGATCAACAACTCAAACCACAACACAGCCAATCACACTAAGATTCACAGCAGATTCAATCGGTGGATCTGCTGGATGTAATGAATATTCTGCTGCTTACGAAGCATCACGGAATCGAATCAAAATTGGGGGAATTGCGACGACAGAGAAGATGTGTTCACCCTCACAAATGCAGCTTGAACGGAGTTTTCTAGCAAAACTAGGAACTGTGCGACGATATGAAATCATCAATCATGCTCAGAACGTGAAGCTGTTCTTCCAACAAGGAAATCAGACAGGGGTACTGACATTCAGACTACCTGACGATTGAGATAGACTGATTGACTGACAAAACTGTGCTATCTAGCTTTGATTGTTGCATATGATCGAAATCTCAAACCGTATGAGCGATTGAGCTTCTTAACCTAAAATATTTATGATTCCAGCAAAAGGCAACATCCAATTACCAGGCTCCAAAGGTGAACACCTAGCCCAAGCAAAATTCGGTACAACTCGGCGTGCGTTAGCCTTCTACAACAAGCAGATGCTAACCTACCTCAATCCCTTGATGCGCGAATTCATTGGACATCAGGAGCTACTATTTATTGCAACATCTGATGCACATGGAGAGTGTGACTGTTCAGTTAGAGCAGGTGATCCTGGCTTTGTTAAAGTACTAGACGATAAGACACTTGTATATCCAGAATATCGAGGGAATGGCGTGATGGCGAGTGTCGGGAACATCTTAGAAAATCCGCACATTGGGATGATTTTTATTGATTTTTTCCGTTATACGGTTGGCTTGCACGTGAACGGAAAAGCTTGTGTTGTTGAAAATGATGAACTACCTCATCTGCCGAATGTATCTTCAGAGGTGATTGAAGCAAGCCAGATTCGCGGAGGTCGGAGTCCTGAGCGCTGGATCTTAGTTGAAGTAGAAGAAGCCTATATTCACTGCTCCAAACATATTCCTCTGCTGGAAAAGCTCGACAAGAAGATTCATTGGGGCACAGATGATGTGCAGCACAAAGGCGGGGATGCTTTCAAAGCAAAAGATTGTCCACGTCCTTGGAGTCAAGAGGGTTTAGAGCCAGAATAGCTACTGTTGGCAAATCTCTCTGTTTGGGCATTCTGAATCGTAGTCAACGTTTCAATGCTCATGAAAGAGATGGAGTTCCTATTCAAGCGCAAAAGACTCCCGAAACTAGTTTGTCTTAGTGTCCTGCTCATTGGACTCGCTAGTTGTCAGTCTCGGATTAGTAAAGAGCAGATCGCAAGCCAGAGACAAGAAGCGATCGCACAAAACAAAAAACTACTCCAGAAGCAAAGCAAAGACTTGACAAAAAACTGGAAACTTACTATCCAAGGTCAAATTCCCGAACCGATTACTCTCAACTGGTCTCAGATCGAAGCACTTGCAACTCACGAACTCAATACTGCTGCCCCCTTTCCTGATAAGACTCAGGTAGCTGCATATCGAGGAGTTTCAGTTGAGCGGCTCCTCAAGCAAGCAGGAGTCAACGTCGAAGCTCCAGAAAATAGCCAGATCGAAATCACTAGCGTTGCAGCAGATGACTATTACACGATCGCAACACTTCAACAAGTGCGTGAGCAAAATGCAATGCTTGCAATCACTGAAAATGGTCAGCCAATGCGTCGTAATGATGGTGGACCTTTGCAGTTAATTTTTGATCTTAGCTCAAAGGTCAAGACTGAAAATGGCACTTGGGTCTACTACGTCACGCATTTAATTGTTGGCAACGAGCCATTACGATTGCAGATTGGGAGCAAAACTCTGAATCTTGCTGCTTTAGAGCGGCTTCCCAAACATCGCTTTACTCGCATTTTTGGCTACAAGCATAATTGGAGTTCGGAGCCTGTTCAGTTAACAGGTGTCAAGCTCAAAGATCTATTGCGGAGTCAGAAGATCAAGCTTTCTGCTCAGACTGCTATCCGAATTCGCCGCAAAGCAATGGACAAGAACAATCTACAAAAATCAACATTGCTCTCTGCCGAATTAATCAACAATTGCGATGTCATGCTGGCTTATCGTTGGGGAGCTAGTCAACAAGCCATTACGACCAAAAAAGGGGGTCCACTGACCTTAGCGTATGGGAAAAATTGCGACAGTCAGTTCGATCGCAATTTAGAGTGGCTGCCTTTTGTTGAATCTATTTCGGTGGAGGTTGTGAAGCGATGAGAGGAGTTGCTTTTCGATCGATTCAGACTCGGATCATTGTTGCAGTGACGATTTTGATTGTTGCGATCGTCACTGTGATGACTTGGCTATGGATCAGCGCGGAGACTGAGTTTTATCGATCTCAAAAAATCCAGCAAGCGAAATCATTAGCGCTAGGATTTGGTTCTACACTCCAGGGCGAAGTGGTTGAAGAGAATTGGGCAAATATGCGGATTAAGCTCAACATCTTTCTCAAAGGCGATGAGGATTTGGTCTATGCGATGGTGCATGATTTGAAGAAACAACAAATCGCGGCGGCGGCTCCTCCTGAGCTTGCAGGTTCGTTCGTTACAGATGTTGTGCCTGTTACGGTGAGCCAGAACGCGATTCGCCTTAGTAATCATCAGAATTCTCAGGTGAGAATTTCGGAAACTTACCTTTTACGGAACATTGAATTTCCACCGAAGAAGCTGCGAGGACAGGAAGGTGAGCCAATTATCGAAGCAGCGGCAGATATTGTTACTTCAACAAGTCCACCAACTGTCGTTGGAGTTTTTCGGGTTGGTGTTACACTGCGAAGTCTCGATGCACAAATTACTAAGACGGTGAAGAGAACTTTGGCAGTTGGCGCGATCGCATTATTTTTCGGAGGCACTGCTGCTTACTATCTAGCATGGCGATTGAGTCAGCCGATTCTAAAATTGCGTCAGAGTGCGGCTCAAATTGCTGCGGGTGATTTGACGCATCGTGTTCCGATCCGCAGTCGAGATGAATTAGGTGCTCTAGCTCGATCGTTTAATGAGATGTCTGATTCGCTTCAGATTTCGTTTGGACAATTGCAGCAGACATTGGATTCTTTTGAGCGATTTGTGCCAGAGAAGTTTCTACAAGTGATTGCACCGCGTGGGATTGAGAATATTGCAGTCGGTGAGTATGCGAAGCGAAATATGACGATTTTATTTTCGGATATTTGCGGCTATACTTCGCTGTCAGAATCTCAAACGGCTGAGGAGACTTTTCATTTTTTGAATGAGTACATTGCTTGTGTTGGAGCAGCGATCGAGGAAAATGGTGGTTTCATTGATAAGTACATTGGCGATGCGGTAATGGCACTGTTTGATGAGCCGCATACAGATGGTGCTTTGAAAGCTGCGATCGCAATGCAAGCAGCACTCAAGACTTTTAATCAAAAACGGCTACACCAGGGGCTTCAACCTGTAGAAAGCGGGATTGGGATTCACTATGGCGAAGTCGTGATGGGAACGATTGGATTTGTGTCGCGGATTGATTCGACGGTGATTGGGGATGCGGTGAATGTGTCTTCTCGAATTGAAGGATTAACGAAACAGTACAATTGTGAGATCCTAGTTACAGATGCTGTGGTTGAGGCTCTGTCTAACCCTGACATATTTTACCTGGAGCTAGTTAAGGATGCTGTGAAAGTGAAAGGAAAGGTCACTGCGATCGCAATCTATCAGCTACACCCAGTTCTCGCAATCTTGTGATCGACTCCGATTGGCTGTCAAATCCTGCTCCTTTCTGTTCGGGTAAAACGGCTTTTTCTCAGGAAGTTGATAGAATAGAGTTCCGTGAATGCCTTGCACCTCTGATTTGTTTAAGCGTCTCTTCCATAGTCGGGCGAGAATTTGCCGAATTTCAGGATCGTCTTCAATCTCATCATTGAACTGAATATCTTGATCGGGTGCTGGAAAGATCTTGAGAAATTCCTCATCGGTCGCACGATAAACATCATAAGCACAGTTCACAGCGCGATCGATGACTTGAATGTTTTTCATACTATTGAATTTGATAAATCTAAGTGCAATTGATCAATCCTATCTTGTCGCAAACGCTAGTTAGGTTTATCTGTAAGAGAGGTTATGCAGCCCTATCTGATTTCTGATCAAAAATTTCTGTGAGCTTCCATAACCTTCCTAAACGTGGAACTTAAATCCACACAGCGGAGACGCGAATTGCGGAACTCGAACAAATGGTGAGGAAATTGTGTCGCGTCCGACGCTCTTTGTCGTCGATCCCGCAGTCAATGTTAGGATAATCCAGAGTCCAACAGACAAATTTCAGGATAGCATCTCTGCGTTTGTAAAAGTGCAACTGTCTGCGATCGCGAAACCCTATAACCGAAAAATTCTCTCGAATTAGTCGAACACTATGTTTCAACGGTTTACGATCGGGCTTCTCTCTTTGGTTCCATTGATCGCAGTCCCCGCAGTCGCTCAAACGGCTTGTCAAAGTCCCTATCCTCCAGGGCTTTCGGATCAAGTGACTCGTTTGCCAATTTCACCGGAGTTTGAACAGCAAATTCGAGCAATCTGGCAAGCTGAGATCGCGATCGAGTTTCTTCGCGCTAATCGTCCGGATCGTCTCGATCAAATTAATGACACGATTCGATTGCAGATGAAGCTTTCACCCGAAGCTTTGACGACATTAAAGCTGTTGCAGAATCTAGCGGTCGGAAGAACAAATGATGCGATCGCGCTTTTTCCAAGGGTTGAACCTTCATGGATAAGCTCGCCTGCTGTGTCTCTTCAGCTTCTAGAACTGCCGTTGAAAGATAGAACACAATGGGTACTCAAAGTACTCGAAACAATGCCAGAGTCTTCGAGCTACCTTGAATTAGAGAAAACCGATTGGCTGTTAAATTTAGTGGCTCAACATCAAGAAGCAAACCATCAAAAGCAAGCACTAGAGCTATTAGAGAAAGCTCGACTTCGTACAGGCAAAATCAGGACTGTAACCTTAATTCGAGTGGCAGAAGCTTATCGCAAGTTGGGAAAACCGGACATTGCACGATCGATACTCGACACTGTACCTGCTCGAATCGAAGCTGAAGCACGATCGCTTGACGACTCCGCCAAAATTTTCAGTCTAGTGAATTTGGGGCATCAACTTGCACTACTCGGTCAATCGCAAAAATCACTTTCCTATCTCACTCAAGCGGAAACGTTGTTGCGGAAATCTCCAACCTCAATTTATCAGTCGTCCGTTCAATTATTAGCCTTGGGTTATGCTGCTTCGGGTCGATCGACAAAAGCATTTGAAGTGACCAAATTGCTGCAACCCAATCAAATAGATTTAGCCCATGCGTTAGTGGCAAAACAGGCGGCAGAATTGGGGGACGATCGTTTAGCAATCCAAGCCATTCAGCGGATTCGACCTGAAGCGACAAAAGCCTGGAGCTTTGACAGACAACCGCTGACCGTACTACCGGAGATTGTCGAATTCTATGCAAAAGCAGGCAAGTTCGATCTAGCTCAACAGGTCACAGCTTCGATTCAGGCTCCATTATTTCGGCTCAAATCGCTGGCAACGATCGTGAAATATGCCGATCGTGCGAATCAATCGACGATCGCGAATCGAATCGTGACTCAAATGTTGCAGTCTGCTTCTAAATCGAATACTTCAATGTTTGAAGTGGCTGACCACTTAATTAAAGCTGGTGCGGTCAATCGAGTGCGGCAACTTCTCAGTCAAGTTTCACCCAAAGATCTAAAATCTCAGTTTAAGATCGCTTATCTCTATGCGCGAATTGGCGATTTTCAGACTGCGAATCAGCGGTTAGATGCCATTAACGTCGATCGTGAAGTTGCGGCTCTGACTAATCCTCCGACTACAAATCAGTACGAAGCTCATTTTGAACTTGCTCCATTACCCATTAGTGGACTGGGATCGTTCTTTTCTTCCGCTCGTTTCGCCCCACCGTCTGTATTAATTCCTGCTGCTCAGCAAAAACAATTCGACAAACCCGCAACAATTCCGATCGCAAAGCCTTCTCTTGCAACCGCGACAGCAAATCGATTTGCCATTCTGGGCGCATTAGCGAAACATTATGCGATCGCTCAAAATTTCCAGAAAGCGACTGCCCTGATCGAACAAATTCCAAATCAATATTGCACATTCAAATCTGATGTTCTCGCACAGGTCACAAAAAGCGCGATCGCGGCTGACCAGTTAGAAATCGCTCTTGATGCCTTGCAAAAGGGCGATCGCTTGAATCAACGTGCTTCACAACCTGACCCGAACTTCGTCAGAATGCAACTTATCGCGATCGCGAAACGCTACTCCCAGCGAAATCAATTCAAAGAAGCTGCTCTTTTACTGGAATCTGCACTCACTCTAATTTGATCACAGTTGATAACTATGTTGCAACGTTTTACGATCGGACTCCTCACCTGCTCTCTAGCTCAATCGGTTTCTGTTCCCACGATTGCCCAGACTCGCCCCACGCCTGCTTGCAAAAATTCTATTGCAGTTTCCCAATTTGCACCTCCCACCTATCTAACTGGTTCGGTTCGAGGAATCTCACTCCAACAAGCGGAGCAACGCGCTGCAATTGCGATCGAGTTCCTTCGTGCGAATCGTCCGGATCGGGCGAACCAAATCAACGAAACGCTGCGATCGCGGCTTGAACTCTCAGCGTCTGAAATGGCAGTTTTAAGAACGATTCAGAACTTAGAAGCTGGCAAAAATCAAGCTGCGATTGCGCTATTTTCCGAACTTAAAAGACCAGAAGCGTATCGTCGATCGATCTCGCTTCAACTCGAAAGAATTCCACTACAAGCAAAAGCCGCCTGGATTCTACCAGCGGTTGACTATTTTCCAGAACCTGACGAAGACGAGATGAACTATCAACAGCAGTGGAATCTTCCAACTCTTAAAGCGGAATGGATGCTGCTACTTGCTGAAAACTATCGCACTCAAGGCAAGGCAACCGAAGCTGTGAAAATTCTTGACCAGGCTCGAATGCTCCTGAACTGGAACAACAATGCAGAAGCGCTGCAATTTGTCGAAGCTTATCGCAAAGCTGAACAACCCGAAAAGGCTCGAACAATTCTAACTCCGATCACGGCTCAGTTGTTAGGTAGGATTGAAGCCCAACCTGGAGAAACCGTCAGACCAAGAGCGATTCAGAACCTCATCAAAGCGGGGCACGAACTCGCGTTGCTGAAACAATCCTCTGAAGCTTTACCACTCTTGAATCAAGCCGAAGCTTTGATCAAATCTGTCGATCGTAGCAATGTAAAACCGCTTCAGCAGTCGTTAGTTCTCGCTTATGCTGCCGCAGGTCAAACTACTCAAGCCCTTCAAATCGTTCAAAACTTAGATTCGCGTGATGCAAGAGAGAGCTATGTCGCTCTAGCAAAACAAGCCGCAGAACTCGGTGATAGTCGCAGCGCTCAACAGTTTCTCCAATCCATCCGAGATCAATGGACAGCCTCACGCGCATCGTTTGATGTTGTCAAGCTTTTGACTGATGCAGAACTCTTTCCTGCCGCTTATGACATCGCAACCTCGATCGCTGATCCTCAAATGCGCCTCGAAGCAATGGCAACGATCGCAAAACGTGCTGACCAAGCGAAACAGTCTGCTCTCAGCACTCAAATCATTGCTGAAATGCAGCGAGTCAAATCTGGCGAGTCTCTAGGATTCCAATGGATTGACACGATCCGCGCCCTGGTTCAAGTGGGAGAACGAACCCGTGTCCGCTTGCTTCTTGCTGAACTGGTTCAACAGCCCGATCTGGCTTGGTTAAATTTGCAAATTGCAGAGCAATACGCAGCGATCGGAGAATTCGATCAAGCCACACGATTGATTGATCAACAGCGAACCAACCGAGTTCAATCTAAAATTTCAGTGTTGCCAGTCCCGGTCGTTGCTCCACCGCTCGATCTCCCCATTGACCAACCCTCTACACCTCTAGGCGTGTTCTTTTCCAACGTCCTATTCGATGTGAATCTCCCCCAACGTGCGCCAGACACAAGACCTGTTCAACGACGAATTTCACCGATTCCATCAATTCTATCAAAGCAATCCAAGAAGCCAAGAGCCATTCAACCACCACCCAAACTACCCCCAATCTTACGGCTGACTCCTGAAGAGAACCGTGCCTTGGACGAAGCTCGATACATCCGCGCCTATGCTCAAGCTCGTAACTTTACTAAAGCCGCTAACCTGCTTGCTCAAATCCCCGATCATCTTTGCCTGTTCAAAGCAGAGTTATTTGATCACATCGCGATCGCAGCACTCGAAGCCGGACAATTAGAAACTGCGCTGAATGGGTTTCAACAGGCTAAGCGTCTTTCCCAGCGTGCGAGTCGAGTCAGTTCTGAGCGAATTGATCGGTTTATTGCGATCGCAAAACTTTACTCTGAACGCAACCGAACTACAGAAGCGATTCGATTACTAGAAACGACCTTAGCTCTACTATCGAATCGCTAAATTGCTTTATGGTGTCCAGGAATTGAGTACTTATACCAAATTGATCTTTGAGTGCCACAGATCTTGGAAGCCCCCTAAGTCCCCCACTCGTGGGGGACTTTGAGAAAGAGTCCCTTATAAACAAAGCATTCTTCAGGTTTCAAAGTCCCCCGATTCGGGGGATTTAGGGGCGAAGGATCTGTCGCATGAACAAATTGATTGAGTACTTACAATCGCTTGTCGATTGTAAGTACTCAATCCTTGCCTTGTTCTCTCAAAAGTACTTAGCTCAGCGCACTCCGGAGTTGAGCTTCTGTCCAAGTCGTTCCATTGCTGAACCGGATACTTTCAACCCCATAGTTTGCAGAAAGACCGCTAAAGAGTTGATTCTTCAGCAGAATCGATGCTGAACTTCCACCAAAAGAAAGCTGCACATCGTCAGTATTCACACGAGTTGCCCGAACATTTGTCGATTCGAGACCTGCTCCCGATAATACCAGCACATCTACACTTGCATCAGGACTACTATCATCGATGATATCTGCACCATCAAGCGCACTGAAAAGATAGGTGTCTGCACCATTTTTACCATCGAGGTAATCATTGCCCAGTCCACCTCGCAAGACATTATTACCAGGTGTGCCGAGCAGATTATCATCGGTTGCAGCCCCACGAGTCAGATAGGCATTCCAAAGTTGTGCCTCATTCCAGGTTGTTCCATCACTGAACTTAATGCTTTCAACGCCGTAATTGCTGGCGAATCCAAGAAACAGTTGATTCTTCAGCACGATCGATTCAGAAAGACCACTAAACGAAAGCTGCAAATCATTCGTGCCGTCGATACGATCGACAATCACATTTCCTGCGGTCAATCCTGCCCCTGATAGAACAAGTTGATCGATCGCAGCATCATTGCTACTGTCATAGAGTGTATCTGCTCCATCCCCAAGCTGGAAAAGATAGGTATCTGCGCCATTGTCGCCATCGAGATAATCATTGCCCAGTCCACCTCGTAAGGTATTGCTGACCGGAGTTCCCCGCAAATCGTCGTCGGTTGCAGCCCCACGAGTCAGATAGCTATTCCAAAGTTGTGCCTCGTTCCAGATGGTTCCATCACTGAACTTGATGCTTTCAACGCCGTAGTTGCTGGCAAATCCAAGAAACAGTTGATTTTTCAGCACGATCGACTCAGAAAAACCGCCGCCGAAAGAAATCTGCAAATCATTTGCGCCATCAATGCGAGTGACGATCGCATTTGCTGCTGTCAATCCTGTCCCAGAGAATACAAGCTGATCAAGGCTTGTATCATTGCTATTGTCAAAGATTGTATCTGCCCCGTCTCCAAGCTGAAACAGATAAGTATCTGCGCCAGCGCCACCATCGAGATAATCACTACCCAAACCGCCTCTTAGCGAGTCATTTCCGCCCAGACCTGAGAGTTTATCGTCTCCGACTCCACCGACTAGCGTATCGCTGTTGAGTGTGCCGGATAGAGTCTGATTCGGCTGATTTCGGTAAGTATTCCAAAGTTGTGCTTCAGTCCACACTACACCGTCACTGAACTTGATCCGCTCGATGCCATAGTTCAAAACATTTCCAGAACCGTAAATTTGCTTTTTGAGAATTACCGCATCGGAAAGATTGCCCTTGAAAGAAATCCGGAGATCATTCGTGCCATCAATGCGAGTAACGATCGCATTTCCTGCCGTCAGTCCAGTCCCAGAAAACACCAATTGATCAATGCTCGAATCATTGCTGCTGTCATCGATCGTATCGTAACCATCGCCGCGATTAAACAGGTAAGTATCGGCTCCTGCTTGACCATCGAGATAGTCATTGCCCAAACCGCCTCTTAGTGTGTTACTGCTTTTTGTGCCTTCCAGTCGATCGTTTCCTGCGGCTCCCTGAGTGAGATAAGCATTCCAGAGTTGTTCTTCCGTCCAAATCACACCATCACTGAATCGAACGCGCTCAACTCCGTAGTTGAGACTATTTCCGCCACCATACACCTGTTTTTTGAGCGTCACCGCATCCGAAGTTCCGCCAAAGGAAATTCTCAAATCATTGCTATCTCCCACACGAGTGACGATCGCATTTCCCGCTGTCAGTCCAGTTCCCGAAAACACCAATTGATCAATGCTCGTATCATTGCTGCTGTCATCGATCGTATCGCGACCATCTCCCCGACTGAAGAGATAGATATCTGCTCCTGCTTGTCCATCCAAGTAATCGTTGCCCAGACCCCCTCTTAAGGTGTTGCTTAGATTTGTACCTTGCAATCTATCATTGGATGCAGCACCTTGGGTTAGGTAAGAGTTCCAGAGTTGTTCCTCTGTCCAGATCACACCATCACTGAATCGAACGCGCTCAACTCCATAATTGAGGCTATTTCCGTCACCGTATACCTGTTTTTTGAGCGTCACCGCATCTGAAGTTCCACCAAAGGAGATTCTCAAATCATTGCTATCTCCCACACGAGTAACCACAACATTCGTAGAGGTTAGCCCCGTCCCAGAAAAGAGCAGTTGATCAATGCTTGTATCATTGCTGTTGTCGTCAATCGTATCATGACCATCTCCCCGACTAAAGAGATAGGTATCTGCTCCATCGCGACCATCCAAATAATCATTGCCAGTTCGTCCCGACAAAGTATCATTTGTGGTGCTGCCGATGAGCGAATCATTTCCAGCAGTGCCCGTTAGACTCATTTAATTCTCTCCTGAAGATTGTTGTGAAGAATTCAGCTTCAACACCCTGTATCGTGTTGGTGTTCGTCAGTTTCACGTCGAGTATCAACAATTCCATCACTCCTGCTCGATCAGTCAAAAAGTGATAGCTTTAACTTGCTGTAGTCGTTTAGGTTCACACTTCGAGAGGTTATGCAGAAAACTTTAGATGGGGCGAGATAGATTGAACTCGTAGGAACAGCGATCGATCTACATTGAGTAGCAGGATGCGTTAGAGAGGATTGGATTCTGGTGGGGTGATCCAGCCTTTTTCAGAACAAGATGCAACTTGACCTTGAGGAGCCATGCTCGATAAGCACCAATAGCTGTTTCCGTCATAGATCACACCTTCTTTCACCGCTTGTAGCTCGGTAATCGATCGCCAAGGTTGTGTTCCGCCTTCAGTTTCGTATCGGTAGAAATCGCCTTCGACTTCCAATGCTTGCCCTGTGTGCCCAATCCAATATCGCCCTTCTAAAATTGTAGGGTTTGCGATTTCGCTGGAGTGGGGTAAGCGTTGCGGTGGATCTGTTGGGCTTTGAGCAATGACGGGCTTTGGCGCAGGGGTTTCAGCAGCAGAGGGAATCGCTTTAGATTGAACAGTCTGATTACAGCCGATAGCTAGGCTCATAAGACTGATCAAGGTTAAGCTTGAGATAATTTTTGCGGGGAGTGATCGATTGAGAAGCATAAAGGGTTGGTCGGTGAAGAACGCAAATAAGCAAGTGATATTTGTTGTTGAATAGGTGAATCGCGATTAAATCTGTTTGCAAGCAACTCCTCTAGGGCTAATCGATTCAATCTTTTCGGTCTTTGTGTTAGCTCTCCAAGCTCGACGAATGTTGGTGTGGATGTCTTCGTCTGTCGCTTCTGCGATCGCAAAAATTTCTCGATCGTCTTCCCCATTGAAGGTGCAAAAAGCGAAGTGGAGTTCCTGCGATCGTGGGAATGTAGGTAACTCCATCACGTCCACCACTCGTACCGGAACAGCCCCACCCCGATTCCATTTGAGAACTTTAGTAAACCAGATCATTCTGGTATTGCCTCGCTGCACAAAATCCGCTCGATATCGACCCCCTTTAACGACCCATCCTCCGTTATCCTGGAATCCTTTGGGTAGAGTTCGGTAGGTTAGTCCGATGTAAGAGCGAATGTTCGATCGGGTTACAGGCGATGGTTCTTGACTCAAAGCGAATGAGGCTGAGCTGGACAAAATGACGGGTAAGCATGACAAACTTGCAGCTAAGGCGGCTCGAAAAATGCGATCGCGTTGTCTAGATCTGATTCGGTTGTCCATGATGCGCTTGTTCGGTCTTGGTGAATGAGTCATCGTCCCAGAAAATTGAATCTATGCAGGTTTAGAGTTTGGCTTTTGTCGGGATATGCAATCCCTTGAAGCGACGACGCAACTTGTGAATTGCATATCCTCGATCGCACCCAACCCTAAACCGAAAGAGCTTACTTGGTAGAACGAACCTACGTTAGTCGTAAAAAACATTGGTATCTAATTTCGTAACACCCACCGCTTTCTAGTGGATCAACTTCAAGATTGTTACTGTAGTGTTTCTCCATTTAGGGTTATGTTCCAAAGATTTAGCATCAAAAATATTGCTTTTGCATTAGCAGGTGGCATTACAATTAGCACCTTTTACGGAGTTGCGGCTCAGTCTTTTCCAACGCCTGCAACGCCTCAGCCAATTAATCCGATCGGGCAATCGGTTCCCTTTGAAGGGATTACTTGGCAGCTTTCCGAATGGCGACAATCAAACCGCGATCGTATTTCACTTCTGCCCAAGAATCTCATTACGATTCGATTTGATGGCAGAAGGGTTGGAGGTTCATCTGGATGCAATTCTTATGCCGCAGATTACCAGGTGCAAAACGGTCAACTACGAGTCACTGGAGATTTCATTTCCACGATGATGGCGTGTACTGTGGAAGTTGGTGTGCGAGAAAATGAGTTTAGGACGATTCTAAAATCGCCTCGACTCTCGATTCGTTCAGCTAAAAATCGACTGACACTAAACTATTTAACGGCACAAGGGGGAGGCGTTTTAGTATTCGCCCCCGTTCAGTCGAAGCTACAAAACACAAGCTGGCAGCTTCGCTCAATCACAACTCGTGCAACGATTCCTGTTAGAAATCAACCTCCAGTCACCCTTCAATTTACAGCCGATTCAGCAAGGGGGTTTTCGGGCTGTAATCAGTACAATGCAGCTTACCAAGAATCCTCTAATCAATTGAAGATTGGAGCCATTGCTACCACGAAAAAGGGATGTGCTACTCCACAAATGCGGCTTGAACAGAACTATCAATCCCATCTTGCAAATACTCAGCGGTATGAATTTAGCAGCAATGGTGAATTACGCTTGTTTTTTGCAAATAGAACTGAGTCAGGGGTGATGATTTTCGCTCGACAGAAATAGAACAGCGATCGCTAAAGTCCGAGAGTGTGCAGGCATAAACGCGATCCACATACTCTCGGAAACACAAAGATTCAATGCTGATCGTAATTTCACAATCTAGCACACTAGCAATCAGTAACACTAATTGCAATTTTTCCCTGTACCTGCCGCTGCTCGATCGCACGAATTGCTGTTGGAATTTCACTGAGCGAGTAACAGCGATCGACATAAGGACGAATCTTTCCAGCTTCGATCAACTCTTTCAACACAATTAGATCAGCTTGAGTTGGCTTTTGAGCTAAACTCTTGACTCGACGATCGCTGATTTTTGAAATCCCAAATCCAAACAACATCACCTGAAACAATCGAGCGATCGAGCCGCCGACGCAAACATAGTGACCTTTAGGTTTCAATAGCGGCAAATCGTCAAAAACCGAACCGTATGCAGCAACATCAAAGAGCAAATCGTACTGCTTCTTCAAACCAGCTTTCGCCTGCGGATAATCTAGAACATGGTCTGCACCAATTTCCTGCACCATCTTCGCTTTACTAGGACTGCATACTCCTGTTACTTCCGCCCCAAATGCTTTAGCAATCTGTACTGCAAATGATCCCACTCCACCAGAAGCACCTTTGACTAATACCTTCTGTCCCGCTTGAATTTGTCCAATATCTCGCAATCCCTGTAAAGCAGTCAGCGCAGAAACAGGAATCGTTGCAGCTTCCTCGAATGTCAAATTAGTCGGTTTCAAGACTAATGCAGCTTCGGGAACACAAACATATTCAGCAAATGCACCAAATCCTACTTCTGATAAATCTCCAAAGATCTGATCTCCTGGCTTAAATTGCGTCACTGCTTTACCAACCGCTTCGACTTCTCCTGCCATATCAGTGCCCAGGATTTTGATTTTCGGCGATCGCACTCCTCCATAGATGAGGCGAACGAAGAACGGTTCTCCCCGCATTAAATGCCAGTCGCCCGCATGAACAGCAGTCGCACGAACGCGCACAAGTACACCGCTATCAGATAGAGCAGGTCGATCAACTTCTGCCAATTTCAATACATCAGGAGAACCATACTCGGTTTGTACGATCGCTTTCATTTTAAGCGGTGATTGTTCTGTAGTACTGGTTGTTTTCATGGTTTTTTGATTCGCTTAATCATTAGATTGAGGCTTGGTGGTGAGAAGAAATGCAAGGTACGTGAGTGCAGGAAGTAAAAATGGAAGTAGGACTGAGTAGGAAATATAGAACTGTAAACTTGCTAAACTATAGCCAACTGGAACAATAAAAAACCATTTTTGTTGGTGTGGGCGCTGAGTGAGTAAAATAATTGTTGCTTTTCCTGCGATCGCAGCAATGATCACGATCCATAGATCCGGGATGGGTAGCAACATCCGACGATTTAATAAACTATGTACTAAGTAAGCATGAATCGTTCCGCTTGACGTTTTTGCGCTCGCGGTGGGTTGCCAGAATTTGAAAGCAAGTGGGCTGATAAAGTAGTCTTCTCCAGGTGTGACTCCTGCATCAATTTGACCGTCCGGAACAATAAGCGAGATCGCATTTGTGCGCTGAGTGGTGTCTTGATCCCGTAAAAGTTTCCAGCTTGGGATCGCTTCGTAGACTTGACTGGGCGGGATTGAGTAGTCGATCAAGGGATGTAACCAGGTTTGCCCGAAGAGTGCAGAGAATTGAGTGATTGGCTGAAAGTATAGACGTGGATCTCGTCGATCGAGTGCTTGCGGATTGCACGATCGAACCACTTCATAAGCGAATGGTAACACTTCGCTTTGAGTTAAAGTATCACCAATCACTCTGGCATAGAAAGCAGGATCACCGAGTAAATCCATATCTCCGCTGCTACCGAACTGCTTGAAGTCCGGTAGCGCTGTAATCCAGGATTGTTTAGACTGCAAATCTGGAGTAGCTGCAAACACAAATTGTTTACCGGATTGGATGGCTGTTGAGAGTGATGTTTCTAGAGCGCGATCGCCTGTCGGTTGATGTCGAAACAGAAGATAATTGATGCCAATCACTGAGCTTTCTGATTGTGTGACGCGATCGATAACTTTTGCCAAATATTGTCGATCGAGATTCTGTTCAACCATCGTTACTTTGTCTTTCTGAAGCGATTCTTCATTGATTTGAACGAGCAACACTGGAGAAGATTGGGGTTGAATGCTTTGATTTGTAATTTGGCGATAGATCGCTTGCACGAATTGGCGTTGATCAATCAGCGCACTTTGAACTGGAAGCAAAACACTCAGAGAAGCGAAAATACTGACAGCGATCGCTTCTAAACATTGCGGCTTCCACGGTTTTAGACGGGTTTTCCAAGTCGAGGTTGCGAATTGAAATGGTTTCGCTTGAGGATGAGAAAAAAGTGAGGGAATCAGATAAGCTGAAGGATAAGTTAAGTTCTTCTCTAACTTGAGAAACTGACAAGCGGAAAGCGTTGCTTCTTGGGCGTTCTGGTGATTTGATAGATATCTTAAAAAGTGAAGTAAAAAGTCTTTTGCAACATCATCGCGAATCGGTTCACGCATCACGACGACTTGATTTAAACCTAAATTAATGAGTGATTCAGCAATACTTAGACCATTACAAGAATTAAAAATAGCAAACTGTAATCCGCGCTCTTGGGCAATTTTTAGCTGTGGAGCAATTTCGCTAATCAGAATCGAAGTGTTTGGAGCAATACCTAATTCGCCGCCTGTCAGCGTAGATTCGTTGCTATGTCCAGCAAAAAAGAGAATATCCCAACCTTTTAGATCAGCGATCGCATTCCGAATTTGTTGCAGTAATTCAGGAGTTCTAACCTCTGGTTGCCATCCAATGAGATGAATTTCAGCACGATGATTTAACTGTTGTAAAGCAGCCCGTTCCGCTTCAAAATTCAGACCGGATTCATCGCCCAAAATTACTAAAATGCGATTTTTAGCGCGATCGATTGGTTTTGCTTGTTCGGCACACAGTGCGAGTGAAGTCCGAATAATCTGAATCGGTTGACTAGAGCCGAATTCTGAGCCAATTTGCCAAGATTCCCAAGGAAGTTTAACGACTTCGGGAGAGTCACAGCGAAGATAAAGGATTGAGGTTTTAGTAATTTCGCGACGAATTTCTAGTAGCTCTGCACTGTTCAACCAGTAGTGAAATTCAGCTAAAAAAGCGGCTTCAGCTTGAACCAGTCGAGTCCGCCAATCGATTTCGGGTTGTTGAATGTTGAGGACTAATCCAAGACGAGCGCGTAAGGTTGAACGGTAAAACTGAAGATAAGTACTTTGCCAAGTTTGATAAAGTGTGGTGAGTGTTTCTGGATAGATCAACTTTGCGCTCAAAGTCTGTGATTCATTCCAGACTAGCTCAAATAAACAGGTTTGCTCGACGCGCCAAATCTTTAATAACATGGCATTAGTAAGGTTGAAAGACGATCGGGGATAAGCTCAGGGAATCTGTCAGAGTATGATTTTCAGGATCGATGCTTCTGAGCGTTAAAGTAAATTTCTCATTCCAGTTTCCAATGATTTGAGCAATCAAATAGGACGATTCTACCTTGGCTGATTCTTCAATTAACACCGTATTGCCTTCTTGAACAATCAATTGGGTTCCTACAGGTAATGTTCCAGCATCGATCGATTCTAAAATCACCAGTAAAGACCACTCTGGCTCTGAGGTTTCCTCCATTGCCCAAGTCGTAACATAAAGCCGAAAGGTATGACGATCGAGTGTGATCGATCGATAAGCAGATTGTGCAGTGGATGGAATGTGAATGCCAGAGCGTTCGATTTGCGTAAACACAGAAGTTACGTCTGCACTAAACGCATCAGCGTGAGATCTCATTGCCGGGACTAACTCAAGCGAGAACAATGTCCAAGACCATTCATCAATCTGAGTTTGCGCCCATCGAGCCGCATTCACAAGCGGTTGAATCAACCATTGGGAAGAAATTGCTGTACGAGTTGTAGGTAATGGAATTGCGCTGAGTTCTAAACCTGCAACATACCACAGCAATTGTTCTACATTGGTTTCACACAAAGAAACTGGAATCAGACAAGTCTCATCGCTGTCTGAATCTAACGTGAGTCGATCGCCGCGTAAAAACGAATGGAATGAAATCTGATTCGATTCTTCATCAACACTGATAACAACATAGAAGTGAGCAGGATTTTGCAGCAATGCGATCGGGAACTCGATCGTCTCTTCCACGTCATCGGCAACAATCAATCCAAGATGGAATTGATTCGCATACACAGAATTAATCGCAGCAGGAATACCAAAGCCTGAAGGTTCAATTAATCGGGCTTGAGAGCGATTGAACTCGATTGGGGTTGAGCGATCGTGCATCCATTGAGTAAAACCCTCAAGGGCAAGTAAAGCAAGATAGGATTGCCATTGAGTGAGTGGATTTGGGAGCGTTTGAGTGAATGCGATCGCACGATTCACTCGATCTGGATCGAGGTCAATTAAGGTAGAGGCAGCGTTTAACGGAGTTGTCATGATGCTTTGAAGATTGAATCAATGTAAGTTGCGACTGAGCAAAGCACAAAGCTGTTCAGCGAACAAATTATCTTTTTGATAGGCTTTTGGGGTTTTGGATTGTTGAGCATCCTTCTCTAATAGAGCATCGACTTGATCGCGCAACGCTTCATCGATCGACTCGGCAAATCGGCTTAACCGTTCCGGGTCGGTGAAATTTTGCGCGATCGCTGAGATATCGTGTTTCAGTTGGGTCAGGATATGCAACCCCACATCAGCCCGTAACGTTTTTAGTTTCAATAATCGCGCAACATTGTCTTGGCGCTTGAGATCGAGTTGTTCCGCGATTTGCGTCATCGTGATCCGCTGGCAGTAAAGCAAATGAAGTGCAACCCGAAATTGATTCGCTTTTTGATCTTTCAAACGGCTCGTATAATCGCGAATCACAGCCTCTAGAGCCGCATTCAGGCATTGAATGAATTGAGCGCGATAGTAATACAAAAATTCTTCTGCTGGATCTGATTCATTTTTAGAGACTGTAAGCTGTTCTGCTTGAATGGGTTTTTCGTCGATCGATTCTGTCTCGTAGCGATTGAGACGATGCTGGCGGAGACATTGCGCGATCGCAAGTAATTGTTTTAGAACTTGAGTTGAAGAAATCGGTTGATTCAGCTTTGTTTGCAACTGATCCGCGATTCGCTTTAATTGTTCGGGTGTTGGTTCTTTACACCGTCCTTGGCTACCTTCAGAAATACGATCGCTTAAATAAACCGCATGATAGCTTTGTAAATAAAGCATTGCAGTTTGAATTGCATTAGCCGACCAGTAAAATCGATCTCTTAATATTTGCCCTAAACGCTTGGTCGTCGTACTGTTGAGAATTGCCCAATCGCTTTTTAAGTAGAGTCCTTGCTGTTTTAGAAACTGATTGAGTTCTGAGTGCTGTCTCACCAATCGAGTTGCCCAGGTGTTGAGAGATGCGATCGCTGGATTGTAGCTATTTAGAATCTTTTGAGATAACGGATGATATTGACGATTTAGCGTTCCATCATCATCGAGAACATAGCAAAGAACATCAAACTGATTGAATTGATAATAGTCTCCGAATTGACGGGCGATCGAGCTTGCTTCTTCTAAGGTGCAGTGAGAAATAAAGCAGCGAAGACACAATTCTGCCTCAGTTGAACCCGCTTGGTAGTCGCGAACGAGCAATTGCTGTAATTGATTTGATTCTGTGACTTCAGCATAGTTTTGCTCGATGTAGTGATGTGCGATCTCGCATTTTTCCGCTTGGTATCCCCCTGCTGGTTTAATCCGAACTAAAGTCCAGTACTTCCCTATCTCACTCATCGCCACCTCGATTCCTGCTAGCCAGAGAAAAATGGTTTTATCTTTCCCCGAAGAAGTTATGACATATCGAAGGGATTCTCGGCAAATTTTCCGAATTCCGTAAATTCAGCGAGAAGAATAAAAAATAAGATACCGTGAATAAATTTTCTTCTAAGATGAACTCCGGACGATCGAGGACGAACCGATAATGCACCGCTCTCTCAATCTTTTAGCGATCGCAACGCTCTTTATGGGCACAAATGCGCCCTTAGTGCTGGCTCAAACCATTGCTCAAACACAACAAATCGATCGCAAATCAGAAGCAGATCGCTTATCAAAAAAAGGTCATCAGTACTATAAAGCTGAGCAGCACGAAGCCGCGATCGCATCTTGGGAAGCAGCCCTAAAAATCTATCGGGAAATTGGCGATCGACAAGAAGAAGCAAACCTTCTGAATGATCAAGGACGCTCTTACACGCTCCTATCTCGTTACGATGAAGGAATTCGTGCGTTTGATCAAGCACTCTCGATTTTCCAGCAACTCCAGCGGCGCAAGGATGCAAGTGTTGTTTTAATGAATC
The DNA here is from genome assembly GCF_050565645.1 of Leptolyngbya sp. AN10. Taxonomy (NCBI): domain Bacteria; kingdom Bacillati; phylum Cyanobacteriota; class Cyanophyceae; order Leptolyngbyales; family Leptolyngbyaceae; genus Leptolyngbya; species Leptolyngbya sp. AN10. The sequence continues at coordinate 290,945 of NZ_JBNXVP010000001.1, forward strand.
GCGGCAGTGCCTACTCTGCGTTATCTCGCCACGAAGATGCCCTGCGGTCTTATGATGAAGCTCTATCGATCGTCCGTGAAATGAACGATCGTAATCGTGAAGCAAGAATCCTGATGAATCGCAGCATCACGTATGCTTACCTTTCCCGCAACGAGGACGCAATCGCGGGTTTCGATGCTGCTTTAATAATTTTCCAAGCTGCAAATGACCAAAATAGCATCGCTGCCGCACTCATGAATCGAGGCATTGTCTATGGTTCCATCTCTCGTTACGACGATGCGATCGCAGCTTTCAATCAAGCCTTACCCATCTTTCGAGAACTCAAAAATCGTCGTGGTGAAGCCTCCGCACTCTCCAGCCTTGGAGATACTTATCGATTTCTTTCCCGCTTCGAGGAAGCCCTAACCGCATTCGATCAAGCTTTACCGATCTTGAGAGCAATCAAAGACCAAAACGGGGAAGCAGCCGTTTTGATGAATCGGGGAGTCGTTTACGATTTGCTCGATCGCAATGATGAAGCGATCGCCGCTTACACCGAAGCTTTATCGATTTTCCGATCGATTAAAAACGCTCAAGGGGAAGCAGAAGCACTGAGTAACTTAGGAATTATCTATGGTGCGCTCTCTCGGTATTCTGATTCAATTCAGGCACATACACAAGCCCTCTCAATCTACCGAGCTATCAGAAGCCGCGACGGGGAAGGATTAGCATTGATGAATCGCGGAATTGCTTATGCGATGATTTCGCGCTATGAGGATGCAATTCAAGCTTATACGGAGGCTTTACCCCTTTACCGAGCCGCCAAAAACCGGAATGGAGAGGCTCAAGTTCTGTTGAATCAAGGAAATGCTTATCAATCCTTGCGGCGCTACGAAGATGCAATTCGCTTCTACAATCAAGCATTACCGATCTATCGGGCGGTCAAAGATAGAGATGGGGAAGCACGAGCCTTGTACAATCTGGGTGCAACTTATTTCGAGACAGATCAATTTGCTTCAGCAGAACAATCCCTGAAAAGCGCGATCGCAGTGTTTGAATCGATCCGGCTCGATCGACTCTCCGAAGCGAATAAAATCTCATTCTTTGAAACTCAAGCAGTGAGCTATCGCATCTTACAAGAGGTGATGATTGCACAGAAAAAATATGAGGCAGCACTGACGATTTCAGAATGGGGGCGAACCAAAGCTTTAGTAGAACGATTAAGTCAACAGTTACAACCGACTGTTTCACCGTCTCAAGCAGCACCGGATATCAATCAGCTTCGACAAATTGCGAAATCTGAGAATGCCACACTGGTTGAATACTCGCTCAATGAACGCAAGCAAGAACTCTACATCTGGGTTATTCAATCCACTGGAGCGATCGACTTTCGACAAGTAAAGTTAACAGATGTTTTACCCAAACAATGTGCTTCGATCACACAGTTAATTGGGAATGGTCGTTACTCGATCGGGGTTCGGAGTGCCCAATCTGATTGGTTGATTGTGGAAGACACAGCCCAAAAGAATCCCTGTGCCCAGTCTGAGCGAGATGCTAATTTTAGAACGCTGCATCGATTATTAATCGAACCGATTGCCTCTCTACTTCCGACTGATCCAAATCAGCACATTGTTTTTATCCCGGATGGAACACTCTTTCTCGTTCCTTTTCCTGCTCTCAAAGCTGCAAACGGTCAATTCTTAATCGAGCAACATACGATTCGGACTGCTTCTTCGATTCAACTGCTAGATAAAACTCGTGCGCTCCGTTCCCGTCCAAGAGGAAATAATGCGCTGATTATCGGTAATCCATTGATGCCGATCGATCCAAATTCTCCACAAGCGAAACGGCTAACGAATCTACCGAATGCAGAACAGGAAGCTAGAGCGATCGCGCCTTTATTCAACACACAAGCAATCACAGGTAAAGCAGGAACAAAAGAAACAATCCTTCAGCAAATCTCTGATGCCAGAATCATTCATTTCGCAACACATGGATCGTTTTCCGATCGTAATGGTTTCAAAAGCTGGTTGGCGCTTGCTCCATCTGAAAAAGATAATGGCATCTTAACGGCTGAAGAAGTTGCACAACTGAAGTTAAACGCGGATTTAGTGGTCTTAAGTGCTTGTGATACTGGACGTGGACGAGTGACGGGCGATGGCGTTGTCGGATTATCTCGATCGTTTATTGCCGCAGGAGTTCCGAGCGTGATTGTTTCGCTCTGGGCTGTTCCTGATGCTCCTACCGCAGAACTGATGCAGGAATTCTATCAGCAATTAAAACGCAATCCTGATAAAGCTCAAGCTCTCAGACAAGCAATGTTAACCACGCTGAAAACACATCCGAACCCGAAAGATTGGGCAGCCTTCACACTGATTGGAGAAGCACGATGAAACGTCGGTATTTTCTTCAAACGACAGCTTTGAGTGCGGTTTATCTGGCTCAAGCAGAACAGTATCGTCGGGTATTCGCCCGATCGGGTCCGCGCAAACTTGCATTATTAGTGGGCATCAATCATTATTTGGAAACTCGCGACCGCGCTCTTTCCCCATTAAACGGCTGTCAAACTGATGTCGAACTCCAACGCGAGCTTTTGATTCATCGCTTTGGCTTCAAACCCTCAGACATCAAAATTTTGCTCAATCAAGATGCGTCTCGAAGCAACATTCTACAAACCTTCGAGACGCATCTGATTCAACAAGCGAACTCAGATGATATTGTTGTCTTTCACTTCTCAGGACATGGCTCACGAGTGTTCGATTCTGAAGCAATCACCTCAGATCAAACGAATACTGCTTTCGTTCCTGCTGATTCAAATCATCTTAATCCTGATCGAAGTGTAAATGACATCATGGGCAAGACCTTATTCCTATTGATGTCAGCCCTGAAAACCGACAATGTGACCGCTGTTTTTGATTGTTGTTACTCAGGTGGTGGAACTCGCGGCAGTGAAAGAGTTCGAGCCGATGCAAACAATATGCTCTATCAACCGAGCGAAGCAGAGATTAACTATCAGAAAGATTGGATGCGAAAGCTAGAATTAACGCCTGAACAATTACGCGATCGCAGAAAGCAAGGCGCAAGAGGTGTGATTCTTGCGGCAGCTACAGCGAACCAACTTGCAAAAGAAAATGATTTCGCTGATGTTTCTTCAGGCTTATTTACTTATTTCCTCACTCAACATCTTTGGGAGTCAGCGGAAAGTTTAACGGATGCCGAAGCAATGATTAAACGATCGCTGTTCACCGCTACAGGCTTTCAAGAACCTGTTTTTGATGTTAGACCCGAACTCATTACAAAGCCAATCTACTTCACGCCTCCGATTCATCGATCGGCTCAAGCTGTGGTGCAATCGATTCGGCAAGATCAAGCCATTCTTTGGTTAGGAGGATTAGATAAGAGAACATTGGAATCGTTTGGAACGGGATCAACATTCTCAACGTTAGAGGGAACAGAAACAGTCACGATCGTTGAGCGAAAAGGACTAACCGCGATCGCAAAAAGTTCTAGCAAACTTCGATCAGGAACATTGCTGAAAGAATCTTCGCGAGTCATTCCAAGAACAATCAAACTCCGGATTGGTTTAGATTCATCTCTTGCTGGTCAAGCCCCGAAGATCGAGAGCGATCGCATCGAATTCATTCTGGCTCAAAACGGTTTTTATCCTCAATTCGTTCACTATATTCTCAGCCGCGTGACTTCTCGATCGCTGTCAGCACCTTTGAACAGCATTGCACTTTTCTCACCAAGTTTGGAAATGCTGCCTGATTCATTCGGGCAAGCAGAAGAATCGCTTTTAGATGCGATCGCACGTCTCACCCCAAGATTTCAGGGACTTTTCGCGGCTCATCTCATTCGTCAAACCCTCAATCCGACTGCTTCTCAGCTAAATATTGAAGTTTTGCTACATCGCCAAGATCAACCAAATCAGATCATTGCTCAAGCCAGTACTGCTCGAACTTCAAACATTCGTAATCAGCCGATCCCACTTAAAACGCCCTGCCAATTTCAGATTAAAAATCACGATCGTTCACCGCTTTATCTACTCATTGCCTTGATCAGTCCGAGTGGTCGTTTTTCGATCGTTTTTCCGAACGACTATATTAGCGGCGATTTAAGCGGCGAAGTCTCTGCAAAAGCAACTCGATTCGTTCCTGATCCCGATCAAGGTGAAACATTCAGAATTGCGCCCCCTTCAATTGGGCGAGGTGAAGCGTTAATTGTTGCAAGCCGTAATCCCCTCACGAGAACTTATAAACAACTCAGAACACTCACCGAGGAATCCGATCGAATGCCGATCGCGATCGCAACTCAGCGTGGAATTGATGCGATCGAGAATCTTCTCTCTGATCTCGATCGTCAATCCGATCATTCTGCTTACAAGATTAGCACTGAAGATGTTGCGACCCTTTCTCTAGCATTCCAAATTATTGCTGCATAACCTATTAAGAACCAAACCCTAAAAACGATGACCGCTCGATCTAAACTCACAATCATGAATTCTTACAAATTAATATCGATCGCTCTCATTGGACTGATTCAAGCTTGTAGTGTCAACACTCCTTCCTCAGTTACAGCACAATCTAGCGCTGCACCCATTCCCAAAACTGCAACTGTTCCTCAATCTAATCAGCCGACCTCTGAAGCTCAAACGGCACAACGCCCGAATCTACCTGCTTTCTGCGATCGGTCTGAATACAAGCTCTTTTTCGAGAAGTTTGTTTTAGGAAAAGATGAACAAGGCAATGATCTTCGAGCGATCTATACTGCCGATCGCATTGAGGTTCGGAACTATGACAATCCTGCTCAGGTGCTAGAAGTTCTGCGTCATCAAGATGATGAATTTAGCATTGACTTAATCGACACTCGTTGGGTTCAACTTGTGCCATCGAGTGTAGACGATAGCCCCTACACAAGACTCAAAGTTGATATCGAGCAGACCAGTGCAGACACATTTCGCGTGAACTACATCAAAGCACAATACAAATACACTGGAGATATCACCGGAACCGAATCCGAAGAGATCATCCAAACCTACGGAAATCCAAGTGCTTACATTTTTCAGCACCAAAACGGCTGTTGGACATTGACTCAAAAATTGCAATCCACAAAGAATGTAACTTCAGCATCTCCAACGAATCCAGACACCTTGGGGCTAAATCAAACTGCATTGACTATTTTTCACGGTAACCCTTGATTAACCACTACAGGACTTGTGCCAATGACAAGCAGCACCATCAAGCCGAAGCTGCCATTGATTGTTCTGAAAGCAAACTTCATCGCAATTCCTCGATCGTCTGAATTTACTGTAGAGCTAATTTTTGAGATTGCATAACCTCCCTAGACTTGAAACTTAAACCGATACAAAGTGACCTAAGCCAAAGTTGCTTCTATTCACAACTGAGTTTCTTGCATTTCCACTAGGTATCTATGAATTTCGCCAAAATTTCTTCTCTATCTACAAAACTCGCTTTGTCCGCTTTACCGATCGTTGTCACCAGTGCAATGATTTCCCACTTACCAGCACAGGCTGAAGGAGGCTGCCCTCCAGGATTCTACCCAACTGGGGGTGGTAATGCAGGTTGGGTAGGATGCGCTCCGATTCCAGGGTATCCTTCTGGCGAAAGCACCCGTCCTTCTGAACCCACTAGACCCGCACCCGACCCACTCAAACTTCCTCCAGACCCAGCCATGATGCGCTTGCTAGACTCGCTGGTGAAACGGGCAGAATTTGAAGCAAAATACGGAAGAATTCTATTTCACGAACCCAACGTAGGAATCTGGTTGATGACTTCCGAAGGGGATGGAACTGGAAAAAATTGCGCTGTCTCATTCACTGGAACAAGAATTAGCATCGACGACGAGCGGACAACTAATTGATTTCCTTGCTCCTGACGACCACGTCCTGCTTCAAGAGCATTTGCCCACTTATTTTCCTCATCAAGGTTCACTCAGCCAGCTTCTCTCGGCTCATCACAATTCAACGGCTGATTCACCTCAGTTTTCACTCGATCTAGAAGTCGGGACTCTAATGGTAGCCTATCCTCTCAGTCGATAAACTCAATAGCTGACTCTCGTTTGTCCTACTTCTAGTTTTTAATCCTCCTATCTCTGTTATGCAAACTCCTTCTGAGATTCAGCGCGACTTCCATGAAATTGGTCGATCTCATTTGCTCAACACGTTCTCGAAACAGATGTTCACCATTTTATTGACACAATACCTCGACCAAATTGACCCAGCAACGCTTGAAACGGAAACAAACCGTGCCCTCAAAGCAACAAAGCATCTTTTTCCGCATCTGAGTGCTGCTCTTTATGCCCGCCGTGCTCTTCAAGTAGAAAGAACTTTAAAAGAATCGGGTTTGAGAGACCTTGTTTCCGAGGACTTTCTGCTTTCTGCAGCTGCAGAATTGGGACAAAAAGCAGATCAAAAAGCTAAACTAATCTTGAACAAGGGACCGCGCTTCGTTCAAGATTGCTGCGGGTGGAGCGATCATCCAAAGCAACTCATTGCGCTTAAACCCAGCCAGATCGCCCTTAGTACAACTGCAACTCAAAAACTGCACCTTTCAGAAGCGCAGGAATTCAACTTGCTCGCTTGTTTTGGAATCTCCAATCTCAGCAACAAATTTAGACAGATTGATGCACAGTTTGTCGTAGAACAGACACCAGAATCAGAGTTTGAATCCAATCTGTCTATCACCTTTATTCAAATCAAACCAGACGAGAAGTCTATTGCAATTCCCAGGCTTTCCAAGCCGCGAGTTTGTCTAGGAGCCACGATCAACCTAGAACACCAATGGCTGGTTCTGCACAGCTACGAATATAAAGCTCAGTCTCAACAAATTACAGTTGAGCAAATGAAGGCGATGCATCAGCCGCTCGAAAAAATTCTCAGCGATGCTCAAGACTACTACCGCACACAGCCTATTATAAAGCCTGAGAAAGAGAACCCAGAGACTCTAGAAAGCCTGTTTGATGAAACTCAAGAACCAGACGACCTCAACGATTTAGCAGACGATTCTGACACCTCTTTTCTTGATGAAGACGACCAGAACTCTAGCAACTGAGTGAGTTGAGCAGCGTGTTTTATCCTTTTACCTTTTCCTCATGTTGTACTTTGAACCACATCATCCCATTTTCTTTATGGATGGACTGGGTTGCGATAGCCTGTTTTACTGGCTTAATCTGTTAGCAAACCCAGAATCTCGGAACATTTCTCTGGAAGAATTTTTGCGAAGAACCGCGTGGCTGTCATCGATGACACAGGCGGAATTTAGCTATTTAGCATGGATGCGAGAAGTCTTCGGGCTTCCGGTATTAGCAAAACATGGAGGGCGCTACCTCCAAATGACGAAAGGCGGAAGTAGCGTTCACGATCGCTACTTAATTCTATCTGATACCCGAAGACCCCGCAAAATCTGGCTCTATAGTTGGGCAACTCCACCACTATCTCCGATGAGCGAGTTTATTCCTTACGATATCAACAAGCTCTACAGCCCACTTCACCCCCTTTGGAACCCAGCAGCAACCTGGGATTTGAACTACCGCCCGGAAAACTTCGTCGGCAAACCAGATCCCTATTTAGAGTGGGAATACGAAAATCCAGAACTCGTATTTAGCGAAAATCGTGAACCTTGCAGCGAGTATCGCAATCATCGGCATTATGTCTGTCCACTTCCGCTCAATCATCCGGTGATTGAAGCTCAAAACGAAGCAATCAAACAGATTAAGCAAGATAAGCTAGAGCCACTCAGCGATCCATTTATTGCCTTGTTAGACGAACAGTGTCAGTACTTCTACCAAGCAGGCGGATCGCGCAATGGACACGGACTAGAAAATGCTCACTTCGTTGCTCACGAACAATGCTCCAAAGTTGAAGATAAACAGAGCGACTTGTCACAAATTCAAACTGAGATCATTCAGCCAATGGTCAATGGCATGGGCATCGGCGAGTATTACATGATCGGGGGCACCATTCCTCAAGTTAGAAAAGAACGACGAGACTGTTCAGCTAAAGCCAAAGTCTTACTCGGTGAGCAGGCTCAATCGGACCTGATGCAATCGTCTGGATATGGACTCGGTCAACTCATGCTCGACGGTGGCGGCATTCCACAACGAGCGTCTAACAAGCGGTTCTGCTCGAATGTTAGTAAACAAGAAGGAGCAATCTGGGCGATCGAAGATGAAGTAGCAAGTGGATATGGACTGGGAGTCGATATGCTACAAGGAGGCGCAATTCCTGCCGTCGCCACCGGTAAAGGCAAAGGGCGCTGCGCGATCAAGCACAAAAATATTATATGCAATCAGTGCGCTGATACCGTTGCTTTAGAACAACAAGAAACAATTTCGCTGCCCAGCAATACCTCTGTCGATCCTCAAGCGTTGTCGGCATCGATCAATACGCTTGCGATTGAAGAATTACAAGATGCAACAGATTTAGCGCTCGCTTCGCCCTCAGAAGAAGACTTACTCCATTGGAGCATTGCAACAGCCCCTTTGGAATATCGCAAAGTCAAAGTGCCAGAGTGCAGAAATAGAGTTCCACTGCTGTATAATGCAGAAGACGAAACAATGGCTATACCACTTCCGCCCTACAGTTATGTTCTTATTAACTACAATTTTGATGAGAAGCGGAGAGTTGAAGATGCTGAATTCAGTATCAGTGAAAAACAAAAGGAGCGAAAAACGCCGAAAAGACCAGACGTTTATCGCATCAATCTCTATGGACTCTATCAATCAGGTGTCGGACGCTCGGAGTTAGTTCAATCGTTAGCAGAATACATGAAAGAGCAACCCTGGCGGTCTGCTTGCTCGATCTGCCCATTTTCTCAAATTTGCGGCGATAAAAGCGAAATTATTCCAAAATATCAACTGCTGCCCCACGAGTGTGGCTATGCAATGCTAGTTGAACTCAATGCTAACATCGCAAACGAAAAACAAACCATCTTTGCCGGACGAGAACGAATTTCCTGCATGATGGAAGCAATTGGAAATACTGCCGCGCTTGAAAATTTGCAGGCTCGACAAAAAGCACTCCCCTGGGCTATCTACCGTTACCAGCGAATTACAGGCAACAAGATCTACCGCAATAATAAAATTTTGCACCGAGGCACGTGGGCAGAAATGGTAGCCAAATTTCCTCAAGTCTGCCATCAGATGAATGCAGAAATCAAAGAGAGTCATGGAATTAAAAGAGGCTGGATCGAGTACCAAGAATGGACCGAAGTGGCGGTTAGAAAGGGAAAGCCGGTGATCGACAAGAAAGGTAGAGAAAAGCAAATCAACTGCACATCTCAAGATTTACTGGTTGTTGCTCCGCTACTTGCAATTGAAAAACGAAAAGAAGGATTTGCACGCGAATGGGCAAACCTGCACCAAACGCAACTTACATTGATTTCTTCGGAAAAGCATGAACTCTAGCCAGAATTCTTCATCGGCTTTGGTACTTGCTCGATTCGAAATCGAACAAGCCAAGGTTGTTTATCAACAAGACTCAAATCGCTGGAAACCCTTTATCCTCAGCGAAAAAGGAATCCATTACTTAGCAATCATCATCGATGTTGATCAAGTCGAGTTACACCACCTCAAAGCAATCAATACCGTCACCTACGGCATTTTTTGCCTTTATCCAGTTGAAACGCTTCCTGCCTGGGTGAGTCATCGAAGAGCAGATGTTCGTTTTCAGCAAGCCAAACTATTTCCGATCCTTGACCCGCATCACAATGCTGAAACAACGCTTCCAGCAGCGATCGCGCTGTTAGATTTAACACTAGATTTCACTGAACACGAGCTAAAGACATCCTATCGGACTTTAGCTCGCAAAACTCATCCAGACAATGCCCAAACCGGTAATAGTAAGCAGTTTCTAGTAATCCGGGCTGCCTACACCTTGCTAAGTGAAGAGCTAGAACAGCGAAAAGCCAATTGTCAAACAGAACTTACTTTTTAGCCTTATGGGTAGCCCACACGACCAACAACCGAAAGCTCTCTTTCTATCTCCCGACAACAGAGTTTATCCTGATAGCTTGATCTGCTCAGGCATTATCCCCGGTGAATTAGAGGGCAATCCTTGTCCATATTCAGAAGAAGGACAATTCCCTGAGTTAGTCATCCTAGATGACAATGATCCTACCTACACGATCGATAAAGGGAATCCAGGTGATCTCTGCCCATCTTGTGTTAAACAAAACTTATCCCATCTGGGTCATTGGCAGGGTCACCACAATCAAGATTTTCCAGAAGAACTCCTGCCACTACGATTATTTAAGTGTCGGATGTGGTTCTGGTTAGTCGTTCCAGGACTTTACGATGCACAGCCGCAAGTTCTTGTCTCGATGTAGCAACACCGCTCCAAATATCAATAAACTGACGTTCCTTTTGCGAAGCGTGGCGTTCCACGCCATTCCTCCCCCACTTGCTTTATAGTCTGAACTTCAGCGCGGTTTTAACTGGGCGAAGTGGCGATGTCATAAAGAAACTGATGAAATACACCCCTGCAACAGAGTGTTGAGTTTGGTTCTTTGAAAAATGCCAACTTTGGCGTTTTTCAAAGAACAAGATATCTGCGACAGATCTAGGCATTTCTAGTCGATCGCTCAAGCTAGATATAAGCCAAGTCAAGCGGACAGAACAACTACTTCCGCTGATCTAACCTGCACCGAATTTAAAAGCCGCACCGCATACGATTTGGAACCGTACACGCATCAGTGCACTAGTTACACCAAGCCAGCTCGTACAGCTTTAACCGCCGCTCTTACACGCCCATCAACACCGAGCTTAAAGAAAATACTGGCAATGTACCCTTTCACTGTAAACGGCGAAAGATGCAAAACTTCGGCAATTTCGGTGTTGCTCAACCCCTCGACCAACAAGTGTAGGACTTCCAGCTCACGACTGGAAAGGACAGGTGAGGGAACAGGACTAAGAACAGGGGAGGTCGCTGACAACATAAAACAGTTACTTAAATAACGATCTGAATTCACTTAGGACCGGATAGTCAACCAAGCAAAACTAAACGTTTACGTTCATTTACTGTATATCCTATGACTTGATTTCGGCAATCAACAATCAGGCTTAAGAAACACGCCAGCGACTCCAATCATTGTGTTAGATCAAGAATCTCCTACTTATCGAGAATCTGCTCACTATAACAAACCCATCAAAGTGAACACGCGATCGCTAAATTCAGCCGTACACTTTTCATACATGAGTGCTACCGCACTGATTAGCTCGTCATTCTTTATTAGTGAATCATGGATATCTTTCTCAACTTTTCCATTCTTACCCAACAAGGGCGATTTCACGTCATGCTTCCCTGGAATAGTCTTGCTATGATCGACTTTAATGAGGTTAATGAGCACCTAAGAGCCGTTGTCCCAGAAGAAGTCTTCGAGCAGTCCCGAAAACTCAGCGTTACAGAAAAACGACCCGAAGCAGGATCACTAGATTTCCATCAGTGGTGGAGGAATCATCAACAAGAGCTGTCTTTAGTCAAACAAAGGTCACATCTAATTTCTGAATCAACCGAATCAATCTTCTAATTCTTACAGTAACTCCTATGGATTCACAAGAATTGAAAGACGTAGCCAAGCCAAACAAGAAATCAGATCTGTTTTGTTAGGATGCACTCAGCAAAATCAACAGAAATTGCTGAAAATTTGTGACGCTGGTGGTTGTGGACACGAACATCACGATCAGATTGAAGAACGACGACGGTATAATGGCAAGAGCAATCGAGTTGACAGTTTGACCCACAGCAACAGTTGTGGATTTACCTACATTCAGAAGTGAAATCGACCATTCTGCGCGGTTCAAGCTCAATCTCGCATCACGACCACAAAAGCATTGATTGGCAGAAAGCGCGTCATTATTTTGATAAAAACCCTAAGCTACCTCACGCCTGCCAAGCTCTGGAAGCTTGGTTTCGAGCACTACAAATCATCGACCAGAAATTCTGGAGGTAGTTCTCCACTCTCATAAAAACCTTGCAGATGAACCGATATAACACCAACGAAAATCCAAACGCTCAAACGATGCTGTCAGGAATGGACTTCTACAGCGTTGGACTTGCTTTGGACCGGCTAGAACAAGCCGCTAAACCCCTGTTCGATGCGGCTAGTCAAGGCGGAAATCCGCTGCAGTTTCACGAGATTGAGCAAAGATATCGGTTTAAAACAGAAATTAGTCCGATCGGAAGCCTTGCGTACGGAGTGCTATTTTGGGATTTTGCCTACATTTCGAGAAACGCATTTAATCTAAAGCTAATCGCTATGCTGGAATCTCGATTTGCTGCAATCGTCCAGCCTTTTGAATTAAGTGCTCATGCCGCCATTGCTTCATTTTATGCGCCAATGGCATACCATCAAGGTGCCCAACAGGGCTTTGAACATGCTTTGTTGGGACTGGCACTGCTTAAGCGGCACAGACAGTTTCTTGAAGCGATGAGTCCTAGTAGCCCAGACTGGATTCATCTTGCATTTCTTCAAGAAAAATTAATTCAAACCTTTGTCGCTCGCCAAGATAATGAAGAATGGCAAGCGTATCAGAACCCGACAGAGATCATCAACCGCTTACTTCAAACCACTGCTACACTTCTCGAAAGCACACTTTACTTGTTGCAAAAGAGTCCAGACTACAAATTTCAGGACGAAGTGACACTGGACTGCTTCAAATCAATCTTTGAGCTAGTAGCAACGCTAATGGCAGAAAGCGGCAGTGGAGAAATTCAAGTCTTAAGCGAAATCGCGCAGCAATTTCCCGATCTATGGCACGAATATTTAGCCTCACTAATACTGAAAGGCAATTGTTTGGTTTTGACTGTTTTAGCAAGCGTGAAACTAGCCAGTGAAAATATCGCAGATTGGGTCTATCAAAAACTGGAAACAGCGATTTGGGACAATCAAGACGATCAAGACTTTGATTTTGACAGTGCTAAAACGCTTGATGGTCTATGTACACTCCAAGAACAAGGATAGATGTTGCCCAGCAGAGAAATTGCCCAGATCGTTTTTGATGCCGCAGCAATTAGTGTCGGCGGTGCAGCATTTGTGCCTGAGGCGCTTGGGCACTATCGAGAAAGATTACGTCAATTCTTTCATTGGTGTCAGTTCAAACAACAACCCTTAGCCGTTAACTTCAATCAAACTGCGTTTCTTCAAGCCTTAACGGATACTTGTCCAACTTTTTCCGCAGGAAGGTGGTCTCAAAAATATCTGCCCCAAACCCTAAAACAAGCAATCGGATACTTTCTCGTACAACCGCAAGATTGGCGGAAATTTTGGAAAATGATTGAACAATCAAACTCAGAAAAGCTTGAATGCAACCTTCATGCCGTCAGGTATCTTCTGGAAAATAATCTTATTCCCCGGTCCTCTGTACAAAAACATGGCGATTACAAATGCTGGGTCTACCCGGCACAAGTTCGTGCGTTTCTAACAGCTCAACCGCTAGAGGCTTCGCTGCCTCCGACTAATGCTCACTACTCTGATTGATTCTTCGGTAATCCGGGGGCAACCGCCCCCTTCTTTCAATCGCTTATCGTTTAAACTTCATGGAATTTACTTCTAGCCAAGCCGACTTAAACGGCAGTTTAGCGCTCGTTATCAGAGCCGTTGCCTCTCGTCCCACTCATCCAATTCTCGCAAATATCCTGCTAGATGCAGATGAATCTGCCCAACTCGTCAGACTCACTGCATTCGACCTAAGTCTCGGAATCGAAAGTAGCTTTCCAGCACGCGTAATCAAAAGTGGGAAAATCACACTTCCAGCCGAGCTGCTCAAAGAAATTGTCTCGAAACTCCCCGCAGACGATGTAACACTTCAAGAAGAACCACAGAATGGCTCTGCATCGCATCTTGTCAAGATTCTATCCAATTCAGGCAAATATCAGATTCGTGGACTAGAAGCAAGTGAATTTCCAGAATTACCAGAGATCGATAAACCAGAAATTACTTTAATGTGCGAGACATTTATTCGTGGAATCAAAGGAAGTTTACCTTCTGCTTCTTCGGACGAGACAAAGCAGCTTTTGACCGGAATTCATTTGAGTCCACAATCCAACGGACTAGAATTTGCCGCCACAGACGGTCATCGATTAGCCGTCGTCACAACCACGAATCCCGAAGCAACCGAGTTACAGGAAGATCTTCCAGCGCTTACCATTCCAGCAAAAGCACTCGCGGAATTGGTCAAATTGCTAGAAGCAAATCGTCAAGAAAGCATTCAAATCAAAGCAGATCAGAGTCAAATTACATTCGACTCCGGCAAACACCGCTTGACTAGTCGACTGTTAGAAGGTCAATACCCTAACTACAAACAACTTTTGCCAAGACAATTCACTCGGTCGATCGTGTTTGATCGCAAATTATTTCTTGGAGCACTGGGACGAGTTGCAATTCTCGCCGAACAGAAAAACAACATCATCAAGATGACCGTCGAACCTGGATTAATTCAGGAAGTCGTTTTAAGTGTTGATGCTCAGGATGTTGGAAACTGTAGAGAGACGGTACCGGTCCAAGCAGAAGGTGAAGAAATGGAAATTGCCTTCAACATCAAATACCTTGCTGATGCACTCAAAGTCATGCAAACAACCGAGGTGAAAATGAACTTCAATACTTCAACAAGTCCGACCACGATCAGTCCGGTCGCCGGAGACAACATCGTTTGCTTGATCATGCCAGTCCAGATCAGATCTTGAGGGAAGAATATCTGCAAAGTAGACAACAAAGCAGAATCCATAGCCATGTTTATACATCAATATTCGCAATGTGTAAATAAAGGTAAGAACAATGACTGATAAAAACCCACTAGATCTCGAAGCGATTATAAACCCGTGCAGCGATCGAGAAAAAACGCTGTATGGTTTCACAACATCAATCAACCGCCCAGATTTCTACTCCACTCTGTTTTACACCCAATGAAACACTATCCTAGTCGAGGCATTACTTTACCGCTCATCACACTTCTGATTGCTTTATCAACTTCGTGGAGCGCAGAAGCACGTTCAGGAAAGAGTGTGCAGTCTGGAACCTTTAAGCCTTCCTCACAGACAAAGCCATCTGATGTTAAGAACAGTCCGCAGAAAGAATTAGCAACGCCAAAATCTAATTCTAGCAAGACAAAAACAAATAACGTTTTTGTCGTACCAGAGTCCCAGCCTGGAAGCAATATTGTCATTCCCGATCGAGAAACACCAGGATACAGCACAAATTCTGGCTCTGTTTCAAGCGTACAGCCAACCGATGCAACAGCCGGAAGAAATTCGTTTCTCACAGTTGTCTCTCTTGGTTTTCTCCTGCTCGGCAGCGGGTTGCTG
Organism: Leptolyngbya sp. AN10; assembly: GCF_050565645.1. NCBI lineage: Bacteria > Bacillati > Cyanobacteriota > Cyanophyceae > Leptolyngbyales > Leptolyngbyaceae > Leptolyngbya > Leptolyngbya sp. AN10. The sequence continues at coordinate 306,240 of NZ_JBNXVP010000001.1, forward strand.
ATCTGGCTCTTGTATAAATTCATTTGTATCATGAGAACAAAACAGCCAAAATTGCTCGACAAGCCGAGTGAGTCCATAGACGATCAAGTGTCCATCACAACTGTTCAAATTGCGGTACTGGAGCAGTGTCCCGCATTTCAAAAGCAAGTCAATACCTTGATCGAAGATATCCATTCTGATAACTCGGTAAGAGCTGCCGAGGGCATTAAAGATATCGCACTGCTGCTACAGCGAAACCAGACATTCTGGACACACGCGAAAGTCTATACGCTGTATCGCTATCGCGATGAGGCAGACCAAGCGATGAATCATATCATTGCAGAAGAAAGAGCAAAATTTACTTCTGATAGCTACACCAGTCAATTTGGAAAAGTCCAATACGCAAATACAGTAGATTCTTCAAACGTCGATGCGTCAGAACCAGGACACGTTTGGATTATTACACTCGTAGTCGGATTGGAATACAGCCAAGTTCCTGGTGGAAATGCTCAATCTAGAGAAGATCTCTATGGACTTTTAACCTGGATTAGAAGCCTTAACTCTGAAACAATTCCTGCCTGTAGCATTTCATTTATGCCCGATGTGGGACCCGCACTCGGTCAAGACGAATTTGTTGAGAAATACCCCGACCTAATGATCGTTTAACCTGTTTATCACCTGGTTGAAGCTTAGTTAAGGACTGCCCCCTTCAAAACATCGCAACTTCCAGCGTGAAGCTTTTCGAGACTATGGTCTTAGATCGAGCAAAGTAGATGGAATAACGGAGGAACGAATGAAACCTAAGTAAACCGTGCAGCTACCGCCGCACGGTACTGGATAGCACGACCAGCCCGATGCTCACTAAAGCCCACTCGTCATGGTCAAGCAGAGGGTTGGCGCTTTTCTACTTCAATTTGCAATTTCAATCTGGATTTAAATTCTTGTCGAAAAGGGACTTCAGGGTTCCTTTTCGGCTTAACACACTTTTTCCCAAAAACGCTCTTAATTGGTCTCTGCAATACTCAGAAGCAGTTGTTTATGCTGAAACTGCCGTAGAATCGAGAACTGCTACAACACGTCAATTCTCTTTACCATGACCGATTACTACAACATTCTAGAGGTTGCCAGAGACGCAACTGCAGACGAAATTAAAACGGCTTACCGAAGACTTGTCCGGCAGTATCATCCTGACATTAACAAAGATCCAGACGCAGAAAACCAGATTCGAGAACTAAATCAGGCATACAAAGTTCTCTTTGATCCAATATCCAGGCAGCAGTACGACCAGTATGGAGATAGCCGCAATATCGGCAACTTCAGCACAGGACCAAACTTCTCCAGCGGATACTATGATAAAATTTACCGCAACTTCAATCAGCGGATTCACCGAAAGCCAGAAGAAGAAAGACCACACCCCAACCCTCGCCCGGGAAAATCCATTCGCTTAAGGGTTCCGATTTCTTTCCACAATTCAATTCTCGGAAGCCATCAGGAAATTAGCTTTAAGTGCGATCGTATCTGTCCAGACTGCCAAGGAATCTGCAGTAGAAAAGGGTCTCAGCCTCAGCATTGTCCGGTTTGCAAAGCGCGTGGAGAAGTGATTCGTCAAAAAGCAACTCCGTTTGGAAGTTTTAACTATCCTGAAACCTGCTCTGCGTGTAAAGGAACACGGTGGTCGCCAGCCGAAAAGTGTCAAACCTGCGATGGAAATGGTGTCGTTTCTGCAAAACAAACACTAAACCTGGAAATCCCGGCGGGAATCAGCCACGAAACGATGATAAGGCTGAACGGGCAAGGAAACTCAGGACAATTTGGTGGAAATGCAGGAGACCTAGAATTGATTATTCTTGTCGAACCCCATCCAGAGTTTCAGCGCGACGGAGCCAATTTGTATCTCAAAGCAAAAGTGCATTACACTCAAGCTCTACTAGGAGGAAACATTGAAATTAAAACCCTAGAAGGACCTTTAACAATTACAATTCCGTCCTGTACATCCGCAAACAAAATTGTGACAGTTCCAGGCAAAGGGGTTGCAATCAACGGTAATCCTCAAAATCGAGGAGACTTATTGATCAAAATAGTGATTGAATTTCCCAACATATTGTCACCGCAAGAACAAAAACTATTACAAGCAATCGCAGATCTACCCGATTGTTCATCCCCACGATCTTAATACCTATGAGCAGCACCCTTGATTTCTCCTTTATTCCAACCAATAATAAAAAAGCTGTCCCAGATACAGTTCAGGTTATCGAAGGATTACTCGATTATTTAGAATCTGATGCTTCTGGGGACTTTGCTTGCCATGTTGTTCCCAGAATTGTTGCAGGATATTTCCTTTTAGCACACCTCACCCATAAGTCTTTCATCGAGGTGTGCCAGATACGTCAAGGGTTCTCAAATCCACATCCACCATTACTCATACCCAGCACCAAAACAGCTTCATCAGAATGGACATGGATCAGCAAGACGGTTGAAACATTGCAATCTTTAGGCACGACAGCAGTCACAATCGAAACCGAAGCAAATCCACAAGCTTGGCTCATTAAAGTTTGCAGTTTGGCTCACGCGTTTGAGTATTCTATCTCTACTAGCGAAGCCGACGAGGAGATCATCGATGCGATCGCTGAAGTTTTTCGACTTGTTCTAGAGGCTCATACAATCAAGACCTCTGTATCTTTCAATCATGACTGGGTAACGCCTCACTAGGATCATAATCTCGATCGAACCCATTACAAACGTTCAAGGCGCGGCTTCCGCCACGCTCAAAACAGAAAGCAAAAAAGATTCAAACCCCCTTGACGACCGATGTAATACAATGTACTATACTTGTAGTATGTAAGTTACGTCTCAAACCTAACTTCAGGAGACAATCTTATGACCGCGACAATTCATCTTCGATATGAAGGAACAAGCCGCACCGTTTCCGCAAATCTTCCCATTCCCGCTAGCGATACTGAAGTTAAAGAAGCTGTAGTCAGTCTTCTAGAAGACGTAGATGCAGAAAAACTTCAAACTTACATCGTCGATCGCTCTAGCGGCGGTAACATTACCGTGCGCCCTCAGGCGGTGTACGGCTAAAATGGAAAAGACCGCGCCCTACCGAAAAAGCTTACACACTTAAGCTCAAAGTCGAGCATTCGCCTCCTAAGCGAACGGTTGAGAGTATCAAATCTCTCAAGTGTAGCCAAAACACAGCTTTTTCAACTTGCGCGGTCCCCTGATCTTATGATTAGCTGCGAATGCTTCCGTAACCTCATCTGTTAAGCTTACATACCCAGTAGGTTCGACTCCTACTTTTAGCAGCAAAACCGCTAAAAACGCCAAATGGTTAGGCAACAGTTCATAAAAACTGTCAAAGACAACAGCTTTTCAAACTTTTACGGAGGCCTCTTCGCTTATTATCTGTTTAATGGTTTCATGCCGTCTCCCAACCCTTGAAGCTTACACACACACAGGTTCGAATCCTGTATTTGTCGATTGACAAATTCGCCTAGTGGCTAAGGCAACAGTCTCATGCACTGTCAAAACCAGCAGCTTCACTAACTTAGACGGCATCACTTTTTTCAAATATTGGCTTGCCCAAACTGTTTCAGCGTACACACTGATAGAAATCACCTCGTGAACCCGCTGGACAAACTTGCAAGCCTCTCAAACAAATCACAAGATCGCAGCTCGGTTTCAGGGTCGATAACCTTCCAATTAAATTTAAGCCCGTACCAACGTGTATCGCATACACACAGTCCGCTTGATAGTTGGGTATTTTCGATCGAAGAAACCCATCTGGTTCGATTCCAGTGCTGTATCTGATTGCAAGCTAAACTGATACGGACTATTTTTTTTTGATGACTTATGGAACTCTTACATTCACTGACAGACTCCTACAGCAGCACAGACACGATTGAACGGTACGGAATTCTTGATCTTCAAACAAAAACGGTAATTAGCTATCGCATTTCGATGAATCGTGGCGATGGAATTCGTGAACGTCATACCCTGGAACTGCAAAATTCTAAAAATGATCCATTGTGGTTGGTTAACTGTCCTGAACACGCACTCTGGGTTTTACTTCATTCCACCGAGTGGTACAACGCCGGCTATTCATCTCCAAGCCATAGTCTCGAACCTGACAACTGCGCGATCGTCAAAGTCGTTTTATCTCAGCAAATTAGCGTCCAATCTTGCGCGATTCCAAGCGATCGAGGCTTTTTTGAACACAAATACAAAAAGCATCCACAGCAGTTTGCGGAAGCAAAATCGCACATCGAGTCTGGAAGACTGCGCTACGACTTATTCGATTTTTGTAGTTACCTGCAGCAGGAAAACGGAATCAACCCGGAGCTAATTTTAAACTGCCGACCGGCAGCATCAGAACAAGTTTAAAATAAACCACCGCGCCCTCATCGCAAGCTGCGATCTCACTTGCGTGGCAACGTAACGATTCAAGGTGCGGTGGTGTTTTGTTTAAATCCAGGAGGATTTATGAACACAACCACCGAACAAGATTTACGGCTTGGGCTACTGAACAGCTTACTAACGACTCCACACCGCAAATTGGAACAGCTCAAGGATTTGCACGCTAGCATTCTTACAGCAGATCCACTCTTCTACGGGCACTTAGCTGTTTGGTACTCAACCCACGGTGACGTGAGAGATCACTTAGAAGTAATGATCAGTTTCTTGCTCATCAGTACGCTAAAAGAACATCGCGACGCAGGCTTCATCCTACTTCAGAAACTTGCGCCCTATCAAGTTGGGCGAGTAGTAGATTTTATGAAGATTCACCTGAATAAGCTGCCTCGCTCGACGCGGAGTGCTGTAAAGCAGTATTTAAAGACGCGTGAAAGCAATATTCAGCAATTCGACGGAGCAGTCATGCGCCAGAGAACGGCAATGAAACACCTCTACGCATCGCTGCATATTAAACCGAGCGAACGCGCAAACGCGATTCTATTTCAGAACAATCCACCTGAGGGTTCTGCAACCTACTGGGTGAAAATGCTTGCAAAAGCGGTTGATGATTCTGCACGTGCAATGCTAATTGTCAGCAAGCGGATTCCCTACCCGGTTGCAGTCGGTGCAATTCGCAAACTAACGCCCACCGTTCTTGTTGCACTGATTGACAGCATGAGTCCGGCTGAAACAATCAACAATTTGAAGTCTCTCAAAGATCGAGGAGCGCTTGACCACCCAGAAATCAAAGAACTCGTAGACGCAAAACTGACTCAAGCCAAAAAGAGCAGCCGCGTTTCCGCATTCAAAGCAACCACAGCTGCTGCGGTTGCAGGCGTTGAGCAAGCGATAGTTGATCAACTCAGCGAAGTTGCAGAAAGCCAAATCAAAGCAAAAGGTCGAATTACAAGATCAACAGCTCTATTAATCGATAAATCGTCCTCGATGGACGAGGCAATCGAGGTAGGCAAACAGATTGCCACAATGATTAGCACAATCGCAACAGCAAATCTGTTTGTTTATGCCTTTGATACCATTCCATACGCGATTAACCCTAAGGGATCAAGTTTGAAAGACTGGGATGGCGCGTTTCGAGGCATTTGCTCGGCTGGAAAAACAAGCATCGGCTGCGGAATCGAAGCACTCCGCCGCAAACAGCAACGCGTTGAGCAGATTGTAATCATTACCGACGAAAACGAAAACGAAAAGCCTTATCTGTGTGACAGCCTCAAAACCTACATCAGCGAATATGGCGACGTGAACATTGTGATCGTCAAAGTCGGAACCTGGAAGTACTCAACGCTCGAAGACAACCTGCGAAAATCAGACGTTGCTTTTGAAACACTTGAATTTACGGGCGACTATTTTTCACTGCCTAATCTGATCCCAATGTTGACACAGTCCTCACGATTAGAAATGCTGTTGGAAATTTTGGAAACTCCGCTGCCGATTCGGGAGTAGGAAACTCTATACATCAGGGGAGACTATCTCCCCTTTTTTTAAGTAATTCAAGGAGGAGCAAATTGTGACTGCTTCACAAATTAATCAAGTCGATATCGGCTTCGTGATTGATACAACCGCCAGCATGGGAGGACTTCTCAATGTCGCAAAGCGGCACCTGATCGACATTGTCACGAACCTCAGTCAAGAGAAACAGCTCGATACGCAGATTGCAATCGTACAGTACCGCGATCACCCACCGCAAGATCGTTCGTTCGTCACACGAATACACCCATTCTCATCCGATCAGCAAGTAACGCAGCGTGTAATTCATGGTTTAGAAGCACAGGGTGGAGGAGATACCCCTGAAGCTGTGTATGACGGACTTTTTACGGCAATTACCCAGTTAAGCTGGCGACCTCACAGCCTGCGCATGATTACCTTAATTGGAGATGCGATTCCCCACGGATATCAATATCCAAATAAAAAGGTTGTTAACTTTGATGACCTGATCTGCCACAAAGCCTGCAATTTAACATTGAACAAAGTGACAGCCGCTGCTGAGGAACAGAAAATTGTTATTCACGCGATCGCAATTTCTGATGACCGAGAAACACTAGACGCATTCGGTCGACTTGCAGTTGCCACCGGAGGTGTTTGCGATCGCAGCAATGCTCAGAACGCCATGTTAGCCATTCGTCAAGCAATCCAAACCCAGTTTGACCAACTCGACCTCGATCGTCGCGCGGTTCAATTGCTCGCACACTCTGAATTGGACATCGGCGAACTTGCTGAGCAGTTGAACATCAATCGCCAGACGGCAGCTCAATCAGTTTCTAGATTGGCAAAGCGCAATTTGCTTCCAGAATGAACCAAACTTAACTTTAGGGCAGAAGGAAAAATGCCCTAAAGTAGGTCATTCAACTCGACTAAAATTCATGATTCACTTTTCCAGAACAGGCTTGAGCGAAGAAATTAAACCGCTTCTAGAGCAAAAATATCGCCTTATCCTAAAGGAGGCGCAAGACCTTCACGCTAGAGGCACTCTAATTGAATTTCGACATAATCCTCAAATCAAGTTCCCACAAATTGCCTTTGACTTGTGTGCAGTTTACACAGCAACCCGATCAATTTGCCTGAGAACTTGGATGTGTCAATGCTGGGTTAACTCTCGTGATAATACACCCCAGACTGTCACCCGACAGATTCATCCAGCAAATGAAATTCAGGTTAGCTGGGAGCCATCCTCTTTACACTACCGCTGCGGAAGGTCTGAACTCAAAATCACGCCCGATAATCTGACACTACAAGGCAGCAACTGGTGCGACACACCACTCAGAACTGAGTGGGATGCCCTTGATTTGATGCAGAGCTGCTTGTTCGCTGTTCAAGTCAATTCCTGGCAGCAGCGAGAGGCAATTGCATGGAATGGGCAACCCAACCTCGCTCAAATTGCGGACGCTCGAATTACGCACCGCTTACACCAATCAGGATTATCCCTTCTATGACTATTTTTCGCCACGAAACGAGCTATCGTTCGCCAGCGCTGATGCAAAAGCTGCAATCTTACCGGATTCTCGTTTGCGGAGCGGGAGCACTTGGCGCAAACATCGCTGAAAATCTTGCTCGACAAGGATTTAGATCAATCGCCGTAATTGATAGAGATCGCGTAGAAGATCAAAATCGTTCAACGCAACCTTATGGAAAATCAGATGTTGGATTGCAAAAGGTCAAAGCGCTGTATAGTCGTCTCTACCGCGAGGTTGGAATACAGATCGACACGGTTGCCAAAGAGGTCACACAGCAAAATGCCAAAAACCTGCTTCAGGGATACCAACTGATTGTAGATACATTTGACAATACTGAGTCTAGACAAGCAGTCAAGGACACTTGCTTGTCGTTGGGCATTCCCTGTTTGCACGTGGGTATGGCAAGCGATTACAGCGAAATTATCTGGAATGAAGCATATAAAGTTCCAAGCCAAACTCATGATGATCTATGCGATTATCCACTCGCTCGCAATCTGATCGTGGTTACAACCGGGATCGCGAGCGAAGTAATGATTCAATCGATCGCATTTGGAATCAAGGCTCAAAAAGCATACAGCGTCACGCTCAAAGACCTTCAAATTAGCTCCTGGGTAATTGATGAAGTTGCTGACTTCAGCACCTTCTAAAATCAAAAGCATAAAAAAGCAAGGACGAATACCCTTAAGTTCCAAGACTCAAAACCGAGAACCGCATGACAGACCTATTCTCTACAACGCGCGACATCGCCCAAGCTCAACCAGATTGAGAATCAGTGCAACGGTTTGATGAAGTTCCTTAATTTTGAAACCCTTTAATCATGCCAGACCTCCGTAACCTCATTCATGCTATTCATCAGCAACAATCAAAGCTACCGGAAACACGATTTATCTCTCCTTGTCTTCCCAACAGCAAGATCACAACTCGGATCGCTGGCTTAATCTATACCTTTACCCCAATTGATCCGAGCTATGAAGGTTGGGGCATCTTTCAACCCCAGAACGAACAAACTGCCTGCAAGATTGAAGATGCATCACTGCCAGAAATCGAACAATACCTCGAACAATTTCAAAGTCTCCGGGTCCGGCTAATCTTTCCAATCAAAGGACAAACCTGGCTGGCTTATCCAATTAATGAAACAGCAATGCGTGAGCGCGTTGGGGCAGCTAAACCGATTGCAATTCATTTAGTCACCGAAGGATTGCAGTTTAGATCCGCGATCGGGCGATGGACTGGAAAATCCCTGTGGTTTGAATCCACCGATTTTAGAGCAGATCCAATAATGCCCGACCAGTTAAATGAGTGTTTGAGACAAGGAATCATCGCTGAGGATCTTCGATTAAAGGGACTAACTCCGGAGGATCGGATTGCCTATCAAATTGCATCGCAACACACCAAAGCGTTTTCTGGACAAGGAGACGAACAGAGGTTACGTAGCGCACTTACCCACGCTGGAGGCGAACTAAGGCAGTTCGAAGATCGAGGACAGTTTTGGCGAGTTGAATGGACGACATCCGATGGAGAGCGTCACATTAGCGCAATTTCTAAAGAGGACTTGACTGTTATGAATTCAGGCATTTGTCTTAGCGGACGAGATCGGCAGTTCGACTTAACCTCGCTCGTCGGGGTCATTGAGAAGCGATACAGTGACTCGTACGAAAACGATGACTAGAAGCTCGGCAGCAACAAAATGCGATCGCATTTTAAAGGGATCTTGGATTTTTGTTCAATATTTACAAATTTACTGAGGCATCAAGATGATTGCAATCGGATACTGTGTGGCTAAATTTTTATCTCGCTATAGTGAAGACAGAGATCAAGATCAACGTGGAGATCACTATCGCATTGTGTCTCGTCATCGAACTTTAGCAGAGGCAATTAAAAAGAAAGATTGGGAAAATTTGACTCATGATTATAGTACCTTTGACGTTTTCATCGTAGGAATTGACGGAAAATACTACAAACCCACTGAACGTCAAAAATACCTAGCTCAATACCCAAAGCTAGATCGGTATCATTTTGATTTAATTCCCCCTTCTTACTTGCAGCTCTTTTGGAAAAAATGGCTAAGAGGCGCGACTGGACAAAAGAATGGAGTTCTTAAGTAGGGAATACGCTGCTTAAGCAGGAAATACAGTGTTTCACTAGAATCATCGTTTCCGTCCTGAATGCAGAGAGTAGGGACCCTGATTCCGATGAATTGTGTGAATTCACATCGCTACCCGATCACCTCATCAAATCTACTTTACCTTACAATGCTAGTCTTTGCTGCAAACAACAAAGGGTCTTGGGTTCACTATTGGTCCGGAAGAACTCAAGCCCATCAGGTGACTGTGTTAGGTCACCTTTGGAGTCCCGATTCTAGATCGCGAATTACTGTGTATCCTCACCTTCCCTACGCGCTCGATAACGGAAAATACATCCGTGATGAACGCGATGAAGTCTGGGATCGAGACTTATTTATCGACCACTGCGACCAAATTTTACATCTTCCTAAAAGCCCGCTCTGGCTAACTGTTCCAGACAAGCGGCGCGATGCGATCGAAACGCTCGAACTCTGGCGAGAATGGGAACCTAAATTGCGAAAATATCAAGTTCCGCTGGCATTTGTTTTACAAGATGGGATTAACCTAAATGACATTCCAGAAACAGCCGATGTTCTTTTTGTGGGTGGATCAGACAATTGGCGTTATCCAAGGTTAAAAGAGCTAGTCGCGGTGGCTGGAAAAAGACCTCTGCATGTCGGTCGAGTTAATGGAAATCGTGTGTGGCAATGCCATCGCGCTGGTGTGTCCAGTGTTGACGGCTCCGGCTGGTTTCGCGGCGACAAGCAGCAGCTTGAAAAACTTGAACGCTATGTCCGAGCACAAATCGGAGAGGCTCAAGTGCCGCATCACGACCAGCTTGATTTGTTTAGCGGTCAGCACGAGTACCTTTCATATTTTAGCATCTATCGTCCTCATTTAAGCGCGGAAGCCCTGATCGAGAAAACAAAAGACCCAACTCCCTTGACCAAACAGCGCCGGATTCCTGACAACATCGAGTCTGACCATCTGATTCAGGCAATGTCCCACTGGCGATCGTTCGGACCTGTTCCATTTCGCCAGCGACCTCAGAAATATGCCGTATTCTGGAACAACGATCTGTTTCCAGTTAAACTTCTCATTGCTCGATCAAATGTTTATGCCAATGGCATTCTTCTAAATACAAGTCGGTTTTGCGGTGGAATTGAAGAAGCCAATCGATTCGTCGAGCGCCGAGGACTTCAAATAGTCCACTTAAAAGCCCAAATCGCAGCATAATCGTTGGAATTGCGAAAAACCCAAATGCAATGTAGTCAATTTCCCTCCCCCACCTGAAGAAGGGAGCTTCCAATCTCCCAGAAATTATTTACGTGAGAATAATCGAAGTCTTGAGTGTAAGAAACCTTTGAAGAACCAGAGAAGCGTATGAGTTTTACCAGAACAGAAGCAGCAGGTAGAGCAAAGCAATGGGCTAATGAGACAGGTAAACCTCAGATCGTTTATCAAGATGAATGTGGATATTTCCTGGCAACTTCATTAGAGCGGTACAACTCAGATCCGCAGGGCTATAAACGGGTTTCTGTTTTGGAGATCATTCAGCCAGAACAGAAACCGGTGTAATTCAATAAAAAGGCAGGTATAGAATATTTGCTCCTTCACCCCAATCTATTTCCCCACTATGAACATTACATTCGTGATTGAACTTCCTCAAGACCGAAACCGCATGGGCAAGATTTATGCCCTGAACAGCGATCGACAGCGAGTCATGGGACCCTATGCGATCGCTGCAAAAGCAGACGGAATAACCGCTACTCACTACAACAATCGAGATCGAAATCCGCTACGTCCCTATGGAGACTTTCCGCTCGGTCAATATCAAATCACCAACTTCTACCCCAGCAATTTTGGAATTGAGAGTTATGGCAACAATGGAATCCTGATGCTGACTCCTGTTCACGGTGACGGCGTAACCGCTCAACACAACGGGCGACAAATCTTTATGATTCACGCTGGAGGACTCGAAGAACGAGGAGTACTTCAACCAACCAACGGCAGTTTGCGGGTTTCTGCACCAACAATGAGACAACTAACATCTGTGATAACGCAGATCGGTTTCGGCATCAGGTGTGAAGTCATTGCAAGCCAACCGATGATGACAATGGAGCGAATTGGCAGGGATACAGGATTAGAGACAGGCGATCCTGCTCAACCCCCTCAGGTGAAAGCGGCACCTACGGCTGCTCAACCCAGTACTCATCCTACCCGTTCATCAAACCGTTTGCGACTCCAAAATCAAAACGAGTTTGATGATGATCTCGTATTGGAAAGTGAATTCTTTCCCGTTTATGAAAACGATTCAATTTACATCGAAACTGACCCAGGAGTTCAACCCGAAACACCTAGCGATCTAGACTCATTCGACAATTGCAATCAATTCACAGAAGACCTGCAGCAACCTGAAAACCCTTCTGCAAATGAACTGTGCTTCAGTGATGAATTTGATTCGTCGCTGGGCAGCGAAACCGAAGATTCCTCAATGTACTAACCGATCATGCAACTCGTCACCAAATCCTTGGTAGAAGTGATTCCTGCCATTCGCTCTGCACCGCCACTCCCTGTCCGAAACCATATCAACATTTTGCTGCCGAGTTTAATGCTCGGAGGTGCAGAACGAATTGTCTATGACCTTTTGAGATCGATTCAGTCTGTTGATCAACGCTATACAGCAACGCTATTGTTGTTGCATCGTCAAACACCTAGCTATGTGCTTCCATCAAATCCACAAATTCAGATCGTTTATCTCGATCAGATCTGTAAATCTAGCCAGCGAATTGACAAGCTGAAAACGATCGCCGCTGAGGTACTCAATTCACCAAATTCCAAGCTCTACACCCACTTAATTCGGATTGCAGATCTTCGTGAGTTGTGGAATCTCGGTGTTCAAACAATTCCGGTTTTACACAACTCGAAACCCGGCTGGCAAGACCCGCCCGATCACTACAATCACTCCAATGTCCCGTTCGTCATTGCTTGCTGTGAATCTGTCGCTCAACAAGCACAAGCTGCAAATCTCCAAAAGCCGATTAAAGTCATCAGGCACGAAATCGACGCACCGTACAAATCGGAATCGATTAGCCTTTGGCGAGATCGGCTTCGCGCTCGATACGATGTCAGTCCAGACACATTTTTCATTGGAATGATTGGCAGTCTGAAGAGCCAGAAAAATTACGCACGTGCTTTGGAAATCGTTGATCAAGTCAGTCAAACCTATCCGGTAAAACTGCTAATCGCAGGCGGATGGAATCACCCTAAATGGCAGCAGGAAAAAACGGCTTTAGACACTCAAATTCAAGCAAAAAATTTACAGACAAAAGTGATTTTTGCTGGAAATGTCACTCCTGTTGAACCACTCTATGCAGCCTTTGATTTGTTGCTGAATACCAGTGATTTTGAGGGATTAAGTATTTCTTGTTTGGAAGCGCAAGCGTACGGTTGCCCGGTCCTCGCTTCAGACGTAGGTGGACAGGCTGAAGCGTTGACGCTAAACAATCTGGTACAACCAGCAAACAACATCGGGGCTTACATTACTAAAATTGAATCGGTGATTCAATCGCGTCCGTGGCAGCGTCCAAAACCACTGGCTCCTAGTAATCGAATCATTCCCGCTCTATGGTGGCTGTTAGGCAATCGTTCAATCTTTCCAATTGCAGAACACAGGACAAAAACACCCAAAACGCTCTTTGTAATCAACAATTTACACTTAGCAGGTGCCCAGAGATCGCTAACAAATCTATTAAGTCATCCAGATTTTACGCATCGATGCGAAGTGTGTGTACTCGACGAAAGTTTATCAGATACTCATGCTCAAAGACTTCGGACCGCAGGTGTTTCTATCTGGCAGCTAGAAGAGACTTTATCTCTTACTCAGCGAGTAGAACAATTTATCGAGTTAATTCAGTCAACTCAAGCAACGCAGATTTGCTTTTGGAACGTTGCTCCAAAGTTTAAATTACTCGCTTCCAAAATACTCGCAGATAGTTCAATTCGGGTATTTGATGTGAGTGCTGGATCAATGTACTTTGAGGAGTTAGCATCTGCACACGAATTTCAACAGCGTATTAGTTGGACACAAAAAGACCACTTTGCTAGCCTGCAACGATTGATTGTCAAATATACAGGAGGCAAACCCCCCAATTGCAGTCCCGTAATCACCGAAATGATTCCCAATGGCGTAAGCTGCAGCCAGTTTGAAAAACACTTCCCATCCCCTTTGCCACCCTGTGTAGACCCAGCATTCGCGATCGGCACTTGCTCTAGAATTACGCCAGTTAAACGGATTGACTGGCTTATTGACATGATGCAAATCCTCGGCGAATGGCTGCCTGAAGCAAGCCTAACCATTGTCGGTGGGGTGCATCCAAAAGAACAAGATTACTGGATTCAGCTTCAAGAGAAACTAAAGACAATGAAACGTAGAAACGTTTACCTTGTCGGTGCAACCGCAGATGTTCGTCCATATCTGCAGCACTTCCAGGTTTTCACGCTCATTGCGGAGCCAGGTGGATGCCCGAATGCGTCGCTCGAAGCGATGGCATCGGGAGTCCCGGTTGTTGCAACGCGTTTCGGTGGGGCTTTCGATCAAATTCAACCTGGAGTCAATGGCTTTTTGGTCGATCGCGACAATCCGCATGAAATGGCAGTAATCATCCACAAAATCTTTCGCAATCCCTGTGTTCGAGCCAATCTCGGACGCAATGCTCAAGCAATTGCCTCCCGTGAATTTTCAATGGAACAAATGGTGAAGCGGTACCTTGATGTTTTGAGTGTGCTGTAAATATTCGATACTATTTGACCGATTTGCTAAAGTAAAAACGAGGCTTAATACCTCGTTTTTTCTGCAGGATCGACTTTTTTCGCTTAGAATGCCAGCTTAAGCGGTCATAACTTATCGCCTGAAGTCTTACACACTTTTGATTCTGTTCATGACCGCTTAGTCCTTAAATCAGTCAACCGTACATTGCTTTAGTCTCACTTGCCGAAAGGACAGGGAACGGTATTCGGGCAAAAGTTCCCGATATTCGCCTAGAAGCTGGGCTTGTTTGTGTGATCTGTGGACTCTCTATTCTCAGATTAGCACTGACATCACCTCGCCTCAGCAGGTGATGTCAGCTTCATAAGAACAGATACTGCTCATCAAAGCTAAACTCCAACCTCATGAACCAGTCCAATCCATCTGTTACAGCCTCTGAAGCTCCGACTGCCAAAACTCGTGAAGATGTTGAACAGCTCAAGCAGAACTGGGTTAAAAATCCATCCGCGCAGTTGCACAAAACGCAAGGATATGAAGAATTTCAGCAAGAGCTAGAAAATTTTCAAGAAAGAGTACTTACAACGTGCAGAAAAGTTCAATGCACGATCGGAGTCGGCTACTATCTCACTCAGATCGAAGACCAAATGAAGAGTTTAAACCAACAAGTTGAAGGACTTTTAGCCAGAATAGAAGCACTCGAACAACAGAACCAGCGATAAGCGAGTTCCCGTCACTCAGTTACGCCAGTCTTTTTTGCAACACTTGAAGTCAAGTCTTACTTGACAGGTAAGGTAGTTCTATATAGCTAGAGTCCGCATCTCATATCTATCTTCGGAGTGGTGACGAATTATTTGTAGGTTTTTTGCCGGCAAAAAACTTTATTTTTTGTGATACGCAGGCGTGATCTAAACGGACTAAATCCAGCACCACACCGTAGTTTTCAGCCTTCAATGCCTACTTTCAACGGGTTAACAAAAAAACAAGTAAATTTACTTCTATGTGAATATGGTCTGTAAAAGAGTTTTACCCCACTATTGATCGATAACACTTTGCTTCGATGAAAGATTTCGGTGCCGTAGCACTAACAATATCGTCAGCGAAAGTTTGACAGTTAAACGTTGATCGCGCAGCCTTGCAAGGATGTGCAATGCTTTTGTCGACGAGCGCGTACTTGCTAGCTTTTGAGGTGATTTTGACGGTTTGAGAATGCCCCAGAATCGCTTCTATGCTTTTCCAGCTAACTCAATTTCAAAGAGGATTCCATGAAGCTTATTTACCGTGCTTTAGTAATTGACTATGTTCCCCGATCGCAGATTACGACTGTCTACGGTAATGCTGAACCCCGTCTGGTACATCCGCAGAACGTAGACGCACGGCTGCTGAATCTGCAACCCGTGCTTCGAATGCATCTGGTGTAATCGAACCTCTTTCTGTACGCTAGCTTACCCTTTCGCATCAAGGATTAACTCATGAAATTGCAGTATCGTGGAGTTTCATACGATCGCCCATCCGATGCCCCCAACCCATTATTTATAGAATCCGAAGCTATCAAACCCATGGAACTGATTTACCGGGGGGTGTCTTACCTCAAACTTAGCCGGCAAATCGAGATGAATCCGAGTACTCCCTGTAGAATGGTGCAGATGCATTATCGAGGCATTGCCTATCCCCGTGCGATGCCGCTCAGATCGATCGAAACTTCGGTCTACGCTTTTCCCGAACAATCTTCCCGACATATTGCTTAAATCACGCTCACCATGATTTCATTACTTCGTGCAGTCTTATGCAAACTGCACGAAGTGTCCGTTCCAGAACTAAATTATGAAATGGCATCTAGAACAACCCATTGGTCTTTTTGGAGCTTGGTTCTACCAAACTGGATGGAATCACAGCACAACTCGTAACCTGTCTTCTCTTGAACATTTATTGTTAAGTGTTTTCTTTCATTATCGTCAAGGCTTTCGAGCTGGCTCAACCTACAAAATTGATCTGATGGTCGAACAACTACGAAACCATCACTAGCACACAACTTATTGATCCAGAAAAGCGCAGATACGCTCAGCAAAAACAGCGCCAACACTAGACTTTTAGCACCAGGAGTTTTAAGAATGATGGAGACGCAGCCAACGAAACGGCATCGAAGCACCGTTCGAGGAAAATTTTTATTTAGACTGATAGTCTCTACATTCATTGCATTGAGCGCTTTAATTTTCGCCCCCCAAGTCTTTGCTAGTGATCCAAGTGGAATTCAAACCGGAAGAGGAGTCGACGCACAAACGGCTCAAGGGGCTGGAATCATTCTTACAAAACCTGAAAATACATCGGCACCTAGTTACACAGAGCAATTGAGAGCCTACGAAGCGTTTCAGTCACAAGCGACAAATGAACCGATCGCGGTTCAACTTGCCGAGGCAATTGGACAAAACAGAGTTGCAATTAATTTAAGCTGGGTTCTGATCTGTGGCTTTTTAGTCATGATCATGCAGGCGGGTTTTGCGTTAGTCGAAACCGGACTGACGCGGGCGAAGAATTCTTCGCACACGATGTTCATGAACTTATTTATATACCCACTGGGTATCCTTGGCTTTTGGCTAACTGGTTTTGCTTTAATGTATGGAGCAATGCCAGTCGCGTCGCTAGGTGGAACTCCTGGACTAGATGCCTCAAAAGAATTCATAGTGACGCTGTTTGGAAAACCTTTTGGACTATTCGCGACTCACGGCTGGTTTTTGAAAGGAAGCAGCTACGACGTAGGAACCTATGCCGTCTTTCTATTTCAGACCGTCTTTATGGATACAACTGCTACCATTCCGACAGGAAGCATGGCAGAACGCTGGAATCTCAAAACCTTTTGCATCTATGGAATCTTTATCTCTGCACTACTTTATCCTATCTTTGGAAATTGGGTATGGGGCGGAGGATGGCTTGCTCAACTCGGCGTGAATTTTGGACTCGGTCACGGGTTTGTTGATTTTGCCGGATCTGGTGTAGTCCACGCAGTCGGTGGAATGTGTGCGTTAGCAGGTGCGATTGTCCTCGGACCCCGAATCGGAAAATACACGGCTGATGGGAACATTAATGGCATTCCCGGACACAACATCCCAATGGCATTACTAGGAGCACTAATTCTTTGTTTCGGATGGTTCGGCTTTAACGCAGGCTCCACGCTTGGCGTTTCGGGGGGAGGGTTAACCCGTGTAGGAATTATCGCAGTTGCTACCATGATGGCAAGTGCAGGAGGAGCCGTTAGCGCTGCAATTTACATGGCGTATCGCAGCGGCAGACCTGATCCCACCATGGTCGCAAATGGAATGCTGGCGGGTTTAGTTGGCATCACTGGTTGTTCTGGCTTCGTCGACGCAACCGCTGGAGTGGTAATTGGCGCAGTTTCTGGCGTTCTTGTTTGTATTTCAGTCGAAGTCATCGAACGACTCAGCATTGATGATCCGGTCGGAGCGATTTCAGTTCATGGAGTGTGTGGTCTATGGGGCGTACTCGCTGCCGGAATTTTTCCCGATGGAACTGCTGTGTACAACGGGAGTTGGAATGGAGTTGCTGGCAGCGTCAAAGGAATGCT
The DNA here is from genome assembly GCF_050565645.1 of Leptolyngbya sp. AN10. NCBI lineage: Bacteria > Bacillati > Cyanobacteriota > Cyanophyceae > Leptolyngbyales > Leptolyngbyaceae > Leptolyngbya > Leptolyngbya sp. AN10. The sequence continues at coordinate 324,048 of NZ_JBNXVP010000001.1, forward strand.
CTACGGAGGTGGCTCTCAGATGGTTGCCCAACTTGTCGCTTGTATTGCTATTGTCGCTTGGGGCTTTGGCATTTCTTTTGTCTTCTTTAAAGCCCTCAACAGCGTAATCCCACTACGAGTTCCACCGGAAGTCGAAATCGAGGGGCTAGATACGCGCGAGACCGGAGTGACTGCCTATCCGGACTTTGCAACTTTTCAAGAAAGCAACTTTACCCCGTTGAGCAATACCTCTTCCAATATTTAGGCTTCCTCTTCGGTTTAGTTTCGGTACAGATCAGCGATAACCACAGCGAGAGGAAATTCCTGCTCGCTGTTTCATTTGTTTAAAATTTCCCCTAAGCGATGTTGCCATTCCCTGCATTAAGAGAGACGCTCCGTTGTAGCCGACCTTTTAGAGTCGGGTATAGAGACAGAAGTTTCTCCGTATCTAAAAAATATGGCAGACGATTCAGCGATTCCCCAAACCGGATGGACTAAAATTCGCGTTCATCATCAATATCAACATCGTTTTCAGCACAATTGGATTGTTACAATTGTGCTAATTTCTCGACACTTCAATCATTTAAACAGTGAAGACCACGTTATGGTTGTTTTTCAACAACCTCAAGTCGATCGAGTAAATCTCGACTCCGCCTATTACTTATCTCTTGAGGAATTTCGTCAAGAGTTTTTCGAGATGCAGCCTGACTTACCGCCTAGCAAAATGCCGACACCTCCCCCAACTCCTCGAAAATGGGGACTACCTGCACAGCATTAAAAAAGAAACCGTTAACCAGTAGAAAAGTTAAACAGTTTAAGTGCTGAAAGGTGTTTGCAATTTTTACACTTTTTTACTTTTGCCTAAGAATCATCGGTTTAGCAACTCAGATTGTTTAACTTTTTACTAGCTCAGGAATAATCCTCAAAATGAGTAATTTTGTACTCATTTTGAAAAAACACAGGTAAACTACAGTATTCAAGAGCAACCTTTTATCACCTTTTAATTTTAATGAACGAGACCTCTCCTTCTCAAAGTGCCGCAGCAAAAACACAGTGCTTTGCTCACTGGATCGTGCCCGGTCAAACACTGATGGTCCGCAATCGAGTCCTGTATGTCTCAAACTGCCAGGTAGTTTTTCATCCGGAAATCTTGAGCACTGAGACGCTGCAAGATGTAGTTGAAGCCGTAAATTTCTGGTATGACAAGCCAGTTGAAGGCGCAGCAACCTATTACTTCAACCCAAACAGCCGAAGATTTGAACTTGCAGCTGATGAGGCGACTCAAGACCCCACACAGTTGGCTTGGGTAATTCAAGTCACCGGCAAATATGCTCGTGCGATTCGCCGACTTTATAAACATTTTCATCAATCGCAAAAGTAGTCTGGCTGCAACAATCGAGCATCTTGACACCGAGCCTATGTCAAGATTTAGTTATCTTCGATCATCGTGATATCAGATTATCACTATATCAGTTGACTATGACGAATCGGCATTCTGCCGCGCCGACTGGCGCGTTCAATCGCCGATGACTCTAAACAAAATGACAACCCTCGACCAAATCCAGCAGATCAAGTCAAGCGTCAGTCCTTGGAACCTCAATTCAGATGCTTATTTACAAAAAAAGCAGCCCCTTGATCAACCGATGATCGAATCCGATCGTTTCCTTCCATTCCCCTTATCGCTGAACCAAAAACTCAATCTTTTGATTCGGCAAATACAACTGCATTTACCGGTTGAACCTCTGCTAGAGGCAGAACCGGAACTTGCTCAATTAGCCGATGAAGTTTTGTCAAATGTTCCAAAAATTCTGCATCCTCAACACCCCATTCAACTGCACCAACCGCTGGTTGTACGTCTCACATCCGAAACCGTTCAAACTTGCATCGAAGTCAATGTTAATCAGGGTCAGCACAAAGGTAGTCATCCCAAGCTATTTGAGTGGGGGGTACGATCGCCAAATTTAGGATGGCGAGATGAAGTTAAGCTATGGGCAGCGACTAAACACTTACAGTGCGATCCAGATCATCTTTATCTTACAGTACTAGCTTTGCGGCTCGATGATATCCCACAAGCTCAACTGCATCGTTGGAGCATTGAACAACAGCAGGCAACTGAAACCTGGCTGCTCGAAATGTTTGAAAAAGCATACAATCTAAGCCACACTCCCGCTCCATCCACTACAGAAACAAGTGGCTTACCCGACAAGACCATGACCGTAGCTGAGTATCTAGAAACGATACCAGAAGTTCCGCTCTGATCATTCAGATTTGCATTCGAACAACGGATTCCGTTGATTCAGCCACCTGGACTCAAATCAGCGCCGAAATCTCTAGCTTCAATCTCCTGCAAGCTAGAGATTTTTAAATTTGGCAGATCGCTATACTAAAATTATCGCCATTGACTTATTGTTTATCATTTTCATTCTGATGGATGCCCTCATTGCTCTTCAGTCCACTTACCCTATCTCAGCAAAAGAAATTGCAACCAGACTGAATCAACCTCGCTATAGCTATACGCCTGATTTGATGCAAGTTTACTTTGAAGAAGTATATGTTGCAGATCAAATTAGAGGAGCCTTACGCTGGAAGCTTCGGTTTCCAGTTGGCTTTGAACCTTCATTGATTCAACTTTATGCGGGAGCTGATCTAGTTGCCGCAAAACTAGAAAACCAAGTCTTACTCAACCGACTTCCCAACATTGATTGGTCGATCTATGAAACATAACTCAAGCGACTTTCTTAAATTTCTTAAACGCCAAATTGACGCTTCCCATTTAGATAGTACTCAATCTGTTCGAATTCAAATGGGAGCTACTGTTGTATTTCACGGAAAACTAGACGATGAAACCGCTAAAAACAAGTTGACCCCAGCTACAATTACCGTGCTTGAATCCGCAATAAAATCGGGACAACACCCCGATTGCCAGCAAGCCGGAACCGAAACAAATCCCACAAAAGGAACGATCAACGTCGATCTCGGAAAAGACCGCGTCTTTCGTTACAGTAACGGAAAAACGCCAATCTACACACTCAGTCCCATTCCTAGTCGCGAAGTTGGAATTATTGGCGTGCAGCATCATCTTGCTAAACACAATAAACCTCAGTGGAAAGGCGAAACTGCCCAGATCAAAATTGAAACCGATAAAGATCCTCAAAGTTCAACCCAAGGGAAACAAATGCTCAGCGTCAATGGCATTCCTCTTGGATGTGTGCCAGAAGAAACAGTTATTCCAGAAGGATTAGAGGGACAGGCTCGAATTTACAGTCAGCCGTCCAAGCTAGAACTGCGTCTTGGAGAAAGTGAAAAAATTGAAATTAGCAAGCTTCCAACCGATCTAGATCCCAGCACATGGCTTGGACAACCGGTGAAGGTAACATTTAATCGTGCACCCAATGAAGCTGCATTTGAAGCAAGAATCGGCGATACCGTCATTGGTTCAACAAATTCTAAAATCTCTAAACATTTTTTCAAGCAGGATCCAACAACCGGAATGATTCAAGGACAAATCGCCGGAACGCTCACGGCTACGACTGGACTACGCGCCAGCGTTGAAATTGACACCGCTACCCTGCAAATTTCTGAAAAAGACCTGGGTATCGAGGCTTATCCAAAAGACACAGCGTTTCTGTGTGCAACCTACTCGCGACTAGATCAACAGGGCACTCCCCAAAAATTTTGTACTCATCCTTATGCTGACAAAAGCGCTCTCGATCAAGCAATTCAAAAAATTCGAGAGAAAGGAAGGCACCAAATCAAAATGCACTTTTGGGAAGTGCCATCCGGTCACGTTAAAGAGTTTATATCCGAAACTTTTGCAGCCAATTCTATTCCCGAAAATCTGGCAAAGCCTGCTCAACAGGATTTTCACAGTCGCCCAACCTGGGAGAAAAAACTGCTTCGGCAATGTCATGTCGCGCTCGACGGCGCATTGAAGCATGAATCTAGACCCGAAGCAAAAGGACAGTTTCAGATGAATGGACGAACGTATCAGGTCAAGTTTAGCGAGGGATGCCTTTCGGTTAGTCAAGACAATCGACTGGTCTATCAGTGTGAAGCAAAAAAATATCCGGAGATTGAGCCAACTCCCTACGAGAAGCACTCACTTGTCCGCCTACCAGAACAAAAAAGCAAACCCCACCCGGTTCCACAAAGTCAGCGGGGTGGGTTTGAGCAGTAGCAGACAGCTACTTGATAGAAGCAGAACGATGCAACCGACGAACGGTAGGAGCAGGACGCTTTTCAGCAGGCTCTGTTGCTCCATCCTCAGCCAAAAAGTTATCCAAAACGTTCGGCGCTGAAACCGGACCACCCCCTCCAGAACGACCACCCGACGAGCTGCCTTTTTCATCGGGTGGCAACGGCAAAAGCTTATCTGCCCACCGCATTCGCATCTGAATTTGTTGAGCAAGTTCAAGTTCATCGATCGTCTGAACCTTTTTCTGCAGAGCAGCTTTGACTTCTTTGTCCCAAAGCCTGGTACACTCCTTTGCAAAAGTGTCATCTCGTTTTGGAATTGGAATCCGCAGCTTAAATGGAACCCCTCCCTCACCTCCAGATTTATAGCCAGGATTCGTCAAGATGCATTGTCCGACATCTAAGCGCAGCAGTTCATCAACCGTAAACAAAGGAACCTTTTGCAGTGACTCATTCCAGCTGTGAGAATGACTAGGATGCGGACCTCCCATTGAACGACTGAACGACTTGTTGCGAACCAAAATTTCTTTCTCACCGAATCGCTCTGAATAAGACTTTGCCGTTTTGTTGTTGTTCGTATTGAATAAAAAGTGCGTTGCGGCCGCTGCTGCGATCGCCGCTCCGTTATTCTCACCGTAAATGTCATAAAGCTGCTCTAGCGACTGTACCCCCATCACGAAAATAGAACCATTCGAGCGTAACTCGTTTAGCCAAGTCACCAATTTTGGAATCTTTCCCAGAGACGGTAATTCATCGAGCAGGACTCCCAGTGGATCGCGCCGAGGTGTCGCGAAGTTAGCAACAACATACATCGTGATCGTCGCTGCAAGCAAAGGGCCAATCACAGAACGCCGTTCATCATCAAGTTTAAAAATGATAATTTGCTTGCCCTCGATCCGCTTGGGAATTGTAGATCGACCCATAAATGACTGTAGCAAAGAAGCATTGATAAACGAGGAAAACAATAACGTCGTCGTTGCCATAATGCCAGCAATCGTCTTCTCAGCATCCTTGGTACTAATGAATTGGGCAAATGAAGACACAACCCAAGGTGAAATCGCTCCACGCTCTTTGGCATAGTCGAGCCGCTTTACTAACCCCGGTAGCTGCATAATGGCATAGACAGTCGCCATGTCTGCGAAATTAGGTAAATTAGGGTTTTGCTTTAGGTCTTCAGCCTTGGGTTCTGCTGATTTAACTAACTGCAATAAGGCTTTTGCCAACTGATCGCCGGAATCTTTAAAGAACTGATCGCCTTTGCCGCCCGATGAATTCACTTGATTGATAACTGCCGCAATTTCTCCTGCCATTACCGAATCGGTTTCGCTTCTTAGGAAATCAAGCAGGTTAATAACTCCGCTAAAAGGTTCACCAGGCGCGAAGATATGCACTTTGTATCCATAGCGGGCTGCCATCGGTGCCATCTGTCGCATCTGGTCGCCCTTCTTGTCGTACACCAGCATCGGAATTCCTTGTACCATCATGCTTTCAGCAATTCGATCGATCGCACTGTAGGTTTTTCCAGAGTTCGGAATGCCCAATGCCAAAATGCTTCGTTGGGCACTAGGGATAAACGTGGTTGGCATCGAACCGGTCATCGTCTGCAGCATTGTACCAAACCACCGCCAGCGTCCAGACCACCAGTATTTTGGTGTACCACACCACACGGTAACTTGATTGTGGCGAGGACGAGATGGCAACTCCGGCATTTCAGTTCCAGTCGCTTCGGCTGTGGTTTTGAGTTGATCTTCACGTCGGTTATAATCCTGCAAGTCCTTCAGCAGTTTGACTTGCTGCATTGCTTCGGACACCGCAGACATTTTTTCAGCCCGCTTCGCTAACCGTCCCGTCGTTGTTTTACCTTTACCCGTGCCCAACAAATTCGAGAGCACCAGCAGGAACAACAACACCGCAACCATGGCATAGCCCGTAGGCGTGTTGTATTCCTTAAGAGAATCAAGAATGTCCTTTCCAACTGTGATTTCTGCCAACACAGGCGAAGAAGGAACAGAAACAATAGAAGTGTTCTGCTTCATGAGGATAATTTGATGAAATAGCAACTGGCTTGCCTCATCTGACCAAAAAGTTCTTTTCGGTCAGCAGTATTAGACAAACGCTTCTACAGCCGTTCGAATTTGAGCGACTCTAATCATTCCCCGTTCTACCTGCAACTGTGGAGCAGAACGATAGCTGGGAGTAGCCACCGCTCAATTGCAAGTATCCAGTAATCTGATTACACCTGCAGATCGAGCAACATCCAGTACAACTGGCAAGTTTCGCGACAGCATTACCCGCTATTGTAGACAATCAAATTCAAAAGCGGCTAACTGTTAAGCAAATTCAATCGTCTTTAGCGAAAATAAATGCGATCGCGGTTCAATCACGCCATGCCACGAGCATCAAAATGGAGAGCAAAGACAATGATAATAATGGGCACCAGCGTCGCCATGAACTGAAGCAACGCAAACTTTAACCCTTCAGAATTAATTGTGACAAGACTTGTAGCTGGTTCCAATCTCTTAAGTACAAGCGTACCTATCCTGAAGATCTAACCTTTAAGCCTGAAAAGGCTTTTTTTTATGCATCGCCGAATGAACATCAACCTTAGATCAAATCAAACCCGAGTCTATCAATAGAAGTGCCAACAAATCAGAATCGAAGCTTGATTTACCCCTTTTGTTAGAGGCTAGAAAACTGCCCGCTTCTTTAACCTGAAGTTACTGGGAAATGAGTTTTCTGAACGCGCCTGCCTCTGAGGTAGGAATTACTACTGAGAAAACTTACCGGACAGTTGCGAACAGTCTCAGACCCTCATTTCTCATTCAGGTTTCCAGTTATCTGTCAATGATGTTTCTCCACACCCATAAATTTACTGGGTTACATACCTTTGACAGTTATTTCTAACAGCACATTCCACTCATCTCTACAAGGAGAAGATATCATGGCGTTCGACCCTGAAGCCGGAATGGAGAATCAGCAACATACTGAAGGAACAGCTGATTCTTCAATTAGCGGCTTCAAAGAAGAATCAGGTTTTTACGGCGCAAGCGGCTCTTCAATTCGAGAAGATGACTTGACAAAGGCGCTCGATGCCAGCCTAGAATCCGTTGAACAAACTTCTACTGATGAAAATCATTCAAGTTTTACAGAGGAATCATTCCAGGCTAAAGTCGAAAACAACCTGAATGCTGAACAACACAGCAACCGTTCGGATTCCTCTGGGTTAAACCCGTCAGATGAATCAGAAATAAAGTCAGAAGACGACGGTAAAGCAGATGACTTCGCAATCGAAAGTTCTAACAATTCAGAAGATTCCAATTCCTCTGAAAGCTCCTCTTCGCCTGACAACAATGAACTCTCTGATTTAGCAAAAGATGCTACCGAAGAGCAGTCAGACAACAGTACAGAGGAAGCGTCAGATAATGGTGCACAAGAGCAGGCTAACCCAGACCCTGCATCAATTCAGATCGATCCAGCAACGCTTGTAAACAGTCAAGAACTGGATCCAGACCAAGTTGAGGGTGTAGAACTCGAACAACGTCTGGGTGAAAACGGAGATGTTTTAGATGGGGGCGGCGGCAATAATGTTGTGATCGGGGCTGGCGGGTCAGACATCTTTTTAGCCAATAGCGACGGTGCGTTTAACACGATCACAACCGGCAGCGGTGAAGATCTCGTTGTTCTCGGCAAAGACACGACCAACCGGATCTTTGACTTCGATCCCGCTGCCGATCAGTTCGGCTTAGATGGAATCAATGTCGAAGATGTTTCATTTGGTCAAGGCAGCAACCCAGACAACGGTGGACTTGATCAGCCGTTGGACTCAGATAACAATGCGCTGGTCATTGATAAAAGCACCAACAACATCCTTGCGTCGCTCACGTTTACAGATGCTGGAGAGTTGTCTTCTGATAACTTCGTCACTGTTAGCGATGAACAACTTGCCTCACTCACTGCGTAAAGCCCAGTTCCTTTTTATCCCACAATTAAGCCATTTCATAAGGAGTAACACAACACATGGCAGAATTCGATCACAACAATAACTCGTCTCAAGACCATCAACAGGACTCGTCTGGAGCAATCATCGAGTCATCGAGTCAAGAGAATTCTTCCCGGTCTGAAGCAACGGGTTCTTCAATTCAAGAACAAACCGTGTCTACTGCCCTAGAAAGCATCGACAACGGAGACGGAAGTTTTACCCATACTCATGCCGATGGAACCGTAGAAACCCACTCTACTGAAGAGGCAGGTGATTCCCATCAACACAGTGGTGAAAGCGGGGATGCGTCTCATGATCACGCCCCAGCTGAAGAAAAAGTGTTTCAAATGTCGAGTGATTACACACAGCACAACGGAACGGTTGGTTCAGATCAGCTGATCGGCGGTGAAGGAGATGACTTTATTTTCCCTGGAGAAGACAGCTTCGAATTCAATACAGCAGTGAGTGGTGAAGAATTTCCGTTTGCCACAAGCTCAGATAGCGTAACCACCCTGGATCTTTCGCTGGATGCTGAGGGTAACTTTAAAGTGGAAGGAGAAGCAACCGGGCTAGATGGAGCACCCTTATTCTCGCAAGGTGAAGACGTGATTGACTCCAACGCTGAAATTCTCAATGGAAGCGACCCAGAAGCTCTAGTAAATGGCTTTTTGCAGGTTCCTGAAGACGGAGAAGGAAATACAATCAGCGGCACACACTTACACTTTTCGCCGAGCGGAGATGAACGGGGTGACTTCGCAGATGCGACCGTCGTTCGATTTTTTGAAAATGAAGTGAGCGAAGACGGGAAATCAGCCACAATCAACGGTGAATTTCAGCTCAGCCCTGAAGAGCAAGCCGCTCTTCTTGCCGGAAACCTTTACACGAACGTTCATACCAATGTGGATGTCGATGGTGATGGTCAAGCTGGATTCCCCACGGGCGAAAACCGAATTAACTTCAACCAAAACGTCGTTGAATTTGCTTAGATTCGCCGATTCAGCAATCGAGTTACGCAGTCTTCGGGTGAACCGAAGACTGTTAGCGCATCCCCTGGGTTAACCCAGACGCTAGTTTTTCCATGAAGCACAGTCAAAACTCCTGGTGGGATGCCAGGGTTTTTTCTGCAGGTTTTCAGATTCTCATATTATCACTACATCGGTAAATCGATAGCATCGTCAGTCTGCATTTCACTTGTTCTCTAGCTTCTACCGCGCAAAATCCATCTGTAGAAGGAGCAAAACGCTGCCTAGAAAAGTCACTAAAGGCAGAGTGACAGATTTGGAATTCATTCTAGTTTATTAAGTAAGACTCAGTTTAAAGACTGCACCTGTGGCTTGAACCTTTTATCAAATTGTAAGCCAGCTGCACTAAACGCAGAATTTCTCTCGTTTAGGACGTAGAAACACTTCATTAGTCAAACAAAGTCAAGCACCCTCCTTGCTGATGCTGTTACAAAAGTTGGCTGCCCGATTATCCCTTTAAGCTTGGTTATAAAAATGATTGGACAAGGAGAGCTGCTCATCGAGCGCTATCTAATTGTAAAACAACTTGGATCTGGTGGATTTAGCAAAACGTACCTAGTACTTGACAAACATCTACCAGGTAATCCTCAATGCATCCTCAAACAACTGTGTTTTCAGGGACATAACACATTAACTCTTGAAGATGCCCGAACCCTGTTTGAGAAAGAAGCAAACTTTCTATATATGCTAGGACGCACTCACGACAGAATTCCGGGGCTTTTAGCACATATCAAAGATGAGGATCATCCCTGTCTAATCGAAGAGTTCATCGAAGGGAAAAATCTTGAGTCCTACGTTCTAGAAGGAAAGCAGCTAAAACCAAAAGAAGCGATCGCGCTATTACGAGATGTTTTATCTACACTGGACTTCATCCACCAGAAAAATATCATTCACCAAGACATCAAGCCCAGCAACTTAATTCAGCGCGAAAGCGACAAGGCATTTGCTGTCATTGATTTTGGCGCTGCCGTACATCCGAAAGAGCCACCGTTTAAAGATTTGACGTTTGGTACACCCGGCTATGTTCCTCAAGAACAGCGAGCGGGGGAGCCTGCGTTTGCAAGCGATCTCTACGCCCTTGGCATCACCACGATTCAATTAATGACCGGAATCCACCCGCAGCAGCTCCGCAAAGACCCGATGTCAAACGAAATTGATTGGCAGTTCTATCTCAAAGGAAAAGGAACTCCGAATCACCTTAGAGAGGTTCTTACTCGGTTAACTCGCTCAAACGTAAAGGAACGCTATCAATCCGCAAGCGAAGCCCTAGCTGCACTCAATCTGTCTCAATCTACAACAGCTCCCGTTGGCAAAACACCCGAATCTCTAGTCGACTCATCTGATTTAAGACAGCAAACATCCCCTTCAAATCGTCGATTTCCGTGGGTGCCACTAACCGCGTTATCAATGACGGTTATAGTCGGCGCTGCAATTGCTTTAAGTAAACCAGAGAGTCCATTCTACGCCGTAAAAGAAACAGTCGTAAACCAGCTCGACACATTGCAAGCTAAGCAGAAAATGCAGATTGAATTAGTGAAGACAATCGCTACACGCGATTCAATCACAAAGATGTTAATGTCTTCCGATAGATACCTGATTACCGTCGATGATGCTAACACTATAACAGTAATCAACATTCAAACCGGCAAAACAACAGCTCGAATCAAGGATGCTCCAGATCGACTGACGAAACTTGCCGTTAGTCCAAACGGACAATGGCTGTTTGGCACAAGCAATAGTCGAGAAGTAACGATTTGGAACCTTGCAACCGGACAGGCTGCTCGTTCTTTCACTCTGAAAGAAGCTGCAATCGAAGCCGTTGCTTTCAGCCCGGATAGTCGCACCATTGCAACTAGTACTCAAAATCATCAGATGCAGCTTTGGGATGTCGGTTCTGGAAAAATGGTTCGCACCCTAGAAAACCGGATGCTCAACAGTGCAGGAACTGAGGCAAATATCAACTGCATGTTCTTTGCTCCAAACCAGCTCATCATCGGTGCGACCACAAATAATCGCATGAAGGTCTGGGATGCAAATACCGGAAGCCTAAAACGCGTGTTTTCAGGACATTCTGAACTCGTAGACACGATGCAAATTAGCAGGGATGGAAGAATTCTTTACAGTTTTGGCAGAGATCGTGCCATTGCCTGGGATATCAATGCCAACAAGATTGTAAGTATATTTCCTCGTGAATCTGCTGGTGTAACAAATGTTCGATGGAGCGGAGAGCATCTGCTCACGCTACACGAAAACGGGAATGTTCGATTATGGGATCCTCAATCAGGACGACTGATAGAAACCCTCACAACTGTACAAGGAAAAACAGCTGTTAGCGATAAAGCTCAATACCTTGCTAATGCTGTTAACCAAGAAATCAAAATCTGGAAGATAAATCCCGCAGAAAATAAAACCCATGATGTACAAAATTTCTGAAAAAATCATGCATCGAGTACGATGGGGATTAGCTCTAGGATGGCTACTGCTTATCGTTTCGCTATTCTACGACCCGATCACTCCTCGCTTTACTCAGCCAGGAAGCAATAGTCCGTTTGCTTTAGACCCAAATGTTTATACCAATCCTGATCTTTGCGTCAAAATTCGAGATCTTTGCATTCCCGAGCAGCCGTTTAGTCTTAGCGTGTTAATGTGGTGGGCTATGATTGTACCTGCCGGGATTCTTATCCTAATGACATTCGGGCACGAACTATGGCGGCGAATTTGCCCACTCTCGTTTTTCTCACAAATCCCGAGAGCGTTAGGTATTCAGCGGCGAAAAAAGGTTCGCGACCCCTTAACCGGTGAATCTAGCTATGAGGTGGTCAAGATTAAAGAGGATTCCTGGCTCGGACGCAATCATCTGTATTTCCAGTGGGGATTGTTCACCCTTGGACTAGGCGCACGAATTCTATTTGTGAACGGAGACCGCTATGCGTTAGGGTGGTTTTTGATTGGGACGATCGCTTGTGCAATTATTGTTGGATATCTGTATGCTGGAAAAAGCTGGTGCCAATACTTTTGCCCGATGGCACCTGTTCAAATGGTCTATACTGGTCCACGTTCGCTACTGGGCAGCGAAGCTCACACGTTCTCTAAGCCTACCATCACTCAATCGATGTGTCGACTGATTGATCCTGAAACTGGCGATGAACGCAGCGCCTGCGTTCAGTGCAAAGCGCCGTGTATAGACATCGACTCTGAGCAAACTTATTGGTCTGAACTCAAAAAACCAGGTCGACGACTGGTTCAGTATGGATACATCGGCATGGTCATTTCCTTTTATTTCTACTATTTTCTGTATTCAGGCAACTGGGATTACTACTTCACCGGAGCTTGGACACACGAAGAAACGTTGACCAGCCGACTGTTTGACCCAGGATTTTATATTCATGGAGTTACGATCCCGATTCCTAAGTTTATTGCGGTTTTCATGACTTACGGAATCTTTACCGCAGCAACCTTTCTGTTGGGATTGATTCTAGAGAAACTTTATCGCAGAATCGCATCTACGATGAACGGAAAACCGGTGTCAGCAGAACAAGCGCAGCACACGATGTTCACCATTTTCACGTTAGCTTCATTTTGGGTCTTTTTCTCTTATGGAGCACGTCCATCGCTCAATCGCCTACCCGAACCAATGATACTCGGCTTCAATGCACTCGTGGTTTTAGTTGGTGCAATTTGGTTTTACCGCACCGTTAGTAGAAAACACGATGAGTATGAACGAGAGAAGGTTGCTGCAAGTTTGCGAAAGCAACTCCGGAAGCTAAATCCTCCGGTAAGCGCGCTTAAAGGGCGTGAAATCGATGACTTGTCTGCAACAGAAGTCTACACCCTGGTCAATGCGCTCACCGCCTTTTCAAAAGAGACGCGCGTTAATGCTTATGCCGGAATTGTGCAAGATCTACTAGAACAAGGTGTTCTTGATCCAAGCGACACCACGTTTTGTACCGGTCTTCGAGAAAAACTCAACCTGAAAGACGAAGACCACTTCGCCACACTTCAGAAAATTGCTCAAAATCAACCGGAACTTCTAGTTCCAAAAACCGCCACCATCCAAACTAGTGATTTGACGTTGGCGCGTCCGGTCAGTCGGGATGCCGCCACAATGACAATTCCAATCTTGAAAAGCCGAAACAACCGCACTCAAGTTGGATCACTTCAAAACCGGCGAACCTCTGAAATTCCGATTAACAAGGGCAAAGATTGAGTTTAATTTTCTGATGATTGACGTTTTGCTTGTTGTTGGATCTGCTGCGCTAATTTAGAAGCCAGACTGCTCATGCTTATAGCATGAGGCAATTTCTAGCGTCGAGGGATCTTGCTAGAAGTTCAAAAATTGTCACCACGATCGACATTTTGAACGCTTATAAACCAGCCAATTCAAACGACGTGGTTCCAATCCTCTCAATTCAGTATCAATGGGAAAATGAAATCCTAGAGGACAGTACTTCCAAGGAAGCTTCAAAATCTCAGCGATTAGTAAAGGTAATTTCAAATAACTCAATTGCCTACCAAGGAAATATCCCACAGAAAATGTTGTGGGTAAAAACCAGAAAACTACTGCAGAAATCCAGACGGCGAGGAACCAGAAAACGACAAGGTTCAAACACACTCTGCATATTACAGAATCGCACTCTTGGATCAAATCTGGTAATTCCAGGTTAATAGCACTTTTGTTGATCTCTGGTGATTCCTGCCTTAACACTACTATCCAAAGGATCAAAATCGTGATGATTAGTACACCAGTTCGAACTCAGCCTGGAGTAACTCAACCCGTTACCAGCGGCATTCTCAAACTTCGCTTTCTTAATGTGACTAACGAAAAGTCCGGACAAGTTATCATCGGACAGCAGGAAAATAACCAAACGGAATGGCTAATTGGTCGATCTACCGATTGTTATCTTGCGCTAGACGATCCTAAAGTGAGCCGAGAACACGCAAAAATCAAGCTAATTGATGGAGCCTTTTACTTCAGCGATATTGGCAGCCGATGGGGATCAATCATTAACGGGAAAGAGTTGCCCTTCAATCAACTGCAGTTGGTTCAAGAAGGAGACACCATTTACCTGGGTGATACAGCCTTGAAAATCGAGGAAATCATTCCAGCAGGAAGTTTGCTTCAACAGCCAAAAGACCGAGAAAATGTTAACAAGCAACAGTATTGGGCAGATAACGACATCACAGTACGCTGCTTTAGAATCATTGAAGAAACACCAGACACTAAAACGTTTCTATTCGCAGCGACTACATTTTTGTATTTTGACTACCTACCCGGACAGTTTGCAACCATAGAAGTCGAAATCGACGGCAAATCCATTCGAAGACCGTATTCGATTTCGTCAAGTCCGCACAATCCTTATACGCTGGCGATCACTATTAAGCGCGTCCCCGCACCTGCAGAAGACCCGTCGCTACCACCGGGATTAGTCTCTAACTGGCTCAATGATCATCTTAAAGAAGGAGACACAATCAAAATTGTCGGTGGTGCGATGGGTAACTTTACTTGTCTACCTGCGTTGCCGCCGAAAATGCTATTCATTGGCGCTGGAAGCGGCATCACGCCGTTAATGTCAATGGCACGATGGGTGTACAACACTTCAACTGAGACCGATATTGTGCTGCTTCAATCTGCCAAAGACTCACGTCATATCATCTTTCGAGAAGAACTTGAATTGATGAGCAGTCAGATGAGCAGCAATGACAGTGCAGGGCAGCAATTACAAGTTATCACAACGCTCACACGCCCTAAACGAGGACAAAGCTGGCAAGGATTAACCGGTCGGATCACCAAAGAAATGCTACAGCTTACAGTGCCCGATCTACACGAACGGTTTATTTTTTGCTGCGGACCCGATGAGTTTATGGACAGCATCAAGCAAGCTGTCCAAGAATTGGGATTTCCACTTGAAAAGTACAAGCAAGAAAGCTTTGGCAGCAAAGGCAAACGAAAACTGAAAATCTCTACGTCAGACTCCGTCGAAACGCCTTCTAAACAAGCCAGTCCGAAACTCGTAGAAGCTTCCCCTGCTGCCCTAAAACCAGAACCCACTCAAAACGGAACGGCACAAAAAGCCAGCTCACCCACCACGACCCATACCCCTCCAGCTCAAACAACGCCTCCGACTCCTCAAGAAATCAAATTCAGTAAGTCAGAAAAAACAGCAGAGTTTGATCCAGACGCAACGCTGCTGGATTTAGCAGAAGAAGTCGGAGTCAATATCAGTCATGCCTGCCGCGCAGGAGCCTGTGGAGCTTGCAAAGTTAGAATTCAAGGCGAAGTTCACTATGACCGCAAACCCGATGCTCTAAAAGATGAAGAAAAAAGCAAAGGATATGCTTTAGCCTGTGTTGCGTACCCAAAAACCGGCGTTGTTGTTGAAGCTTAGGCTTAGAACTTGCTGCTGACTTAGTGTTAACGCCAAGACTCAACATTTTTCGAATAAGCCTTTCGCGTCAGCAGAATTCATTTCATCACAAACTAAGTGACAGATGACAGAATTAGCGATCGCATTTTGTCAATTCCATACTCTTTTATTGAAAAAGTAACGCGCGAGATGATTCGCACGTTACTTTTTTATGAATCCCACAACTGCTTTAGCGATCTCTGATGTGTACACTTGAATTGCAGAATAATCTAATTCTAATCTGATAAATCAACAAACTGATGAAGTGATAATCTTGAAATTACAGTAATAAATTGATTTTAACGATTACCAAAAAATGCAGTTTGGTAGCTGCTGAATAACTTTCGATGAAGTTGCCTACTCTGTTAGAAACAGGGACACGGACTTTAAGGGATGTTGTTTTGAGCGTAAAGCAAGCGTAGTACTCTATCCGGCGACAGATCAACAAAAGCCATTGGAAATCTCCAGACACGTCTAGAGCGAGCAATCGAATATGACCTATCAATCATTCATCACTTGGTACATCAACGAGTTTGACGTTACCGTTTATATTCCAGGATTCAGTTCCTACGAAACGGCAAAGCAGTTTGGTAATCAAGCTTTCGATTTAAGCCTGTGCGATCGAAACGGCAAACTTTGTTTATTGCTAACTCCACTAACTCCAGACGGAACGCCGATTGAATTTGAGCGTTCTCAGGTGAGCTTTAGAGTGGATACAAAAGCGAGCCAGCGCATTCCGCTCGATCCTCGCGATCCGGATCAACTGCAGCAAATCATCGATGCACTCGATGACCCAAACTCAATCTACAGTATGAACGAAGAAGATTTACAGGTAGTCGATTTGGGCTTTGAGGAACTAGCCGCACGGTTCAAGCTTCCTGTTCGATTTAGCTCTTTGTCTTATGGAGTACTCGAACAAATCTAGCGTGTTAGACTCTTATTCTAGCGAAAGTGCCTAACACGCTCTCATTGCATCGCTTGATCGGAAACGATCAAACAAAAGTCTTTGAAAAAATGAGTTCATAAAAGCACAATAGTACAGAAAATGGGGTAAATAGTATTTACCCCATCAGGTTTCCAATTATTTTTAAATGGCTATGACTTTAGCAGTTGGACTTATGCCATAGCAGCAGGAGTTGTTTGCGCGTGCTCAATCATAAAGTCAGCGGCTGTCAATGCAGGCGCACCCTGCAAAGTTGCAAACTCAGCACCCCGACCCAAACCGCCTTCAACGCCATTGGAATTATAGAACAGTTTACCTGACCCTTGGCTATAAACAATCAACGATTCGCTAATGGCTGCTGCATCATCTGAGGCAACAACACCAAATTCGTTTCCAGCCGAGAACCCTTCACCAGTATTGCTTTGGAGCGCAGCAAAGGTGCCTTTATCAAGAACAATTTTATCTTCTCCAGAACGAAAATCTGCCAGGGTATCAACCCCTAATTGAGTCGTGTCAAACACAGCACCTGTATCGAACATAAACTTGTCCGCGCCTGCACCCGCAACCACAGTATCGTTACCTGCGTCGCCTTGAAAAATGTCGGCTGCATTGCCACCAATCAAGAAGTCATCGCCAGCACCACCAACACCCAGTAAAGCAATATCAGACCCAAGACCGGATAAGACATCGTTATCCGCCCCTCCGTCAAACTTAACTTCTTGAACACCAGATCCTTCAAGTTGAGAAACATTCAAAAGATCCATACCTGCTTGCCCATTAAGAGCAACCTGCTCAATATTCGCTAGATCGAGTTGAAACGGCTTTTGCCCGATTCTATCTAATAAGACACTACCTGTTTCACTCATTGAAAGCGTAAAAAATTCCGGGTCAGCACCGCCTGTTGTTTCACTGATATCCAAACCTGAACCACCGTCGACGAAATCGTTGGAGTCACCCGGGTTCCACACAATCCGGTCATCTCCCCCGCCTGCATTGATATGATCAATACCACCATTAGTATCGATAAAATCATTGCCTTCACCAGCCTGAATCTGGTCAGATCCAGCTCCCGTCGTAATTTGATCGTCGCCTTGACCCGCATCTGCAACTAAAGTTGTCTTCGAAGTCTCTGCCTGTAAAACATCGGTTCCTGAAGTTCCTAGAAAGAAGCTACTAAGTTCTTCGGTTGTCACTGGATCAACACCTTGAGGAACCGCAGGGGCACCGCCATCCATTCCGTTAACAGGTGCTGTTTCAATCGGAGTGGGGACAATCCCTACTGGATCAGAGACAGTCGTAGGAACTGTCGTATTCGGAGCAGCAACAGGCAGAATCGTCGGTACAACTGCATTGGGGTCAACCGGAGGTACGACTGCATTGGGATCAATCGGAGGTACAACTGCATTGGGATCAATCGGAGGTACAACTGCATTGGGATCAATCGGAGGTACGACTGCATTGGGGTCAACCGGAGGTACGACTGCATTGGGATCAATCGGAGGTACGACTGCATTGGGATCAATCGGAGGTACAACCGGGTCGCCCGAAATAACCACATCATTACCCGCACCAGATGTAAGCGTATCCGTACCACCCCCTCCAATCAGGACATCATTGCCAGAAGTCCCAGGAATCGTTTCATTTGCCTCTGTACCGATAACCGCACCCGATGCAGGGTTCATTGGAGCTGCCTGACGATTAAAATAATCGCGCAAAAGATCGAAAATGCCAGTGCTATTCACTTCAGCCATAATAACGTTAGCTCCTAAAGCTAAAAAAGGATGTCGTTAACAAAATTTGAATCTGCTCAAAACAAGTAACACAATCAACCAACAAAATTGCTAGTTTATCGATCGCAACCGAGGAATACTCAAAAGTCAAAAGCGATCTACGGTTACATTAAGGAAATCTTGTTTGGAATCTGAGAAACAGATGTCTATGCTTTCAATGAGAGAAGAAACAAAACGGTTACACTGCCCAACATTTGTTTTATCACTTAACCCAACTGAAAGCGGTCTTTTAGAAGACTCCTAGATTATAGTAAGAATCTCCAAAGTGATAAACCTAAAACGGTCTGTCAAGAGTCGCAAATTTGGTGATATTTGAGTCTGTCAGAAGTAGTAACTGAAAATCCAGCGAAAAATTTCAATAAAAAAAGAGGGGCAATGGCTCCTCCTTTAAACTAATAAGCTAAACCTAGCAATCAACGAACTGTTTGACCAGCATCAAAAATCTTCAAGAATTGCTCTGCTACATAACTAATGGGAGGACGAGAAGCGGTCTTGATATTTGCCGTTAAAGACATTCCTGGTGTTAATGGATTCTGCTTGCCTTTTGCCTCTAAGAACGGGCGATCTATACCAACTTCCACCCGGTAAAAAGTTTGTCCCGCTGGATTACCCGATTGCGCCTGTGGATCCGCAGGCACCGCGTCACTGCTAATACGCGTTACCCTGCCAGAGATTGAGCCAAAATCAGTAAACGGATAAGCATCTAAGCGCACATCCACAGGCATTCCTTCGCGCAGCGCAGCAATATCTGTATTGGGAACTTGCAAACGCGCAACTAAGGTTTCACTGGGTGTAACCTTCATTAAAGCTTGTCCACCTTGGGCAACCAATCCTGGAAGTTTAACAGCTAAATCAAAAACTCGACCATTCACAGGCGATCTTACATCTTGAGCCTTTAGGTCTTCTTGGACTTGCCGGATTTGAGCTTTGAGTTGAATCAGTTGCCCCTGATCTTGGTTGATCGTATCGTCAATCTGATTATCAAGAGCCGCCAACGATGCTTGCACTTCTCGATATCGATCTGCTACGAGCCGTCGCCCATCGACCTGAGCCTGCATGGTGTTGAGTGCTCCTTGGCTTCGCTGAACCGTTGATTGATTATACCGATCTTGAATTTCGTTTAAGCCCGTGACCCGCCGCAAATAGTCAGTACGAGAAATTGCGCCTTGGCGGACTAGTGGATCGAGTTGACCCACTAGCGTTTGCTCAATCTCTAGCTGAGTTTTAACTTGCTGTGCAGTGGAAGCTGCGCCAGCCGTTTCGACCTGCCGCGCTTCCACTTGGAAGCGATTAACCGCCTGCAAATCCTGAATCTGCTGAACAAATAGAGTATACCGCTGCATCTGATCTGGCGCTAACGCTAAAGGCTGTCCGGATAACTGAGCTACTAACAAATTGCGATCCTGAACACGAGTAATTAATTCAGGCGGAATAGCCAAGCCACCTAACTTTGTCGTGTCAAGCGGTCCGCCTTGCCGTGCTGCTCGAAGCAGTGCAACCCTCTTAACCAAACGCTCACGCTGCTCAGACAAAGACTGCAGCTGATTCAACAACTGAGTTTTATCGAGCTGCATTAACAACTGTCCCTGCTGCACGATATCCCCTTCTTGGATTCGAACTGCGGTTACAACGCCTCCAATGCGGGATTGGACTGCTTGAGACGAAGATATCGGCTCTAACTTGCCTCGTGCAGGAACAACCACGTCAACTCGAGCCAAGCACGCCCAAGCAATTCCAAAAGACAACCCACCAAGAATTACCCAGGTGGTTCGGCGTGCCCATACCGCAGGTTGAGGCATATCCATCTCTGGCGCATCGATTTGAATTTGCGCTTCGGCACGTTGAGTCGTATGTCGAATTCCGCTTTGAACTCGATCAAGCAAATTGCGAACGTTAAAACGAATCATAAACCGCCTCCCAGTACGATCTAGATAAACTTCTTAAACTCCATCGACCTGTTGAGAATACAGCGCGTAGTACATCTGCCGTCTCGCCATCAATTCCTCATGAGACCCTTGCTCCATTACAGAGCCATGCTGCAAATAAACAATATGATCCGCATTTCGTAGATTTGATAAACGATGCGTAATAAAGAAAACCGTTCGTCCCCGAAATCGCTCCATTAAGTTATCAACCACACGTCGCTCAGTTTCATAGTCTAATGCACTGGTTGCTTCATCAAGAATCAGCAAGCGAGGATTTTGTAAAACCATTCGCGCGATCGCAATCCGTTGCCGTTGTCCACCCGAAAGATTCGAACCTCGTTCACCAGTTCGAGAATCATAGCCTTTTTGCAAAGACATAATGAATTCATGGGCTTCAGCAACTTTGGCAGCCTCCATCACAGCATTATCGTCAACTTCCGAAAAAAGAGTGATGTTATCTCGAATCGTCCCATCAAACAATACTGGGTCTTGCGGTACAATTCCCATCTGTCGACGCAATGAAACCAAGCTCACTTTACTCAAATCATAGCCATCTAAATAAATATCACCTTTGGACGGCGTGTATAGACGCGGAAGTAGCTTAACTAAGGTACTTTTTCCTGAACCACTTTGTCCTACTAATCCAGTAAAAGACCCCGCTGGAATATCCAGGCAAATGTCTGTTAATTGCAGTTGACCACTCGACTGAAATCCAAAGCTAATTAATTCAAACTGAACCCGTCCGACAATCGGCGGCAGCGACAAATTCGCTTCTTCTTCAGCAAACTCCATTGGAGTATCAACCACATCTGCTAGCAGTTCCATTGACAAATTGGTTTCTTGAAGCTTTTGCCAAAGTCGAGACAATCGAATGAGCGGTCCAGTGACATAACCAGCAATAATACGAAAGGCAATTAGTCCCCCTAACGTCAGCTGACCGTTCAGCACCAAACCTCCACCCACCCAAAGCACAAGCAAGCTGCTAAGGTTATTTACAAAGTTGTTAATAGACTGAAAGCTAACGCCTACCATCGTGGTGCGAAATCCAGTTCCCAGATAACCCAGGTACTGATCTCGCCAATTTGCCTGAACTAATTTCTCCATATTCTGAGATTTGACGGTAAAAATACCATTCAAAATCTCAATTAAGTAAGACTGCATTCGAGAATTCTGATCGGCTTTGCGGCGAATCAACTTCTGAATAATCGGAGAACCAAAAACCGTCAAGCCGATGATAATCGGAATGAATGCTAACACACACAGCGTTAAAGAAAGGCTATAGAAAGCCATCACAAAAATGTAGATGATCGAGAAAACAGAGTCTAAAACAACAGTTAAAAAAGTTCCGGTTAGAAACTGACGAATGTTTTCAAGCTCAGAAATTCGAGATGCTAGTTCGCCCACAGGTCGCTTTTGAAAGAAATCTAGCGGTAAATTAAGCATATGCCGCACGATTTCTGTTCCTAACATCAAATCAACACGATTTGTTGTACTGTTGAGCAAATAGGTTCGCAAGATGCTTAAAACCGCCTCTACGATCGTAAAGACAACCAGCAAAATACCGAACATTGGCAACGCCCCAGCGCTGCCGTTGACCACAACTTTATCGATAATTTGCTGTGTTAATAGCGGATTTGCCAAACCGAGAAGCTGCACAAAAATCGAGGCAATTAGAACCTGAATTAAAACACCGCGATAAGGACGAATATACGGCAAAAACCAAGACCACCCAAACTGCTTGATCGGGCTAGTTGCTTGTCGATCGAGAACTAAAGCATGAGAAAGTTGAGTTCCTGAAACCACTTCCGCAATTTCTAATTGCGGAGCCACTTGTTCGGGTGCAACTCGAATCAAACCTGAAATCGGCGAGCCGATTACTGCTGTCGCTTGAGTAATTTCATATAAAATCGAGGGAACCCCATCGATTGTAATCAAACTAGGAGTTTTAATCCGATTTAATCCTCCTGCTGTTGGAGTGAATTTGACAAGCTGAGTTTGTAGTCCGAGCGCTTCAGCAACTCGTCCATAAAAACTCATGCGATCGTCAGCAACTCGTCTGACTTTCGCAAACCATTTTCGTAGGATATCAGGGCGATACGGCACTTGAAGAAAGTCACAAACCATCCAGTAGCAGGCAATTAAATACTCTGAGATTTCCGAACTTCGCGATAAATGAACCGGAAACGTTTTGCGTGAAGACTCCAAAACTGCTTTGCGCTGTGGAGGAGGCTGATCAGGCGAAATCAATCCCTCAATCAGCTTTAAAACCGAGTCCGAGTCTGTTTTCTGGATTGCTTCGATTGCTTCAGGCGCTTCCGGAAGACTCCCTGTGTTCAACAGCAAAGCAACAAATGCACGACGAATTCCAATTAAGCGAACTGGCAAAGCAGAAGACCGAGTCGCAATTAATTTAGACAAATGCTGTACGGGCACACCAATTGGCATCGATACAGAGGCACCCCCACTCAAAAACCAAACATAATGTTCAGAAAGAGGTGATAAAGGATCAGATGCCGGAAACCAGTGAAAAACAACTGCTAAATCATGCTCATAGATATAAGACGTAATTGTCTTAAAATCTGGCAAACTCAGCCGAATTGGAACGGTTTCAATAAATTGTGAGATAATATCGTACAGCTCTAGCAGGGAAGTTTGATCGAGTTTGGGCAAAAGTTCAGACAGCATTAGCTGCTCAAATTCGTCTGCCGGAAGCGACAAGGTAAAAACTTCATCTTCAAGTCCAGCCGCCCGGACCGACCCTACCGCAACTCGACGAATTAATCCGTCCCAGCCAAAAACTCCATCCTCAACAACCTGTAACGAAGGGGTATCGTCAACCGCAGGACCCAAAATACGAGCTTTCCCATGCACAAGTACGTGAACGAACGAAGGTAAAACACCTTCTTCTAGAATCAGTTCTCCAGGACGATAAACGTTCAATCTCACCTTCGACGCAACCCGTCGAGCAGCCAGCGGCGAAAGTTGATCAAACGGATACAATTCAAACAGTTTTGGAAGAAACGTTTTGATTTGGTCTTGATCTTGAATTATTCCAGTCATACTATGCACACTCCTGATTGTTCGCTTGCAAAGCATGAGGATGAATAGATGCTTTAATCACTTCAACCTTGTTCGGATCAGACATAAATGCCTTTGTTCTGGCTTTTAGCCAAGTCTCGAAAAGCTGCTCTCGCAGTTCATGCCGCACCTGCATGGTCATTCGAGCTGGAAAAAACCGCTCCAGCCGCAAAATCCAATAGGAATTTCCCACTAAAACAGGTCCCTGCACCGAGGCAATCGACTGCTTTCGTAAAAGATCCTGAACGGGTAGAGGCAGTTCAGATAGCCGCATTGGACCCATCCATCCTTTGGTGTACTTTTCGGCTCCTTCTGAATATTTACGAGCCAACCGTCCAAAGTCAACGGCATCGTCCCGAATTTGAAAGTAAAGTTCTTGAGCCAAGATTGAATCATGGGTGCGAATTAGAGAAAATTCAACCTGATCGAATTCTGGTTTGCGTCGCAAAAACTCTGATCCAACCTGAGAATCAAATCGCTCACGCTTCAGTTTGTCCAGCCGAAGCTGTCGCAGCACAACTTGCTGCAAATATTCAAACGAAACCTGATTTTTCTTGATCCACTCACCAACGCGCTGACCAAAATCTCCATCGTCGCCAATTCCCAAAGCTTGACGAATGTCAAGCTCGGTTAATTTAACCGCTTCATTTAAAACAGCATCCAGAATCACCTGGCTGACAAAGTTTTCCAACATCTGATAGCGAGCCAGCGCAACCACAAGCTGTTCACCTGTGAACTCCAGGTTTCCAACCCTTAAACAAGCATTCATTTAATCAAGACAAGATTTATAAACTTTCGCAGGCGGACAGTTCACCCAATGTGGGTATATCACTTAGAAAAGACTGATCACATATCCCAGAAGATAGAATTTAAGCAGATCTCAACCAGAGCGGAATATTTTTAGCTAAATGGCAAAAGTGATGAATCTCTCATCTGAAAGAGGTTTTCTCAAACGTTATCTGTTATGCTTTACTAAAATTCGCAAGATATACCTGGCATAAAAAGAGCGATAATCAAGAGAAACTCCATTTGAGTGAATCGCGTAATCTCGCCCGCCATGTTCTCATACAGTAACAAAATAAACCGTTTTATCGGAGGCTCTATGAATCGTTGGGCATTGAGTGGCGGAATTATGCTGTCCGCTGCGCTCATCTCTATTGGAATCAAGCCAGACAAAAGGCAAGCTGGCGAACGACTCCCACAGGAAATTGAGCTTGTCTATGGACAACTACTTGAAAAAGCACAAGAAAAAGCAAACAATAAGGATCTAGAAGCGGCTGTTCTAGATGTAAGTTCAATTCCTGCTAACAGTAAATATCACAACAGCGCAACTCAATTTGAAAAAGCCTGGTCAAAAGATTTACTGAGAGAAGCAAATGAGCAGTATCGTCAGGCAAACATCAGTGAAGCCATAACAACCCTCAAAGCAATTCCCGAAGAATCAGAGATCTTTCAACAGGCTCAACAACTCGCCTCAGCGTGGGGAAACCAGGCAAAACAACTCGATGTCGCAATCAAAGCTTCAGAGTCAGGCGACTGGAGTCGGGCGCTAGAAGCAGTCAATCAATTAAGAGAAACAGAGCTGTTTAGCAATCCCCGCGTTCAAGAATTAGCTCAAGCAGCAATCACAAACGCCTTCTCACCCGGTGAGGTTCCAACTCAAATTATTGCCGCAACCGATAAGGCTACTCCTCAACTGAGTGCTGCTGCTCCATCCATCATCCCGACAGTAGCCAGTGAACCTCCTCGATTAGCGTCAACGCTTGTAGATACTGAAACAGCCTTGGTTAGTTCGGTCGCTCAAGATCCGCAACCGCAGTCTTCGATCGCGTCACGATCGATCCCAGTTACGCCACAAACGACCTCTGTTGCTCGGAACATGATCCCTGTACAAGCGCCGGTGGCTTCTCGTTCATCGGAGACTGCAACAGCAAGCATACAGCCGGTCGAAATACTTCCCCCCCATGCTTCACCACAGCCCGCTACTTTTACACCCCCCAAAACAGCAGATCTAGAAGAACAAAACACCACGGCAATCGCTGCTTCACTCAGAAGTGAAACGGTTCGAGTTGACGCAACAGTACTCTCGCCAGATCAAACAAACAGCGTTGACTCTAAGGGAGATAATCTTAATCCTGCCGTATCGAGTACACCAATTTATGTAAGTGCCACAACCCTCACCCCGACAACCAACCCTCACCCCGCGCAATCTTCACAGTCAACCTCAATTGATCCCCAAGAAATTCAAAACTTACACTCAACTCAAACCACAGAAGCAGTTGAAGCAACAGCGCCACAAGCCCATTCAAACGGATCGACTTCTGAAAAAGCAGTCCTTCCCAGTTTAACGGCAGTGGAATCTATATCAGGGAACAGCAGCCAACCGGTTAGCCACATAGAACTCGATGCCGATCACTACAGGTATGAAGAAGCCAATTTTCAGATACCGACGTTACCCTCAATCAGTAAAACTCCATCGGTTGATATTCCAAACTCGACTCCGATTGGGGTGTCTTCGGGAAAAACTGATTCAGACATTTTAAAAGAAATGGAAGCTGCCGCAAGTCAAATTCCACACAGCCTGAATTCACCCCCGTTTGATCCTCGCACTCAACCCCAAACTTCCAAATCGACTCCTCGCTCAGTCGATCTCAGAGACGCAAGTAGTATCTAGTCTTCATCGCCTATCCCTCAACCAAGGTCGCTTAAGTCGACCTTTTTTGTTGTAATAAGGTAGTTGTTCTAAGAATGCAACTTTATCAGATTATCAGTACATCAGATTATGCTTAAGGTTTGAGGTTGCGCCGCCTACCGGCAGACGCTGTGGCTCTCAATACCTGTGGCTCTCAATACCAAAGCACAAGCGGTGAACTACAAGCAAACGCTACAGTACTGCTACCTACAAGCCCCAAACCTGCTGTCAAAGTGAGTCCAACCAAGACCCCAACCCAATCAAACAGCTTCTCTGAGAAAAACGAAGCTCCGTTTGATCCAACCGCGCCATCCCTTAGCAGATTCTTTGAAGCAGATGAAGTTCTCGATTCAATGATTGATCTTCAATCTCTTGATTGATCGGTCCCGCAAACAACACAACCCTAAAAAAGTCCTGATTTATACGACTCAGGACTTTTTTAACGTTATTTAGATGCCTGACGTGAATCAAAAACATTCGATCTCGCAGGCTGATATTGAGTGCCGTTAAAACAGTAGGTGGTTTGACGTAAACGAGTCATTTCAATATTTTCGGATTGCCAGACAGAGAGACAAGGAATCGCTTGACCATTGTCTTCACCCTTTTCAAATAAAGGTCTACCCGAAGGAAGCCGAGGATATAACAACTGCGAAAAGACAAACTGCGAAGGAACATTCCCCTCACGCAACCAGTACGCCGGAAAATAGCATCCCCCACTCCCACACCAGTTCGAGTGATCAAAGTTGAAGATAGCAACACGCCCTTCGCGCCCTGGGATGATAAATACCCGCAAAGAATCATTGACAACTCGTTCAGGATTAGGAACATTGGTCGATTGTTGCTTAACAATATCCAGCAAAAGCTCGCGGGGCAAAACGTCGGTTGCAGAGCGCCAGGGGGTTGTTGCCGCTTGTGAAGAACATCCCATTAACCCTAGCAGAGCCGAAAGAATTAGGAAAAGACTCAATCCAATCCGAAACCACTGCACCATCATCATCATTCGTCTCGTCGGGGGAGGAATGAGTCCCTCTGAACCAATTGCCGGAGGAAGCTTCGGCTTCCCAGCTTCAACAGAGACTCCTGCTAAACTGGAATCTGCCTGAGAGACTTCTGCATTAGCGGCGTTCGTTTCATTCATAAATCATCCTCTTTAACCATACCAAAATGGATCTACTGGTGCAGCCGCTCGTTGATCTGGGACATCAATACCTAAAGCGAGTTCTAAAGAAGTCAAACATTTCATCAAGGCAAGCATCAACATAACTCCGCGAGAGCCTCCACAGTCAGGGTAGTGGTGCTCATAGGCACGACTTAACTCCTCATAAAGAATCCGCTGAATCTCAAACTGGAGTTCATCATCAAACGAGATTAAGGTTTCCTGAATTTGGGCATCACACCGTTCCCAAGGTAGATGGACGCGCTGTGCTTCAAGAAACCGATGCAGTTCTGTTTGACGAAACTGTCCTAGCCGCAAGGTCTGGGCAACGACAGTAACCACCCCTGAAAAATCACTTACACGGCTCCACTTCAAGCGAGACTGAGCACGCGCAGAACGAGAGTTTTTACGAACACAGCTGTGTGTCATTTCTTTTCTCCTTTCTTTATTTCATTTCTTCTTTACACAGAGGTATCTAAAACGAGCAGTAAAACAGAAATGGCAGCAGCAAGCCAAATTAAACGCCGCTGCCCGCGAGATAAGCGAACCATTAAGAACCTCCAGATCGCGGGGGCGCTGGAACAACACGAACATTTGCAGGCAACGTAATTTGAAGCTGCTCTAGTGCCCAAGCCTCTTCTTCAGGAATCGGAACAATCTCTCCCTGGGGCAGCTGTCGGAAACGCTCGCTCAAACGAGCTTGAAACGCTTGAGCACCTCCGACCTTTGACACCGCTTGCTGTAGGCGGGCCAACGCCAGCTGACGTGCAATAGGAATGGAGACAATGCGATGGAAGTATAAGTTGTCATTACCCATCGCGTTGGTTGCAAGTCGTCGGCATTGACCGTTTACAATTTGCACCAAATGCTCAAAACCCGCGTCATTTGGCTGTTGTTTGCGAGAAACCTGGTAGAGTCGATATTCGTTTCCATCTGCCAAAACTCGTGCCGTTAACGCAAAAGATAGCTGATTTGACGGATTAGAAATACCAGGAACTCGATCAGGTAAACAATTAACCGGTAACGGTTGACTTACCACTTGCGGATCAAGTGGAAGAATTCGAGCAGCTTGCTTCGGTAGCGCAAGACTAACAACAACAGGAAGAACAATCACTGCCAAAGCTGCTGCTACAAACCATCGCCACTGCCGCAAAATCCGCCTGAAAATCGACATTTTACTGCCTCCTAAAGACCATAGTTTGAAACAGGATCAACAGCTTCTCCGTTTCGGAGTGTCTCGAAATGCAGGTGCGGACCCGTTGACCATCCGGTTGATCCAACCCGTCCGATCATGTCTCCCTGATTAACTTGAGAACCCACTCGATAAGGAATACTCTCAGTCACTAGGTGTCCATAAAGAGTTTGGCGACCGCCACCGTGATCAACCACAATATGGTTACCGTATCCCCCACCACACGTATTATCTCCAACCCGACAGTCATTGACGACCTCAACAACCCGACCCCCATCTGCAGCCCGAATCGGCGTTCTTTCAGCCGCCCCAAAATCAATGCCGCGATGCAGCCTCATCTCATTATGAATCGGATGCATTCGATAACCAAAACCGCTGGTAATCGGTGCATCGACCGGTCGAATATACCGACCGGTTGCGCGTCCTCGGGACGGTTTTTGGGCTAAACGGCGGGGCGGTGTAGACCGCCGGCTCGATGCTGGACGACGCGGCGGCGTAGATCGTTGAACATTACCAGTTGGGCGACGCGGGGGCTGTGGAGGGCGTGGAGCCGTTCGAGGTGCAGAAACACAGCCCGAGGGCAAATTAGTTGAAGTCTGGGACACCGGAGTCGATCCTCCTCCAGAAGCCTGATATCGTCTTACAATATCAGTCCCATACGACTGAACTGGACTTGCATCAATAGGGATGTATTCCCCCCCATTGTGCATCTGCGCCACACGTTCAATCAAACGCATTCCTTGAAAAGGACGATTTGTTTGAGGATCAATCTGTTCAGAAGCAGTCGTTACTAGATGTTGAAACCAGGCTTGCCGCGCCCGCTCTTGGTCGGCTGGCGGAAAGAACTGCATCAGTTCCGCTTCTGAAGGATTATGTCCCTCCCTAACTTTATTTAGAAAATCTTGCCCACCCGATCGTTGAGCAATCACACTTGCCGCATACTCGTTATAGTTCATGAACTGATACCGTCCCAGCGGTCGTCCACACAAACCAGCTCGATCACAGCCATAAGTGCCCGTAGCAGCGTAGTCTCCAGAACTTTCGCGCGAAGCGATCGCTTCATTCAAGTCACGAATGTTGACACCGCGTAGCGTTCCAGGTGGCGTTGCGGGAGTTGTATTACTTGCAGTCGTACAAGGAATTGGGTCAACCTGGCGGGTAGATCCAGCCGGATTTCTTGGAGTACGTTCAGCATTCGTCGGTACTGAAGCAGTCGACGAAGCTGATTCTGGCTCTAGAACCCCAACAAATATCAACGAGTCCCGCTTATACGTAAAGAATGGAACCGGACCGATAAAATAGGGCGTGCAGCCCAAGAACCGATGACAATAGCGAAAAAAGATCGAGGTTGTTACCGTATCGGATGTTTCATCTGGCTCCCACACAACAACCTTAAACGCATCCCCAAAGGGATGTCGACCTGTTGGCTCCATTCCACTGTTGACATTGCCAAGAACACCATGTCCACCGGGAACCAACTGATATTTTCCAGAAATCCATTCGTGACCTTCGGAAGCTGAACGTGAATTAACACCTGTGTTTTCCAGATCATCGAGTTCAATGTAGCCGCAATTGCGTTCACAGGGAACTGCAAACCCAGCTTCACGAGATCCTGAGATTGTTCGATTTCTTTGTGTTTCAGCGGGTCCATAGACAGAATCAATCCGTTCAACTACCCCAGTCGGAGTAATCATTGGAGCCGGAAATTGAGTCATCGGGACGGTTCCTAAACCTGGAATTTCTGAGAGAAAAGCATTTTCCCACTGAGAAAACTCGTGCATTTGAACTGCATCAAGGTTCGGAATCGACATCACTGAGTAAGGGTCAAGATTAATGTCTCCCAAGCGATACTCCCCAATTTGAGGAGTTTTTTCCAGCGCTTGACCGAGCGTTTGATCCTGATTAACGGAACCCATTTTGTGAACTATCAATGCTGCAATCGGAGCAACTTCTCGAATCGGGAGATCTTTTAAGAAGGGAACTTTCTCCGCGATCTCCGCGATCGTTTGCACTGCAATTAAAGAAAATCCGCTGAGAGCAACTTGATCAAGATTTATATTTGTAATCCGAGCGATGTTTCCCAACGTAAAATCTTGAGGGCGAAGCGATTCTGCTAAGTCTCCGAGTTTAAGATACTGATCTGGAGTCGCTCCTGCTTGCCAAGTTCGACTCAGATCATACCCAACATCTTGTTTATACTGACTTAGATTAACTGTCCCCCCCTCTTGAATAACAGGCAGTGTACTGAAAGTAATGCTGTCCCAGTCCGGCAGCAACACATTCGCAGCAGATCCATTGGGTCCCTGCACTGAGGACAAAACAGTTGGTAACTCACTCGTCCCAACACCTGGGTTGCTAGTTGTCTGAGCAAGCGCTGCGGACTCAAAAGACAACCATTGGACAACCAACATTAAGCATGAAAAAACCCAGCACAGCACCCGGGTATGTCGGTCCCGCTGAACCATATTTGTTGCCACAACTAAAAGATAGTCCAGACTTCAATCTGGATGAATCATGACCCTACAGTTCAATCTGGAGTTGATCATCATCAGAAGCATAATCAGACTGCCCATAGCCCGCGCCCTGAGGATTAGAATTCGACAGTGTTTCGGTATAAGCGGTGTCAAAAGGATTGAACTCGAACACATTTTCAGTCAATGGATTCTCAATGCGTTCTGTTACTAACGGGTTCTGCAACGCTCCTAGAGCAGTAGCCTGACTTTCGCCAAAATAGTTCGGGTCTGCCGCATAACCAGGAGAATTTAGGATGTTAGTCGCATTTCCCGTTCCACCATAACCTGCTCCACCGTAACCCGTTCCGCCGTATCCGGTTTCCTCGGAGGAATCTTGACCATAACCGCCCGAATTTTCGTTTTGAGGGTCAACCATAAAACTCCAAAAAATTGTATTGTCTGAAAAAACTCGAAGCCAGTTCAACACGAAACGCTTTCTTTAACTGGCTGTTTCCTTATCTTATATTACGTATAAAACATGAGCATTTAAAAAGCAACTTTAATTCTAAATGTAATATTAAATTTTTCATAAGTCTAGCTAGAACCCTTATTTGGCAGGACTCTTAATTTAAAAAACTATTAGCTAAATTTGCAATAAATTGAAAAGAATTCTACAGCCATACACCCTTACAAAATTACAACCACAAACCCATGTTTACTCAGAAAGCTAGATTTCTACACCCTTACAACCAAGAAGATAATATTAAAACAAGCTCGACTTCACGTTCGATAAAAAGCAATTTGAATCAATCATTATGGTGGCATTATTATCAGCGCTGCTTACTGAATCAATTTGACTCAGTTCCAACTTCTTTACTGGAGTGGAGAAAACCTGAAGAATATACTGCGCTGATTCAACGCTGGGCACAACCGATGCGACAGCGAGTACAAATCCAAAGAACATCGTTAACTTGGGCAAACGACGTTTGTCGAAGATTTCACTATCTCAAAACCGGAGTTTCCGGCTACGCTAGTCCATTCGCTTATCAAATTATGTTTGACCAAATGGTTGTAGGTGTGATTATTGTAGGAACTCCATTTGCACGTAAACTCAAAGGAGAATATGGCGAGGGAGAACGCTGTAGCTGTTGGGAAGTGTTACAGGTTTTCCGATTTTGGCTGATTCCACAGATGCAAAACCAGAGTCTTCAAGACTCCAAAGGACAGAAGCACACGCTTGCGATCGGCTCTTGTGCAATGGGTAAACTGATGCGAAAAATCGAAGTTGATTGGCTTCGCCATCATCCGCCGAGAAACCTTGAACAACCTTATCGCATTCAAAAAGTTTTAACCTACAGCGATCCGAATATTCATACAGGAACGCTTTATCGATCAAGCGGATTTCGCCACCAGGCATCAAACTGTGGAAAACACAAGCACCTTGATCGCTGGATATACGACATCCCACCAACCCACGATCCTCTACCTCATTTGTACGTGGAACAACCCTCACTAATAGAAGCCCAATCATTCAACCGTCCAGCAAAAAAACTAAATCGTAGCTATTCAAAAAAAGTTGCTCTAGATCGGGTCAACACAGGTCAACAACTCCGATTGATCTGAAGTACCGGAGCACTCCACAAGCTTTTTGAAAACCAAACTTGGCACCTTTAAAGCATTCCGCCCTTCTAGCCACACCCACACTCATCGTAATTTGACTGTACTTCTTTCCAAAAGGAAGTCGGCGACCGCCGCCGTGGGCAACAAACCTGCCGCGAATTATGCCGACGATCAATTCACAAATTTCTCAGATCGGGGAAATCTTAAGAGGACACTATCGACCCTCAGAGTACGAAGACATTCTTCTACCTTTGGTCATTCTTCGCCGAATCGACTGTATGCTAAATGGCAAAACCTCGCTACAATCTGAAGTCCAACCTACTTTGGAAAATCGGAGCGGGTTGAGCTTCCAAAAACTAAGCGCTCACAGAGAAAGCATCGATACAAAAATAATCGAGTATCTCTGCGGTTTCCCAAAAAAGATTCAGGATCTGATCAATACCTTAGGATTCCAATCAAAAATTGTCCATCTGCATCAAACTGGAATTTTGCATCCATTAATTTGCAAGTTCAACAACTTAAACTTGGATCCAACTGAGATTGACACCCACCAAATGGGAGCAATCTTCGAAGCGTTAATTACCCAATTCAATCAATCCGCAAATGAACAAACCGGAGACTTCTTTACGCCACGTGAAATCGTTCATTTGATGGTAAATTTGCTGTTTGCGGCAGAACAAGAAACCTCCATTCCAGTCAAATCGCTACTTGATCCAACCTGTGGAACTGGAGGAATGCTGTCGGTTGCTAAACAATACACAAACCAACACTATCGCCACATTCAGCTAATCACCTATGGGCAAGACTTTAATCCACGCGCCCACGCGATCGCGTGGGCAGAAGCTCTATTAAGAGGAGAGGAATCAAAAATTCGATTTGGAGACTCACTCACAGACGATCAGTTCAACGGCGAGCAGTTTGACTATTTTCTGTCCAACCCACCGTTTGGAGTGGATTGGAAATCACAGCACTCAGCTATTTTACAAGAACACAAATCACTCGGATTCAGCGGACGCTTTGGGTCAGGACTTCCCCGAGTCTCAGACGGATCGCTGCTTTTCTTACAGCACGTTATTGCAAAATTCAAGTCCACCGGCTCGCGATGCGCGATCGTCTTCAGTGGCTCTCCGTTATTTAGCGGCAAGGCTGGAAGCGGTGAAAGTGAAATCCGCCGATGGATAATCGAACGCGACTATCTAGAAGCGATCGTAGCCTTACCAGAACAAATCTTTCAAAACACCGGAATTGGCACCTACATTTGGATCTTAACCAACTGTAAAGCCTTGCATCGACAAGGTAAAATTCAGCTAATCGATGCTCGTCATCGCTGGCATCCTTTGCGACGCAGCATCGGAGAAAAACGGCGTTATCTCAATGATGAAGATATTAAAGCAACGCTGGACGACTACACTCAGCTTATCGAAACCGAGACAAGCAAAATCTTTTCCAATAAGGAGTTTGGCTATCACAGCATCACTGTTGAGCGCCCGCTGCGACTAGCATTTCAAATGACAGAAGAGCGTAAAGCGAATTTTCTAGCCTTGTTTCCACACCTAAAGAATGAAGTCAAGCAAATTGAGGCAAGATTCGGACAACAAGAATGGCTTAATTGGAACGAGGTTTCGATTCAAATTGCGAACAGCTCAAGCTACCGTTGGAAAAAGGATGAACTAAAACAGTTTCGCAAATTTTTCACCGATCGCAACCCGTTCGCTTACGCTGTTCAAGTCACACCTACACTTAGCGAGCAACCCAAAGAAACACAGCAACTTTCACTCTTAGAGCCTCTCGCAAACGTTCAAGACTGTCTTAACGATGAGTGCGAACCTGACAGCGAACTGCGGGATACAGAAATAGTCCCCTTAACGCAAGATATCACCAGTTACTTTCAAGATGAAGTGTTACCTCATGTAAAAGATGCTTGGATTGACAAAAGCAAAACGTGTATCGGGTACGAAATTAACTTCCAACGGTGCTTTTACAAGTACATTCCCCCACGTCCGCTAGAGGAAATCAAATCAGACATCCTGCAACTCGAAAAGGAAATCCAAGAACTTTTACAAGAGATGTTGAAGTAATTTAGTGGAATGGAAAACGACCCATCAGAACGGTTGTCAAAAGACTCAACGATCTCCGGATCTATCCCGAAGCAATCGTAAAAGCAACGCGGCGATCGCCGCGTTGCTTGATAAATGAATTCCCCAGTTGGATCTAAGCGAGTAACTTGATCGTTGCTTGGAAGCTAAACTATCGCTCGCCCAGCAAGCCATAACCGGGCACAATATGAACTCGAGTGTCTAATCGTTATAATTATCCTAGATTAGTTTGCCCTGATTTTATTCGCTTCAGATTTTCAAGCCGCTAGAAGTTCTTCAGAAATCTGTGGTTTAACTGAGAAATCAATGGATCTGCTGCATTATTCTGATAAAGTTTCAGACGATACCCATCCTTCCAGAAGTGCAGCAGAATGAATTGCATTTTGTATCCAGGTAGAGTAGTCTTTTTTCGTGCGAACGAAAGACCCTAAATCATTCGGTAAGCTAATACAGACAGTTTCTTGATCCGATTCTTCCTCAGAATATAGATACAGTGCAATAAATTTCTCGGCTGCGGATTGATCTAAGTTCTTAAGAGCACTAAAAACTTGAACGACTGCTTCCGCCAACGGGTCGCTGATACCGTTTACCCACTGATGTACAGTTGAGCGATTCGTTCCCATCGTAACTGCCAGTCGATTTTGGCTGATTCCATAGTGATTTAAAACAAAGTTGAGCGCTTTTCCAGCTTTTCCCATAATGAAGCCTCTTGCAGACTGATATTGTTGTTGATTGCAGTTTCGCTTTTTAGAAATAGTTTTCAGGCAGCCACAAATAAGGTAATCTCGCGCCAAAGCTTCAGCCTGAGTACAAACAGTTGTTCTTTAAGTGTAGCTAAAGATGCTTCTTCGATTTGATAAAGTCTGTTTCCGTGAAAATCAACAGCAAGTTGATATTTCCAAACATTTTCAGCCCCCCGATTCGAGCCGATTACCAATAGAATTGAAAATTCCTTTAATATGCCATCCGGGTATGGCGATTTGCCTGTTATGGCAAATGAGTCGGACGCTCGCCGGATTTCTATAGTCCAAGCGAGATGGGGAAAATAGTGTTGCATCAGATCGTACAGACTTGCGGTGGGGTCAGATTGAGAATTTAATTCTTCGACGAGATCGCGTAAAGTTTGAGACTGGTCAGCGCGACTCGAATCTGCGTCTGCTTGCTCAGCACTCGATTTCTGCTCTTTGAATAACGTGAATAAACGCTGATACGCAAGAGCGGCAGCGGGTTTAATGTGTTCGCAATCGGGATCAGATACATCGATAAGCTCAGAAATTGCTTCCAACAAAGACTGCCTTTGCTGACGATCCCCATCGATTGCACCGAGAGAAAATACACCTGGCAGTCCTCGTTGCTGTCGTTCTTGATCGGCAAGATACTGGCGCTCCACAAACCCATCCGGCAACTCCTTACCTTCGCGACTCGCGAGCAACACAGCTTCCGATGCGAGCAGATCTAGCCAATCATCTGGATTTGTTCTTGGATACGTGGAAATCAAACGGCAGACGGCGGCATTCAGCAGCAATTCAAGCATCACGTCTGCTTGCCTATCCCCTTGAGAACGACCAAAGCCCAAAGGGGTCGATTGTCTCACCTTTTTTCTACTTCTAGCCATTGAATGTTTTTTCCAATAAATAAGAGGTGTGGATAAATTGACTTAGATCTGAAAGAACGCGTCTCTCGAATACATTGGGTGCTATTCGCACGCGATCGGTGAACATTTGCGTAATTTATGAATACCTCACGGGTAACTTTTCAGCAGAATTTGCTGACTGACCTGAAAGCCGAGCAGCAACACAAGCATGGAAATCGCGCAACTGCCCCAGAACACCAAAGGAAGCCAAGGCAAGGTCAAATTAATAAACTGGGAGTACGATTGAATTAAACGTTTTCGACGAGTGTTTGAGTCTGCAAGTTGGTGATGTATGAGTTCAAACTGTTGCTGAGCGTGGAGAAGTTGAGATTGCAACACAGAGATTTGATCGTGAAGACCCTGCTCGATTTGACGCAGTTGCTCAATATCTGTTTGTAATTTTTGCACTTTCGGAGTCAGCAGGGCTTGTTCTAAACTCGCTTGGAGTCCGCATGCTATCCAAGCGGGTTGTTCGCCTGCTTGCAGCAAAATCGCACAAGCTTTGACGTAGGCTCTTTCCCACAAATCGGGTTGCTCTGGCTGAATACGCCAGCTTCTTAGAATTAGTTCATCTGGGCGATGAACCTGTTCCATGAACCAGTGCCACAGCACATAATCGCGCTCATGTGAAGTGATTTCCGGCGACTCCAAACTCGATTCAGTTAGCTTATAGCCTTGTTGAATCTTTTGTGATTGGTAGGTGAGATCTTCGTTTGCTTTGCATTTTGTACGATGAAAGTAGAGCAAAACATTTCTCAGCCGATGAGCACCGTCGATCGACCAATAGCAGTTGCTAGCATCGATAATATAATCTCTACCTTCTTCTAGGAAAGGAGTCCAGCCCGATTTACGGCGCTCGACAAAATGTGGTGAATA
The DNA here is from genome assembly GCF_050565645.1 of Leptolyngbya sp. AN10. Taxonomy (NCBI): domain Bacteria; kingdom Bacillati; phylum Cyanobacteriota; class Cyanophyceae; order Leptolyngbyales; family Leptolyngbyaceae; genus Leptolyngbya; species Leptolyngbya sp. AN10. The sequence continues at coordinate 361,080 of NZ_JBNXVP010000001.1, forward strand.
ATCTGGTCCAGAAATCGTATCGAGAACTGCACGAGTGCAGAGCGAAAATTGAGTATTTAGCGTTGAAGACATAAGACCAAAGAGAAGATAAGGAGACAATCGAGATTGACTATCGATTGCATCATCAAAGACAGAAGCGATCCGCTGAAGGTACGATCGCTTCTGAACCATAGAAAGGCACAATCTTCTTGCAACGACGCTCGATGCAAGAAAATCCACTTTCATCTTTTGTTATATTCTAGGCTCTGACTTTCTGTCTTAGCTGCAATGCTTTCTAAAGAAATTAGAAAATTTAATAATCAGCTATCCAATGAAAGGAACAGGTTCTGATACTGGTGTTGAAACGTGGAAATACCGCAAAAGGTATCGCTTGATATCACTACATTCTCAACCGAACTAAAGTGTGCCAGCGGAAATTACTAACATTGCAAGAGCAATCTTTCCAAAATCCAGGCTTGTATCTTTTGTAAAAGCCTAGATCTACTTGTTTCTACCGAAACATCTAGAGTGCTGTAAGAAGGATAATTATGACAGCTCTTAACAACTGGAAAGCTTCAGGGCGAAAGCAAGAGAAATCTCAAACGAATGCCTCTGCAAATGTTCGCCGTAAAAGAAAGCAGCTGCAAACCCTCCGCAAAAAGCTCAAAACTCAGAGTCAGTAACCAACGCAGACAATAGAGAAGGCTCAAGCTAAGTCTTCTCTATTGTTTGTGATTTCGCGACCTCGACCCAGACTTGTGTCTCATGATAAAAATTGAAGAATTATCCGCCTATCCCGCATCGCCTTATGACTACATCGACACTGGCGAAAAATTGAAAACGGCAATACAAACTGCTGCAACAACCAATAAATTCGGCATTAACATTGAAACAACAGGACCCGATCCACATCGCGATCGGATTCGGCTGATTCAGATTGCGGTTCCTAATCAATCCGTTCTAGTAATTGATTTATTTCAGATTCCTCAAGCAGAGTGGAACCCGCTCAAATCTTTACTACAAGGAAATGCACTCAAAATTGGGCATACGCTTAAAACTGAAAGAAAGTTTCTCGTTGCAGCTCAACTCGGCTTTAAAGGACCCTACTTTGACACAGAAATCGCCTATCGCCTGATTCTCGCTGGGCGCAATCGAAAAACTACATTGCAGACGATCGTTGCCATTTTCCTGCGTTTCCAGTTTAGCCAAGAGCAAGCCAGTGGCAATTTTCACGGTCTTCTGAGTCAAAACCAGATGCAGCATGCGGCCAATAAAGCAGATGCATCGCTAAAGCTAGAACCCCATCTAGAGGAACGGTTAAATCAGAATAATAGTCGGCAGTGGAACATTGCTCACAACATCGAGTTTCCTTGTATTGCTGTCACAGCTAGCTTAGAATTATCCGGTATTCAGTTTGACCTAAAATCTTGGCTTAAAGCAGCACAGCAGTTCGACGAAACTCGAACCCAGGCTTGGAAATTAGTAAAACAACTCCGACGAAGCAACATCAATCAGATGTCGCTACTGCCAGAGTTCACAGACACAGTTAACCCAAACTCACACACACAGCTGCTTGCTGCTCTGCAAGACTTGGGAATTCCAATTACAACAACAAGCGGCAAATCTTTGGCTCCATTTGCTCAGGACTATCCCGTCGTTCAAGCAGTACTTGAACACCAACAACTCAGTAAACTCAACCCATTTGGCGAATCTTACCCAACTTACATCCATCCAAAAACCGGTCGGATTCATGCAGATTGGCTACAGATTGGTACAAAAACAGGACGCTTAACCTGTAAAAATCCACCGCTCCAAACTATTCCGCGAGACCGCTGCCTGCGTGAGTGTTTTGTTGCTAGAAGCGGCTATAAAATCATCAAAGCCGATTACTCGCAAATCGAACTCAGAATTCTAGCTCGAATTTGTCAGGATCAGCCGCTCATTTCCGCTTTTCAAAAGGGACAAGATGTTCATGCGTTGACAGCAGCAGTAGTTTTTCATAAATCCAGCAGTCAAATCAGTGCCGAAGAACGTCGCATTGGCAAGATTATCAACTTTGGCATCATCTACCGAATGAGTTCAAAAAGACTAAAACAGACCCTCGAAGATAAAGCACACTACTTTATTAGCCAACGTGACGCAGAACAATTCATCAATGACTTCTATGAAAAACATCCGGCAATTAAGCAGTGGCAAACTACAATTTGTCACCCTCTGCGTCGAAAAACGCGATATATCGGTCAAACACTAGCTGGACGACTTCGATACTGGGAGTGGGAAGATAAACCACCAGTTACCGAAATTATCAACTACCCAGTGCAGGGATTAAATGCTGATATCTACAAGGAGGCAGCGCATCAGTTCCTATCTCAGCAGGCTGACCAGAATCTAACTGCTGAATTTATCCTAATGATTCACGATGAGTTAGTTTTAGAATGTCCAGCAGATCAAGCGAATATAATTTGCAAAATTCTACACGCTTGTATGCTAAAAGCAGCAAAACAATGGCTTGAACCAATTCCAGTCGTAATTGATATTCAAATCGGAAATAGCTGGAAATAACCTTTAATCTCCTCTATTTCGATTCACCCGAAAACTTTTTCTCTACATCTTGGTCCTGTTTCTACAGGATTCTCACCGGTCACAATGGTAATTTAACTACTTTGAGCCATGCGTAATCCCTCAACCTCGATCAGTCCATCCTACACTTATGTAATTGTTCTTGATCGACTCAACCAGTTTGAATTTCGACAAATTACAGTTCCTCAAAACTGTGATAACAACTCTAGCGTTGCAGCCAATCTATTCCACGATCGCTATTTGAAAGAAGTCTCACACACGGACGCTGGACTCGTTATTGCTGTTATTGCCATCGAGCAGATTCAAGAGTCACCTGTTTTACGTCAAATCTTTTTGTCGTAGCTGTCAAATCTTGCCGTATGACACAAGCAGAACCAATACAGCAACTTATCCACCAGAAAATCAATGAAACCGCACCCTTATGCCAGTGCTCAACAAAGCAGCAACCCCAAAACCACACTGAAGGTTTTCCGATGGATCACGCTGGGGATTACGATCGCAATTTTTGCGGGACCCGTGACCATCATTCCACCCAAGTTGGCAGCAAATTCTGCCAGAACAGCACGCGTCACGTTTGAAACAGTCGGGGTTCCCACACCAGGAATACTTAGAGAATACCAGAGGCTTTCTCCAAGCGATGTCGATCTCTTAGTCGAAGAAACCTACAGAACAACCCTCAACACATCTCGATTTTTTACACTGTGGGGAAGTTTGATGGGGTTCCTTATTTTTTGGTTTGTAATTGCTAGCCCCACACTTGCAGGACTGAAAAAAGACTATATTTTGGCAGAACAGAAAAAACCTCAGCTCAAAGCAGATTCTATGCGAGACTGTTGAGACTCTAGTCACAAAACAGTTGCAAAAAAAAACGTCGTGAACCGTTTAGACTCACAGGCGTGATTACTGAACCGCTCCTTAATTCGTGCAGCCCGCTGGGATTAAAGCATGAAAAGCAAGTTGCACGAAGATGGTTCTAAATCACAGTTGATCAACCCCACAAACAAAAATGCTAGAGAACAATCCTTTCTGCTCACAAGAACCAAAACAGGATTTTATTGAGTTACTTGAAACGCTGCGTTGGAATGCAAGTCCAACTTGTCCCTATTGCAGATCGACAACAGTTTACGTAAATCAAAATGAACGAAGATATCATTGTTCCAAATGCCACCGTTCATTCAGTGTCACAGTGGGAACACCAATGCACAAAACCCGAATTGAACTGGAAAAATGGTTCAAGGCAAGCCGCCTCGTTTTGAAACATCAACAGCAAATTAGCATTCGCTATCTCGCTGAATGCCTTGACATTAATCGGAGTAGTGCGGAACTTCTCATGAAGCGACTTACTTCAGCAGAAGGCGAACAGCTAGAATTACTTAAAAAGATGGCAGAAGTCGCTCCAGAAACTCAAATAGCAGCAAGACAGCAGAAGAATCGAACTCAAAAATCATCGCGTTTGTCTGCTCCTCGTCAAGCAAAAAAAGCATCTCCCGAAGCAGTTCCCGAAACGCCCGCCACTCCCCCAACTGTTAGTCCGGGAAAAGTCTGGGTTCGATATTCTCAATACTAGAAATACGGAAAATCTTATGCAAGACCTCCAACTTCGCTTGCTTTATCGCTCTATACAACGAGACTACGCTCAATAGAGAGAACCTAACCTACAAAGCATGGGAGGAGGATCTACGCAAGGCGATCGAGAATGCGGTCAACTCTGGCTTTGAGTCTGATTACATCTCTAACAAGGTGGTAGATGCCATCTTGAAAATTGTGATCTGGTCTACCAACCCGAAACGGGGGACTATAAATACGAAAAAGATGGTTTCGAGTACTACGTTTCCTGGTTGAACGAACCGCTCCTCTGGGTGCGAAAGTCATCTCACATTGTACGAGTGGAGAGTCTTTGCTCCCCCTACGTTCCCAATGCGGGAGACCTTGAGGGTGGTTACGACCTGAACGGCTACGAGTGCTATGAACTAGAAGCGTTGACAGGAGAAAACAATGGATAACCAACTTCACCCTAAAGCAGAAGATGCGATCTGTAAAGTGGTTACACTGTTCGAGCTGTTCAAGTGGCAATCTGCGATGATGGCTGCTAGTTTCTAGAGGATGTTATGACCGAACTATCACTAAGCCGATCCAAGATTTCTAACGTAATTAAACCCCTACTCTCATTCGCGCCTACCTCTACCTTGCTGCTCTCGAAGAGACCTCGATCGAATCCACCCTGGCGCAACGGGGTCGAGCAAAAATGCCGTCTGTTTGCTGCGACTATCTTGAAGGTAGGATCTCAGAATGGGACTGGGCGATAGAACTGTTGGAAGAACTACAAACCAATCGAGTTTCAGTGTCCATCGATGAACCAGAGCCAGGTGAGTGGAAGATCTCCACCTCTGCTGGCGCTAATTTCATCGTGGACTGCGAACATTTTGAGGCAAAAGCGCGAAGTGATTTGCCTTGCACTTGAGAGTAAGGGTATTCAGGTTGAGAGAAAATTTAAGTAACCATAGGGAGTACGCCATGCCAACTTATCACGTTGATCTACCCAGTCCCGACCCAGAACAGTCTTGGATTGAGATTGACACCTTTGCAACAGAAAGAGATGCAATCAAGTTTGTTCAGGAAAAATACGGTGCAGATGACAAAGGTAGGGTGTGTTTAGTTTCTGAAGCCCGATTAGATGAGGTAGAACTCAAGGAGTGCCCGGAGTGTGGGTACGAGGGAGAGTTTAACGACGATGAAGAGTGCCCCGAGTGCGGGACAACCACAGGAAAGGACGAGGAAGAGGAGGAGTGAGCGGCGATTTAACATGGAAGAGACCACTAAACCTTAAGAACAGCCTGAGATTTAGGGTAGATCAAACCATACCGCCACAAACCCCGCGCAACCGTAAACTACAACATCCGTTGACCGAAGCTTAACGAACTGGAACCTCAAAAACCTGCCGAACGGCTTTTCCCCGAATCGTTCCGATAAACGCAACTCTAAAATCCCCAGGTGCACCAAAGGTCATACGGGTGCCAAACGCAGATGGATGAGTTGGGATATTAAGCGGGAACAGTTTAGGTGAGTCAAACCGATTCAGGAGCTGCCCATCGGGAGCCAACAGCTCCAAACGGCATTTCGAGCATTGAGACAGCTTCACCAAACGATTGTTCTGATCGATCTGAACCCAAACTTGAGTCGGTTGATTGACTGAAGCCTGATCATCTGGTTCAACGTGGAAAGTGATCTTGATATTGCCAACCTTGCGCTGCTGCTGAGCGTCCGCAAACGACGGTATTCCTAATAGAAACAGCATTGACAAAGCAGAAGCCTGTCCCCATCCCAATAAAAAATGCTTCATACCTCTGATTGTGTGAAAAACTGCAAGAGTGAACTGGCAGGATGACCTGCCGAGCTAACTTAAGTCTAACGATATAGAGACAAACCCACCTCAGTCTATGAGTAGAAGGTATCTCCGATCCAACACAACTACCGCTCTGCTTGCACACCAAACTCAGCATCGTCCCGACCAACCTCTAAAACATGAAAATCCTGATTCTAGGCGACACTCACGCCGATCCTGCTCACATTCACTATGCGATCGAAAAAGCTCAAACAAACGGATGTGAACAGATTATTCAAGTGGGAGATTTTGGTTACTTTCCTTGGCTATCCGAATGCGCTGCCTTTCTTGACTCACTGCAGTTGCCGCTACCACTATATTACTGATAGACCTTTAGCAGGAAAAATTTAATGTCTGATTCAAAGTTACTTACGCACGCAGCACAACGAGCCAGTCATCGAGCTTTTTTTTGTTGACTCGGTACTGAAACAATATCAGGACAATAACAAAATTAGCAAAGCAGATTTATGTTTTCAGATTGATTGTCCAGTCAACACCTTAGACAAGCTTGCCCTTTGTCGAAAACCAGAAACACGGGCAGAGTTAGAACAGATTGCTCGGTACACAGAAATTGACCCGGAAAACCTCGGCAGAATTCTACCGATTTAAACCGTAAAATCAATTCTGAAACTAAAAGGATTTCATCATGCCCCAACCTGACTCCAAAGTCTCTACTGCCTCCGAGAACTTCGAGCGAAGTTCTCACCTGCTGAACGAAGCCCGTCAATTGATCGATGAAACAACACCAAATATTCATCAGTCACTCATCGAGAAATACCAAGTCGAGGATATTATGAGTGCACTTGATATGGCGATTGACATGGTCGATGCCTTACAAACACAATTAGCTTTGAAAGACACTGAATCTTAGGACAGATCGCTGCTGGAACCACAGAGAACCGGATGAGCTTACAATCTCCCTCATTTCCTCCAGTTTATTCAGCGGATATTTCTCCAGAAGGTCAGCAAATGGCACTTGTTTTTGATCTAGCAAAATTACACACTGCACACCATGGTCTTGCAGTGCTGCAATTACCAGTCCAGGTGGTTGAGCCAGATCACACGGTTGCCATGCCGGATCGCGTAATGCCTCAACCAGAAACCCGTGGGGTTTGATCGAACGCAGGGCTTGCTGTTCTTGTAAACACGCGATCTCACGTTGAATGTCGGCTTCGCTGGATTGATCGATCGCCTTCTGGATCGTCCGGTCCCACCCAATACCACACTGTTTCAGATCAGAGCGCAGGGTACTTTCAGACTTCACCACAACGTACTGAACAGAGTTGTTGTTGAGTTACAGCAATTTAGCTATTGACTTCACATCGAATTACTCACTTTCGAAAAAATCCCTATCAGCAAAGAATAAGTGCAACCGAGTCAATCCAGTTCCAATCTCCAGCGTTCAGTCCGACGTATTGATAAGAGTGAAGTACAAGTCTTGATCCAACAGGCAGTTCATTCAAGCACAAGCGGATTTTTCTAACTACGGAGCTGTGTATCTGTTGCTCGTTTGAGAACTCTGAATCCTTGTTGTCAAATAGGCTGCCGACTGGCAGCCTAACCCAAACCCGATTAATCAAATATGGAATCATCACTTCTTCCACAGCAAATCAGTCTGACGAACCATCGCCGCAATCTTGCATCTGTTCCCTATACGGTTCTTAACAACGAAGGGCTTTCGGGCGTGGTCTCAAGTGGCTCTGATGAACATCGAGTTTATATTTCCGGCATCAACGCTAACAACTTCACCTATTACTGTGCGACTAATAATAATCGACGCTGTGGTGGATTACGCAGTGGACCCTGCAAACATATCCAAACCTTAGTGCGAGAATCGTGCCAAATTTACAGCTTAGAGCAAATCGAACAAGCGCTGAAAACGCCTCATTCCATTCGAGGTAGTAGCAGTATCCTTAATCTGGCTTCATCAGAAGTCAAAGCAGGTGGAAGCACGTTTAGCCAGTTTCTTGCAGCGCTTTCTTCGCTAAACGCTTCTCCTCCCATTGACCCAGTTGCCGAAATGAGTTGGTTTTGAAGCTCATCGCAATCAAAATACTATAATTATGATCCAATCTCCCTTCCCACCCGTATCGTCTGAAATCAACGACGCTTTTACCCTAATTGAAAGAATCGATCATTGCTTACTAGAAGGACTAAGCAGTATTAGCCCCGCAGGACAACAAACTCTCAGCGACTGCCAGCAGATTCTAGCTTTTACGCCACTGGCTCCATTGGCAGCAGAACTCTGCAACCAGATTTCTTCGAAAAACCCGATGGGCATCAAAGCGATCGCAATCATTCGATCTGCTTTGCTCGGAACGCTACACGACGTTCTATTAAATAGTCTTCGGCAAACACTCGGTCGTTCTACGGATCTCTCCCGAATCAAACCTGCGCCTCAGCCGTCACACCCACTTAGCAATAGCGTTCAAAGCTTTCTCGAAGAGATTGCTTGGGTTGGGTTTGCAAGGGTCACAAGCGACATGATTCAAAGTTTTCGACCCGTGCTCGAAAAAATCATGCAGGACCCAAAGCTTTATAACCATGGCACAATGCTAAGCGGTTTGCTTCAGGAAATGAATAGCCCGTTTGTTAATGCTTACTCAGCTACACAGCGCTGGGCAGATTTATGGAGCAAAGCATTAGTTTGCCCGATGCCCAAACCTCTCGAACCGCCAGTTTGCGAATCTGGAACGCTTTATATTCTCGGAGTCTCCGTTCATATTCACTCTCAGATGTTCGGATATTCCGCGTATGGAATCTTAAAAGGATCTAACCTCAGACAAGTCCGGATTTCTCAAACTCGGTATCGCCCAGAACTTTTACCAGACAGCGAAGTTTGGGCACTCCATAAAGATCAAGCGCAACTCATCCAAGCAATCAGCGAACGGCAAGTTTTACAAATTCAAGAAATGCCAATACTCACCAGCGGCGTACTCTTATGGGATGAATCAAAAGCTTCTGCTGTTGGAACGTTTGACCCACTACAAATCGCGCAAAAAACTTTCGGGATTGAGGGTTTACCCTCTATTTCATTCAACCTACCCGAACTCGATCGACATCCAGTTGCAATTGCAGAACCGACTTATCTAGAAGATTACAAAATTCTGCCGGATGGAGACCGCTACGTTGTTGAAAAAGAAGGACAACAAGTTCGGCTCGCCACAGAGCGACTCAATGCTGTTTCGGAAGTAACAATCGAGCAACTTTTAGACTCTGAAAAACTGTTCGGAATTCTTCTGTTTGATGCAGGAGAATGGATGCTACACCCGATGACACTTGAGACATCACAGGGATTAGTCTACACCGGACAGCTCGCCGGTCAGCGCCTATACACTCATCCGACATTGAGTACTCTAAAAGAACGAGCAAGCAAGTTGCTTAGAAAAGCGTGAACCGAAAGCAACAGCAGTGAACACAGCCATCGTTACCGCACAATTCAATCTACAATTACTCAAATTTCTTGCTCAAGCCATGTCAACAACTCAATCCAATGCAACGCAACGAAAACAAGCCATTTATTGGAATCTGCTTTCAGTCATTTCACAATCTCAAACATCTGCAACAACATCAGTTTGCCAGGAAATTGCCAAAGCTGTGGAGTTACCAAAAGAAATAACAACCCCGAAAACCTCAACCTTTAAACTGCTTCAGAAGTATCCACACCTGCAGTCTGAATTCGAAACCGTATTTGAAATCAACGATACTTCTGATATTACCTGCACCCGTAGAGCGCTCATCTTATCAAAACTACTGATGAACCTCTCCAGTGAATCTAGTGGATCATCGGTTACAGCTCAAGCGTTTCAGCAATGGCAGCAAGATTGTCAACAGCTAGAAAACGCTTTACCCAGCAGTAAATTAGAGGTAGAAGACGCAATCGAACCTGCCTCTATCCCAGAAGATGAATCTGAAGTGAGTGGCATTGGAGGTTCACTTGAGCCTTCACCCAAAGTTCGACCCGACTTTGACCAGATACAAGCCCAGATTCGTGAAGCGCTAAAACGCATCGAGGAAGACTTGATTCAACGGATGGATGTCCTGGAATTACTTAAAGACGATCAGCTTGCAAACCACATTGAACCCTCAATGGCGATGATCGAGAAGTTGCTGCACCTCCACAACAGGCTTGACCCAGAGCTGTTACAAAACGCGAAAGCCCTGATCAAAAAATTCGTTGACCAACTCACTGAAGCTTTGAAACTGCATTTCAAGCAGTCATCCAGTCCGAAGATCGATCCACGTATTCCTCCACAAAAAGTCTTTCGTAATCTAGACGTTTGGAAAACGGTATGGAAAAATTTAACAAACTGGGATAGCGAATCCCAAAAGCTATATGTCGCAAGATTGTTCTTTCGACATACTGTCAAAAAGAGTCCGCCGAAAGCGCTTATTCTTGTGGTTGATCAAAGCGGATCTATGATCGAAGCAATGGTCAATGCGGTCGTCATGGCAAGTATTTTCGCTGGAATTCCCACTTATAGGACGCGGTTGATTGCGTTTGACACAAGAGTTGTGGATTTAACAAGCTACATCCGAGATCCCTTTGAAGCGCTGCTTCAAACGCGTTTAGGTGGGGGAACAGACATTCACCAAGCACTTTCAGTCGCTTATCAAAGCGTAGAAGACCCAGCGAACACCTTGATTGCGCTCATCAGCGACTTTGAAGAAGGAGGCAGCAAAGATCGGCTCTTGGGATTGATTACAGCGATCATTGAGTCCAAAACCAAATTTTTACCGATCGGCGCTGTCACAACAGCACGCTATCCCCAAGTAAATTCTTGGTTCAAACAAAAACTCAAGGCTTTAGGCACACCCATCTTTTCTGGGACCCCAGAAAAACTAATCGACGAACTAAAACGATCGCTGTAATATCAGACTGGAATCAACAAGCGTTCCAGCCCATAATCTTCTAAACTGCTATGCGTTTTATCTGCGATCGTTGTCGATCGACAATTCTTACCGATGTTAACGTTCATGGAACAGCTCACACTTCTGTCGATGAAATCGATTGTCCTGGCTCATTTCAGCATTACCCTGCAACAGCAGAAGAACAGATTGCATCGCTAAGGGACATCCTAAGCGCGATCGAGAGCGCCATGAATGAATTTGGAGTAAACGAGCTGTGTTGTACACTCACCGATCAGTTTCAAGAGTTAGTGATGAAGGCTGAACTAAAAAGAATGCAGCAGATGAAGCAGAGTGAATACACGTCGGCAGAAGTTTACGACCTGTAAATCTGATGTCTATTGCAACAAGCAGCCGTTTAGCTTGGTTTGTCCAACTACGTTGTTAATTTAGTAATGTCGCTTTCTAATGCCAATTTATCGACTCAGATTGAGGCGTTCAAGCACTTTCTAAAAGACGCTCAGTCCCGAATCAACCAATCAGATCAGGGTGAGCCACTCATTAAAACCCTGACCCAGATTGAAGAACAAATTCAAGCTAGAACAACCAAATGTTCTTTTTCCCACTCTGTCATTGAAAGTGCGATCGTTCATTTGCTTCACGCTCTAAAGAAGATCAAAACGGAGCTGAAATGGGCAAGTATATCTGGTTCTCCTCGCGAGTTTCTACAAAAGGTTCCGCTGAACCAATCCTTTGATCGAACCCTTGATATTCTCAACTCAGTTTTGAGTGGAACCCCCTACCCCAGTTTGATCTGGTTGCCGATGATTTCCGAACAGCATGCCTATCAGTGGGCAAAACAACTTGCTCGCACCGAAATTGAAACAGCAAAGGCAATCGGGGTTTATCTGTTTCATCAAGAAGCCTATTTACTTCAAACACAAACGCTTGTTGAGTTCCATCGGATTCTACATCAGATGAAACAAAACCACCTACTGCTTCCTAAATCGATGAGTCTACTGAGTGCAACCTGTGAAGCTGCGGTTACATCTGATGCCCAGAAAAAAAACCGAACCCCTGACTTCTACAGCCAAATTGAGTCACTATCAGAAGCCTTGGTCAATTTAGAGTAAAACGCTCGCAAGACTGGGGTGAACATCCTTAAAACCACATCCCACATCAACTGACATGACAAATCTAGCCGTTCTAAAAACAACTCTGTCACTTGAGCAATTTCAAAAATATCTTCATTGCTGTATCAAGGACAATAAGCCAGCAGGTAACTGGTTCAGACACGATCATCCAATTGCAATCTATCTCGAAGAAAACGGATTTCTCGTTGATAGCATTACGAATGTTGACATCAGCTTAAAAGACGGAACTCAGATTGGCACTCCATACAAAGATCCATGGGGGCTGATTCGCAACCGGTTTTATCCTTACTTACAAAGTTGTCTACCTAATCCTCATCCGGGTCATATTCCCTTGTCGGTTTTCGATCAATGGGTCTCTGCTTTTCTACAGTGGAAACCCAAAGATTATGAAGCAGATGAGCTTGAAGTTTCACCTGAAGAGTGTTTAGAATTCTTGCACAGGTTCAAATCGGTTGCGAAAGTTAGGAGTCTTCAATGAATCACGCTCAGGAACCGCAAAACACCTCAATTAGCTGGGGGGAATACAAATCGGCAGGAAATGTCTATGCTCTTTGGAAGCAGATTCACTCTCGATCCGACCAATCGCAAGATGCAGCAATCGCCACGCACCTGCTTTTGTGCGGCAATTCATTTCAGATGGTGGCAGAAGTTTTAGCCCATTCGCCTGTCCTTCAGCAAAAGATTTCGGAAGTTGCTAGCAATCAAGCGAAACGAGCGGTTGTAGAAACTTACATTACTCACATTATTTGCGGAGCTGCAAACCTCTCATCTATCTCTACTAGCCAGGTTAAAGAGGTTGATTGGCAGAATCTAGATTGTCTGAGCATGAGTGACCGCTGAACTCAAATCGCTTTAGATTTAAGCTAGTGAAGAAAAAGCGAATCTGGCTGCATATGCTTGAAGCGACTGCTTCAAGCGTCCTTGTGATGTGCAAGTGCAGCAAAGGGCTAAAAAATATTCTTGAACCGATGAAAGCACAGTAAACTCTCTCAAACTCGGTGATTTGCGGTACACGAATAACGCTCACATCAGTCCTGATTCAATCATCTACTCGTGATTAATTTCAACCAACACCCTCATCCATTTAGAGTAGGAGATCGCTGCCATCTCAAAGAAACACAGGTTTGTCCAGCAACACAAGGAACGCTCTCTCAATTAATCGAGCAGCAATTGCCAGGATGCAAAGTTCACTGGGACGATGGTACCTGGAGTTTACAAAGCACGATCGCACTTGAACGCATTCAGTTTCGTCCGTTTCGAATTCCTCAGCTTACTTGGAAAGAACTTCCTTCGGACTATAAAGGAAGCTATCAAACGGTGCCAGAACTGATAGGCTATCGCAATACCTTAATGTACAGCGGTAAAACAATTCTCGTTCCAATTATTCTAGTCAGAACTTCAATCTCCTTTGATCTCGGAAAAACACAATGGTTCGGATATGACTGCCACGCAATCAGAGAAACCCGATATTTAATTCTCAATCACATACCCGTAGAATCACCTGAACGACCGTGGATTGTGTTTGAAGTTGACTCAAAAAGTGATAGCAGTCCGTCCAAATGCACATACTTCAGAGACTGGAAAAACGCTTACCAGTTCTTTGAACAACAAATCCAGTCTTCAAATCCCAGCGCACCCATTTAAAGCAACCACTATGACTCAACTCAACGCACTCCTACGCGAACCCGCAGAAATTCAGTACGCGGACGACCTTGCAGTCTTAACACAAGATACCTGCTCGGCTCCAGCAAATTGGCAGATGTCCCCGCTCTCAGTCCAAAAATTTATTTTGGGAGACAGCACTCTGGGCATTAAACAAAAATGGTTTGGACCGACAAGTCTAGTGCAAAATGCAATCACAACGCTTGCAAGTCGGCGCGGACTGATGCTAGTCGGTTCGCCAGGAACTGGAAAATCCTGGCTTTCAGAATTACTGGCGGCGGCTATCTGTGGCAATAGCGAAAGAACAATTCAAGGCACCGCTGGTACAAGCGAAGACCAAATTAAGTACAACTGGAATATTGCAATGGTAATTGCAAACGGGCAATCGGAGCAGTCACTGATTCCATCACCCGTTTTGACTGCAATGCACGAAGGCAGCATTGCTCGATTCGAGGAGTTAACTCGAACCACATCCGACGTGCAGGATGCACTAATCTCTATTCTGTCAGAAAAAGAGCTGGCGATCGCTGAGTTAAACCTAGTGGTACGAGCGCTGCAAGGCTTTAATATCATTGCAACCGCCAACGATAAAGATCGTGGCGTTAACGAGCTTTCTAGTGCCCTAATGCGGCGATTCAACTTCCTGCATATCCCCGTAATGCAGGATGCCAGAAAAGAACAAGAGATTGTGCTGTTCCGGACCGAACAGATGCTGAGGGACCATCAAATCTCGGCTCAGTCGCTACCCCCACTGATGCACCTGCTGTTAAACACGTTTGAGGCTCTTCGCAAAACGAACGCCGCAGTTCCTGAAGATCAGCAGCTAGAAAGCAGTCTATCGACCGCTGAAGTAATCGGAAGTGTCGAACAAGCCATTTTATCGAGCAGTTTCTTTGGAAATGGCACTATCACCCCAACAAGCCTTGCCAGCGCGACTGTCTCGACGCTACTCCGCAAAACTCCCGGCGATGTCAGCTTTATGAATAAATTCTGGAACAGTTCGATTTCTAGTTTAGCCGCAAGTCAAGGCGGACGTTGGAGCGAATTCTTTCAAGGAGGCGAAACGGTTCTCAAACAGTTCTAACGCGCCGCAAGTCAACCTTTTAGTGAACATCCGATCATGACAAAAACAGTAGCTGAACCACTGCAACTCAAGAAGCAGTACATCATTCGGTTCTCCGATAACTCTTCATGTACAGCACGCGTCAAACGGATTGAACACGATCAATACACTCTCATCGATGTCGCGGACAACACAGAATTTCACATTGACCAAAGCGAAATTGATACGGGGTCAGTCACGGCAAATTTCGTTAGCTTGCCTCAAAATCAATCTGCTAGTCAAACTCAAATGGCAACCATTTCAATTTGCAGCATCTACATCAACCATCGGGGACACGAGTCGCTATTTGTTTTTCATGCATCTCATAAATCAGAGATTTCGCTAGTTCAGATCAAAAAACAAGCAGCACAAACCGGGCTAGATTTTAGCGACGAAGAATGGAACCAACTTTACACAGTCGGACAGACTCACAACGAAGAAATATTTCTCACAGTCTTTGGACCGCACGCAGTACAGATAAAACCCTCCTCTACTCCTCCTTCCGTATGACTTCTATCCAATCGCTTCACGAATCGCTAGTTCAAGCCATTCAAAAAACCTATCCAAACAGTGATCTTGTCTCTATTAGCGAACAGGCAACGCGCGATGTTGAACGGGCAATGCAAGAACCCCTTCAGATTTTGCCGATTTGTCACTTTTCACCCGCTTCTGCGATTGCGGTCCGGCAGTTTCTCGAACTGCACAAACCCAAAGCTATTTATCTAGAACTAACAGAAGACCTAAATCCTTTGATTCAGGCAGTTCCAGAATGTGTTCCTCCGTTTACGCTACAAGCCATTGCCCAAGAATCCACATCGCTCGATTCCAAATTGCTTCCAGTTAAATTAAATACCTCACTCGTTGAAGCCTCGGCAGAATTTCAAGCGATTCAATACGCAGCAAAAAACAAACAAGTTCACTTGGTCTTGGTAGATTCATCGTGCGATTTTGCCACGCATCACAGTCGCCAGAGGTTAACACACGACCAAGAAGCCCCGATGCTGCAAACGTTTTTAACCGCTCTACTCGGTCAAGTTGAGATCCAAAATTTCTGGTCATGGTGGACGCAGTATTTTGAGGTTCCACTACAACAAGCAACCCTCGAAACCTACCGCCAAACATTGACTTGGATTGGTAGTTTGTTTCGACAACTTGGTTATTCAGCCGAAATCGAAGCAGACAACTGCGATCGCGAACGGTATATGTGGACCCGGATTAAGCAGCATTTAAACCAGTTTAATATCGACCCGTGCGAAGCCCTCTATATTTGCGGCGCAAGCCATGCAGCCACCCCAGTTGTAGAGTTTGGTAGCCAGAGCCAAGCCATGTGGACGATTCCTGCACCCAGCACAACTCGTTGGCAATATGGATTGATGCCAACGAGTTTCAGCGATATCGAAGAAAGTTTCAATATTGCTCCGGGCACCTTAGTCAGCCTAGAAATGCTGTGGCAAGCCAATCGTCAAACGAAAGGCGGGCGAAAGCGGAACCCCACCGCAAAAACAAGCAGAACAACGACCGATCTCTTTATCACAGCCCCCGCGCCCCCGCCGCTCAACGAAATCGAATTAGCATCGTGGTGTACAGGAATTGTCAAGGCATCCCTCAAACATGGGTATTTAGCCAGCACTGCTGACGCGATCGCTATTTTTGAACATACGCTGCTGTTGTCTGGTCTACGAAATCATCCCACACCGTTGCCAAATGATTTTATTGAAGCGTCGGTTACTTGTCTCGATAAAAATAAGACGCAAACACCCTCTATTACAACTTTATGCCACCGAATTTTAGCCGCAGATCGCTGTGGATCGATCGGCTACAAAGCGCTCCCTGCAGTCGCACAAGATGTGATTGATCGATTAGCTCCACTCGGATTCAATTTTGCGGAAAAGAAGGTCAGAAGAGCACTGCTGAACTTCAATGTTCAACCAACCTGGCTTGAATGCTCACAACTCCTCTGGCGACTCCATTATCTTGGAGGGGATGAGTTAGCTAAACCGATTATGGGCGCGTGCAAGCTAGGCGTTGTACCGACTCAAGAAAGCTGGGACATTTATGTAGGGAAAAATCAAAAAAGCCTGATTAAGTTAGGCTACGAGGGAATCACGGTCGAAGAAATCATCGAAAAACGACTGCTGAAAATCACCCAGAATACGAATGCCAGCACCGTTGATGTTCTCAACACAATTTTCGACAGTCTCCTGTATCTGCACAACCCGCACCTCACAGAGACACTCGGCAACTTTGCAGATCAGCAATTTATCACAAATTCCGCAGTTGGTGAAGCCTCCAAAGTTTTCGAGAAGACCCGTTACCTGATTCAGTTTTATCGCAGTCAGTCAACAGCAATTCCGCAATGGATCTTAAACTTTATTGGAACAGGATTTCAGTACTACTGCCAGAGACTACCAGCAACCTGTACCGAAAAAGAAGCCGCCTCGAAAGAGCTATGCGCTATGTTAAATTTCCTGATTCAGCTTGAAGGATTTGCAACCTCAGCAGGACTCAATGCTCAGCAGTTCGATCTGAGTCTTAATCAGTGTCAACAGCTTGTAGCAGACCCAGCCAAAACAGCAATAATTCATGCCGCCTGTATTCTACGGTCACAAATGACCGAGCAAAGCGTTCGCGAAGCTGCAACCCTGCGCAGAACTAGCTCTGTGTTAATCAGCACATTTCCTCTTTATGTTGCTGGGTTGGTCGAATCACTTAGCTTTGCACCGTTTCTAGCAAATCTAGCGGGCGATTTGCTTAACTCATTCTTTACAATGCCAGATACAGTACTGATTCCGTGGCTGCCAGCTCTTGTGCTAAAACTTCAGGAAATGCCGGACTTGCTAAAACTTCTCGTTGAGCCAGTCATTCCTACCCTGCCGCAAAGCCTGTCACAATTGGATCAATGGAATGGGCTTCTCGCAGGAGTCCCTCTAACAACAGCCATATCCCCAACAGAGAATGCTAGCTGGGAATTCATCCGCGAGTTTCCGTCATGTTTTGAGTATTTCGCCGCACAAGCCGGATGCCCGGTTGAATGGGCAAATTAGTACGTGCCCGATTAACACTCGTTTTTCATCAATTAATCATGACTCAATACATGACTTGGGAAGGGTGGCAAGCCGTGCAGCATCCTGCAGGAATGTACTCGCTGTACGCAGCCGAAGCATCGTTTGCACAGTGGAACTCATTGACATTTACGATCGCTCAATGGGAGCAACATCCACACCAACCAAGTAAAACTCGGCTACCCAAAACCAAAAACTGCCTGAAAGCGATTGTCGAAAGATCCTGTGCTGAAGAACGATTTTATTATCTTGCTCAAATCGTCGAACGGATGAACATGGGTGCAATCACCGTTGAGGATCTTCCTCGACAAAAAGTTAATAGTGCGAAAGCTTGGAAACACCTTAAAGCACTCGCAACAAAGGACTAAGAAGACTGTATCACTCAGATTCGTCCGATTTGGGTGATACAGTAGAACTATTCACTTAACTGGTATAGAAATGAATGATATCGAAGCGATAATTAGCACCATCTTTTGTGCTAATTGTGATGCTGAAGCAAAATACGCTGTGCAACCAACAGGACTCCCAGTGTGTTTGTGCTGTAAAACTGCCTACGAATGGGGACAGAGCAATCCAGAAGCAACATTTTTAGACATTGCGACCGCCGCTGACGAAAACAAAGTTAATGAAGCAGCGATTTACAGCCTGGAATAATGGTACTCAGTGGCGGCCGTACTATCCCATATTATTGCTCAAAATCAGCAGTCTTGTCAGATGCTGGTTTTGAGCAATTCACACTACGATATTTTTTCCAGTCTTGTGTCATTTTGCTAAATTGCGCTGCATTCTCAGATGAAATGGGGTGTTGTAGTTCTCCTGTATACCGATTGCCCCGCAGAATCACATTCTGATGACATTCGCTACTTTCACGATCAGGATAAACCGTTGTTATTCCATTCGAATCAAGTTTGGCAATCCACTGTCCAATCTCCATTGTTTTTTCAGGGGAGATAAACCGCAAATTTGGCTCCTGGGCTTCTGTTTTCTCGATCGCGTTTAACAGCCGCTGGCTATAGTAGTCGGTCATCAAATTTTCCAGAGAGTGTGTTGACAACACCACTTCAAGTAGCATTGTTTCTTCTGGATACTGTTGATGAGTGAATGGGCATTGATAATTTTCGGGACACAGATCAGGTCCCTTGTTCTGAAAGCCCACGCTGGGTAGCAACGGTAAACTTCCAGTATCTGTTTCGCGTACTACTCCCAAAGCAACAGCTACCTCGGGTTCTACAAAGAATCTGTCTGTCGCAGAAACAAACTCTCCCGTACGGTTGCACCACTGATTGTCTTCTAGCGCATGAAAAACTGTTTTTGCAAGCTTTAGTCGATCGAGTGACTCAGCTTTTTCCTTTGTTTCGACTAAACATTTTGCCACATCTTGCAGTTGGGTTTCTGATTCTACATAGAATGTCCCACAGTTAATCTGCGGATCTTTGCACTGAGCTGCGTTTAACTCGAAGTGCAAGCGTGACGGATACAGAGTGAGACGATCCTCTTCTAGGGACAGGTGAACCCGCACATTCTGCTTGGGTGGCATTCCTTTTCGTCCCCCACTAACAGGTTTTTCCTCTGTTCCATCTAGTTTAATATCAGAAAAACTAAAGGCGGAATCCGAGGTGTCATAGATTTTTGTCTCAGGCACAGGTTCCATTTTCGATATCAAAAATTCCCGCAGCTCATTGAGACTGTTGAGAGTAACAACGTCAGATGACTCAGACTGCTGTTTGGAGGTCAAATACTGAAGCGTATTAGCTCCGACGATAATCCGAATGCTGTCGTCAGTATTTTCTAGTCCCCATTCGACAGAGCTATGGATTCTATGATCCCTGGGTACTGGTAAAGAAATCGTTGCTTCATCAGGTCTGAGATTAAACCATTCGTTACCTTCGATGTCGTCATACATCTGATCATCTTGGAACATTAAATATTCTCCTTTTTTCTATGCAGGAGCTAAAACAAATAAAATCGTGAAATTTGAGCAAAAAACCTGACTTGCAATTAGGAGCAGTTTTACTCAGAAACAACTCAAAGCACTATTGCTTATTCTAAAACAACAAGCATTTAAAGCAAGTCATCACATAAACAAAGAAATTAGCTCAAATCGCGTTCAATGCGGACATTAAAACCTCAAGAGATTTTTGAGCGTCGCTAACGCAAGTTTTTTTCCAAAACTGGGAAAACTAACAGTGTGTTTATAATTCGTTCTCGTGCCTGACCCAGATTTCCCAACGGCTTATGATGCGATCGATGCCGGGGTAATTACGCCCTCACCCGAAATTGCAATTCTGCTCATCGTGCTGCTGCTTGCCGGAGTTTGGATTGCCGTTTGGCAATCCAAATAATCGCACAAATTAATTTAATTTGCAGAACTGACTCTACAGATTTAGAGCAGTCGTCGATTGATCGCGCTAAAACTAGAGAAGCGCATCTTGTTCTCTTGAGTAATGAAAGCAGATCAAGGCTAAAACCGCTCCAAATCTTCACTTTTTTATCTGAACAAAGCACGCGATTCTAGCGGCACCAATCTTCATGGTTTTACACAGTTTCACCGATTGCTTTAGCCAGCTCACCAACCTCGGATTTATGGTCGGATCAGAAATCTGGCTGAAACTCGCTTGGGATCAAGCTCCAGAACTATGCCCACTCGATTGGAAATGGCGTAACGAAGAGCCAGAGCAAATCGTGCTCACCGGAATCGTCCTGAACAACGATTTAGACCTAAATCAGTGCAAATGGGCGGGTTATGACATCAACGGGGATTCTATTTGGGAGCCTCAAGTAGAGCCATACTCTTTTCTACGAATTGCAGAATTAGCGCATACGGGCGCAACCGTGCATTTCTACCCAAATCAACCGTGTGGAGGCATCAGCAACAATCACGTTACTCACAGTTCGATTGTGTTCTACGAAATCGACCAGCTTGATCTTCAAGACCAATGGAAACAGATTTACCGCTTAACGTTTGAGACGGGACTATCGCCTTGTGCAGTTGTCTACACTGGCAGCAAATCCCTGCACGTCTATTTTCGCTTAAGTGAACCTGTTGAGTCCGAAGTTCACTGGCGACGGCTAGCACGAAAACTCTGTATCCTACAAGACGCAGACAATAAAGTGACCAATCCCGCTCGGGCAATGCGGTTAGCAGGCATTGCCCGCCGCAAGCACAGCAATGGAGTTTGGCAAGAACCGGTTCTGCAGTCTCTAGAGCAATGGTCGCGCCATCAATACTCTCCAGAGGCATTTGAACACGCACTTGATCAAACAGGGAGATTTCCTCTTGGACTATCCGACGAACGCTGGATGGAGTGGGTCTCAAAGCGCAACCAGCAGATAAAAGGTGAAGATGTAAATCCAGAAGTCACGCTAACTGACCCATCTGTGGAAGTACGATTTCAAGAACGCAAATCTGGATCCAATCCAACGAACTATCCTCATTATGACTCTCGGCGCACCGATGCTTGGGTCAAAGATGCACTTGACTTTATTCCGCGTCGTTCTGCCGGAGAAAATACTTATGAAACCTACCGAACACTGCTGATTGCGCTCAAAAACCATTACGGTGAAGAAACGGCCATCTCCCTGATGGAGGAACACTCGCCATCACGACAATGTGGCTGGAATATTCGTCAGGTGTGTCGCTCTTCGAAGGCAACCTACAGCATTGGCAGTTTCTTTCACCTTGCCGAACAGGATTTTGGCTGGAAACGCCCGGCAACCGAATTATCAATCCTCGCCATTGCCAGCAGTCCTCCCCCCAATTTTGACCCCGAAGCCGAAATTGCTAATCTCGACATTGAACCTGACGATGAACTTCAAGCCCTGCTGCGATCGCACTCCGAGCAGGTCGTTTGGAACGCACTAGCTGCATTTCAAGTATCAAAATCCCCGATCAAACACCCGCTTTCTTGGTTGAAACAAGCCATCACTCACGGATGGAAGCCAAAATATCAAACTTGACCTTGTGTCGTGACTTTCTATAACTCAAACTCCCTCCAGTTGGAGGATAGTTTGACTGCGTCGAGCAAGCTAGGATTAACATAATTTTCCAAAAGAAGAAACCAAAAATCTAAGATAGGCAGTCTGATCTTGATTAATTTGGCTATATTAACTTATCCCTGAGAAGATCTGCCTCGATTTCAGAAAAGGGCTACCGGTTCCTGCGTCAACACCTGAGAAAACAACTATGCCAATTAATCTCGACTCCCAAGTTTTTATCATGCCAGATATTTTGGTCATGTTAGACAGCTTGCAACAGCCGTCAGAGATTCGCATTCGGTTTTTGAAGGTTCCGTCTCAAGAAGTAACTCAAGATCTCTTGGATCTAAACCGATATCCGTCGATCCAAGTCAACTCTCACTTAAACGAACATTATCTTCAAATCACACTTCCCGAAATTAACCCCCACCGCAATCGAGCACTCACAGAAGAAATTGCGAGCCAAATCCAGAAAGAACACAACTTGAAAATGGAGCGGCTTGTTCGCGAAGGCGCAACGTGGTTTCGGCGTGACTGCAAACCTGTTCGCTCATTTGTCGAAGTCGACTTGACTCCCACTCAGGAACAATCTGAAAAGATTGGAACCCTACTAAAAATCCTGCACAAATGGGGATTAGTTCTACAATGGGGAGCCGAAAATAGCCAGCTCACGCTGATCTTCTCCAACGGAACGCAACAATTCTTCGATCGAAATAGCGACCTCATCTATTTTTTAGAAGGCATGAAAGAAGCGGCAATCTTGTTTGATATCCCACGATATTACAACCAACAACTTATCGCTGCCACTTCAGTTTCTCCACATGAAATTACAGGATTTGAGTCTTAGTCAGCAAAACAAAAACTTAACTGCGGGGTGCAACCCTCTAACACAGCATTCAATCAACACAGATAATAGCAAAAATACAAATCCCGCCTATTGCCCACAATGCTACGGAAAGGAGGAGAAATGGAACACTTCAAACTTCGGGAAAAACCGATTGTTATTAGTATGGTAGAAGTTTTCATTTGTATTGCTGACCATCCGGGTCTTTGTGTAGGCGAAGTTTCCCAAAAAATTGACTTGTCCACCAGTACCGTTAGTAAGCAAATTACAGCGTTAGTACGAGCCAAACTAATCATTCGCACTCAGGGCAGACCCAGTCGATTGTTTATTAATCCTGAAGCCTGTCCCAAAACCGTAGAATATCTTCGCTCTTATGAACTACTGGCTCGATCTGCCTGGAAATTTCGAGGAGCGGATCGAATTCATCCACTTCCGCGCTACCGCCCTAAGCTTTCAACGCTAGCAGAAACTGCGTAGAAATCTTCAAAACTGCCAAATTTGAAGATAGCAAAGAAGATTTTTGAGCAATTACAGCTCGATTCCAACCTTGGTCTAGCGGTAATCTAGACCGAGGTTAGAATCGAGCGATTTTTCATTAAACCGGGAATTCTCTTCGTTAGCGCAGAGCGTGCGGGAAAATCCAGCACAAGAAGCAAATATCGTCGACGACTGACACTCCCACTAGGAGCCTTCAAAAAACCAGGCGGACTAAGTTAAACAGCCTGCGTTCCGACCGGAACGATTGTCATGATGGTTTACCGAGGGACAGTTTATGGCAACTAAAACTGAAATGATCGCGATTGAATTAATCAACTACGTTCAGTCCGCTTATCACTGTAGTGAATTTATTCCAGTAGAGCAAAGATCGGACATCGATTATCTAGAAACCGCTGCTCATTCTCAACGCAGTCGACGGGCTATTAAGGTGAATGAAATTCTGCCGATCAGTACTAAGCTAATTCTGCCGATCATTCACGGCATGAATGATCAACCAAAAAGAAAGCAGACGTATCAATCGAGCACCGGAATGTACAAAATTACCTTAACCACAGGTGATTCGTTATTTATTGCACGATTTCAGGTTGGCGCAGGACGTGCAGCTGAGATCATTCAGCTCGCAGCTGCAACTCGAAGCGGTTGGTCACGCTGGCTCGATATTCGGCGCAAGCGAATGAAGCTAGCTCATGCCATCCCAAAAGGGATCAGCAAAGTTGAAGCAACCTCGAACGGCGCGATTTATACTCCGTTAAAACAACTGCCAACAACCGAAATCTTTCATCCAGCCATGTCTATACTCGATGAAGAGATTCGACACTTTTTCAGTAACGTTTCTCAGTACACGCGCTTCGGGATGCCAGGAGTGCGAAAAGCCATGCTTGTTGGACCTCCTGGAACAGGTAAAACATCGATTGCAATCCAACTGGCTAAACGCTATGTCGAAGAGCGACAAGTCTCTGTAGTGTTTGGCACCAACTTAAAAGCAGTTGCCCAACATATGCACAAAGCAGCTAAACAAACGAAACCGACGATCGTGATCATTGAAGACGCTGAAGCCTGTTTGCGAGAGTACGAAGGATGCTCAAGTGTGCTCAACTGGCTCGATGGTGTTGATACTCCGGTTAACTCAAAAGGATGTTATGTCGTAATGACCACAAACTTTCCGGAACGACTAGAACCGCGCATTCTCAAGCGACCAGGACGTATTGATCGCATTATCGAAGTTGGAGAACTTCAAGATGACTATGCACTAAATTGCGCCCGAATGTATTTCCCAAGCAACGGAATTAATGATCCAGACTTACTCTCTCAAGTCAACAATTTAACCGGAGCACAAATCAAGGAACTGGCGCAAAGCGCAATTGCAGTTGCTGTTAGTCAAAATCACCCGATCACCCTAAATTTGCTGCAAGATGTTCGCAACCGGATTGCTCAAGATTTGCAGCAAGTGAGAAAGTATGCTGAAGACGAATCTCCACTTTCAAAGGGTGGCACAATCGGCTTTGAAGCCTTCTAATTCTTTTGAAAGAGGGTGCAGAAATCTGCACCCCTTGTCTGCCTGCCAGCATCACAAAGCTACTTCTCAATCGAAGTATATCTACTATAGTCCGACTTCTCGTTTCAAAACAATGCAAAATCAGATTGATCAAACAGTAAAAGTAAAGTAAAACCAAAATCATGGAGCGCTCTGAAGCAGATTAAAAGCCGCAGTCCACGACTGCTATCGGTTCAAATTTGACTTTTAGTTATCGTAAAATTCACTATCTAAAGATACATCCGAATGATTCTCAAACTTGATCGCTGCGATCTAAGTCCCGAACAGATCGCGCATCGCTTGTACACGCACCCAATTCGACCACTTCAAGTCAGAAGTGCAAGCAGCCAGTTTATGCGTTGGAAAAGCAACCTTTTACGATTGCGAAAGCACACGAAATGAAACCTACAACGCCATTTACATTCCAGGAAATCATGCCGCACAGGATCATCGACTCCGAAATTCAGTCTGAAGGAATGGAGAACTCCAGTCCACAGTCTCAACAAAGCCAATAAGCACCCTTAACTCGATCAAAAAACAAAAAATTCTATGGAAATCTCCCCTCGTAACAGGAATGCCCGAAAAATTCGTCACAAATCTGACGTTGACGCTTCAACACTATCGAATTTAATTCAAGCTTCTGAGTTCAAAGAACAAAAAACCTGGGTTCAAAGCATGATCGACGGTGGAAGAGTTGAAATTACCGCTAATCGCAACCGCATCAAAGCGATGCCGATTCGCTGCGGTCGAGATAGTATCGCCCAGCTTCTGGGATTGCAATGCTGTGATGAAGCAGAGCGACAGCTAAAAAAACAACTCAATTCG
The DNA here is from genome assembly GCF_050565645.1 of Leptolyngbya sp. AN10. Lineage (NCBI taxonomy): Bacteria > Bacillati > Cyanobacteriota > Cyanophyceae > Leptolyngbyales > Leptolyngbyaceae > Leptolyngbya > Leptolyngbya sp. AN10. The sequence continues at coordinate 386,525 of NZ_JBNXVP010000001.1, forward strand.
TAAAATCTTACGCAATGAAACTACTAGAATAAATCGAAGAGAGTAACAAAATCGGCGCAGAGGTTTTCTCGAGTGACGACCTGGTTGGTATATGCCACTTCTAGCTACCGGACCACCCGTCATTGGACTTCCAACTTATTCAGATGAGAGAGAGATTGAGATTGAAGAATGTTGCTGCAATCACATTGTGAAATACGCTCGATCTACCCAAAAATTAATGGTTGATTCTGGCAAGGACTTGACAAGATTATCTTGATCTCAAAACAAGACAAGAATCAACACTAAAAGACGAATTCCATCAAAGACTGCTGTAATGCGACGATTCCAGAAAGATTAGAAAAATGCGAAAGCGATCTCTTTCTGCCGTAAAACCTACAAGTTCACAAGCCAACTTGTTAGATCTATGGTGCTTTCAATGTCAAAAAATACCCGCTCAGCATACCGATTGCTAAGTGTAATTGGAACAGCAATCGTGCTTTCCCTGTCTCTACCCACTCAAGTACATCTTGAAAAGTCGCAGCTACGACTTGACCAAACGGCACAAGCAACAACATTTGAGCCACAACCAAACAAGCCTCCGGAGGGAACTGGGGGAACTGGAACTCGCTGATAAAGATCTACACTGCTATCTAAAACCAGATTTTGCTTGCTTCCGCAAGGCGCGAATAGGTCAAGAAAAGCAGTTTTTATGAAGCAGAATCGTTGTTCAAGTATTCATGCAGAGCAGCTTACTGTGTTGCTCTGCCCGTCATATCAAGGTGTAACCCATTCTCGTTGAATCAATTAACCGAATTACTAAACCATCGATGTAAAACCTCATGCAAATCAAGATTGCACCCGAATTTGCTCAATTCATTCAACGAATGTCACACCACAACGGATTAGATCCTGAGCGTTATGCCACAAACCTCTTGGAAAAAGGAATCAGGCGAGAACTAGCACAAACATTTACAGAAGATAGTGTTTCTAGGTTTATGCATCATCTAACAACAACTAAAACGCTTTCATTCACCCTGCTTATTCAGCGACAAGACTTAAGCTGAAATGCCCCAATCTATCTCGCCATTGTCTTCTGTCTTTCTGCTATCAAAAGGCAGCACATTTATCTAGATTCATCACAGCTATCAGTAGCACGATAGAGCTTTTGAACACGGAAAGATCAGCTAAACCCAGAGGCTTAAAATGAAAATCTCCAACCAGTTCATTACAGACGCACCCTCAAATTATGACGGCTTTGGAACTAAAACTGTCGAAGTTCTTGACTTTACGCTGCGCGGCAAGCAAAATCGGCTTCGAAAAGTATTCATTCCACCCATGGCGATCGCAAATAATTGGCAGATTAATCGCTACTATTCTGGGCTACACGTCTGTATTCCAGCATCTGAAATAGAGAACTGGAAAGACCTTTGGCTGCCAATCGAATCTTTAACCACCAGCAAAATAGCGCATCAAATTGCTGGACCCGAACCAACCTGGAAAGAATTTCTACTAATTCATGTCCTCGAGTCAGACAGATGGCAAATTACAGCAGAAGCTCTAGATCAAAAAGAATACTGGGTGGGCAACCTAGAATGCATTGATGAGAAACGCCGTGGAACAATGGCTTTAGCAGAAAACTCACGGCTATCTTTACTGCAAAAGCTATTTGAGCAGGTGTATGGAAGAAACAAGATTGAATTTGCAGAAATCGCTCCATTTCAAGTTGGAGTCTGGCAATGCCGAATTGAACAAACAGACGAGATCACTTATGAAATAACCGCAGGAGCAAAAGGATCAAACATCGCTCCTCGATCGGAAAAACGAACAGATCTGAAAGCCGCTATTGAACTAGTTCAGATCTGGATAAATGGGCGAAAAAGTGAAGTGTAAGCTACCTCTAAAAAAGACTTACTGGTGAAATTCGGCGCTTGAAAGCTTGGCAAAGTGGTGAAAGCGGTTGATTCGCAAGGGAGATCTTAAAATTGCCTTTGAAGCTTGGTCTGGAGGAATCTAGCGCTAGGAGCAATCGCTTTGTTAAACCAGCAAAACGCCACAAATCGGTTGAAATTTGTATGCAGCCAGAATCAAAACCCATTCTCATTTCAGTCACAAACCACCCAGAACAAGGCTTAATTTCAGTCTTATACCACTCCAATGAAACACTCGACGACATTTTAGACCGAGTCTGCGAACGACCCTTGTCGGATCTGCAGGTGGACGGGCGATTTGCCGACACCAAAGTTATTTGCGATCGCGATTCTGATGTCATTTTTGAACTGAACTGCGATAATCCACACGTCATTCATGACTTCCCAGAACTCAACTGGCAGCACTCAGGCTCACCGTTGCGTCCTCCGTTTATCGTCATTTGGCGAGCAAGTCGGTATCAATCTACTCCAGAACATCAACAATCTGCTACCACTTGGGCTGAAGCAAAACAACTGGTTTACCAAAAAGGGCGACCTGAAGAAAAAATCAGCGTGTTAGATAATAATGGGAACTCGATTAGTCATCAGCTATGGCATAACGAGGTATAGACTCAATCGCTGTGAAATAAAATTATGAACACCAATGCGTCATCGCTGCCGAATAGTCCTGTTGATGTCAAGCTCTTCACAGGCATCATCCACTTAGCCTTAACCGGCTGTTGTGCCATTTTTGCGATCGAGCTTCACCGTGCTAAAGGATATGAACTGATCGGCTTTATCGATGAAGCCGGAAATGTCTGCCATTTCGCTTGCCGCAATCAAGCAGGCGAAATAATTGACGCAAACGGAAAAGGATTAACCACCGAAGAAGTTAGTCAAACTTATCTACACCAAGGACATCTTCGAATTGAACCGTTTGAGGCAGCAGAAGTTGAGGCAAATTTGGAAGAAGAATATAGCTTAGGCGCATTTGTGCCACCTGGCTATGCAAAAGCTCTCCCTCTTCTGTTTTCGGAAGCTTGGTGGAGTTTTTGGGAAGAATTTGGCAGGAAGATGAACGTTGGTACTAACTCGCCTAATTCATCGCCCCATTTTCAGGAGGAAAGCATGCGACAGATGAACGTCGAAATTACAAGCAAGACGACGCTGACCTAGAATTTGCACTCGAAGAAGTTCTTAAGCTACTGCAACAGCGTTCTGCATTACTGGAAAAGAAAATCGAGATAACCAAAATCAACAACCATGAAACCAGAAGATATCAATAGCTACGTTGAAATGTGGATCGAAAGTCCTGAACGAGTCGTTCAAAAGCTGGTTTGGTGCAGCAAGCAACGCGGATGGAGGCGAATTGAAAGCGCGGAGGACTTAGGCTTTCGTGATGTTCTTAAACTAACAAGCCGCGATGCCTGGAATTTAAGGGACCAGTTTCTTGAAAGTGGTTATTTTGGAGGGCAAAGCTACGAACGTTACGAAGACATTCAGTTTCACGTCAACCGTTTGAGCGATCGCCCAATTTATTTCTTGTTTGCATGGGACGTAGAAGAAGGCTGCACAAAACCAACTGCCAAAATCCGATGTGAGTCAATGTATCAAGCGCGAAAATATTTCGCGCGGGCTTATCGGTCTGGCGGCAAAGGCTTCCAGGAAACGGGGATTGAATATCAGGTGGAACACCAAGTAAAACACATTTCCGACTGCTTACGCATGAATCAAACAGACTTCTGGATCGAGAAACTCTCGAATCTTGATCTAGAAGCAGATCTGATTCATACCCGCAAAACCTAGACTTTTTTTATTCAACTTCGTACAAACAAAGGGATGAGCGCAATTATTTGCCAGTGGGCAGCTTCGACGCAGCTACCTGTCAACGAACTGACCGCAGTAAGCAGCGAACAATATAACAAAGATGCTCTCGTTAATGCTGCTGTCGATTCTTCGCACTTCTACCTTGGAAGGAAACGGCATTTGATTCACTTTGTTCGATCAAGATCACTGGGCTGGCACACCGACCCAAACATTAAAAAGAACTTTACGATTCTCTGGGTTATCGATGGAGAAGGCTTTGCTGTTCAAGGAAAAAAAGAGGATCAACCTCAACCTTGCAACACGATCATTGTGCTCGATCATTTACAGCGTCACCAACTGCTTGCTCCTAAACCAAGTCATCACCGGGTCTGGATTGCAGCGTACATCACCACAAACAGACTACCTGCTGAAATTGAATCAACAGAGACGTGGTTTCAGCCTTTTCTTTTTGAACAACAATTCAAGGACTGAATGGAAAAGAATGCCGTAGCAGTAAGGTAGATAACTTCGAGAAATGTTAGAGGAAATGCAATGAGATTAGAGATCAAACTTCGAACTAGCACCAGCGCACAGACTGCTATTTTTCTAATTGGATTAATTGGCGGAATCGCCAGTATTTCTGCTGGTTGGTTCTTTGGCAATCCCTGGGAGAAACCTGGAGTTGCTGCAACAACTATCATTATGGCAGCAACCGGGACCAAAATATCGCTCAAACGAAACTCAAACGAATAAAGACGACGGTGATGAAATTTTCACACTGTTGCTGCTATCACGGCGACCGCCGCTTCTTGAGTAAAGACATAACTTTGTACTAGCACCGTTGTAGCAACCGTTATTCAACTTGCACTCGATCAGTTTTAGCTCACCCAAACGCTACAGACGACGCTGCGTCGTTGCTAGCTCTAAATATTTGAAGAATCCGGGTTGCTCAAGTTATCGCAAGCTAAAACCCAGCACACGCAAAAATTGACCATACACAAAGATGAATCTAACAATTAAAGCAGAATGCCGCACCGATGATTACGGACAAAGCGTCGAGTTTGATGCTGCTCAATGGTTCGAACAAGCCAGCGATAAGGCAATTCTTGCTCTCGATCGCTGCTCTTGGGGCGATGACTATTGTCCAGATGTAGACCAAGTTGCAACCTTTTTCAAAGAAAGAAATCCTCAGATCAAAGGACTATTCGACTATCTGGCAAATATCAATAAGTCAGGTAGAAAAACAAAAAAGATTGGGTTTGAAGTCTCAATCGATCCTGATGCTGCATGCAACTGGATCAAAAAGCATCGACCGCATCTTGCAAAACAACTTCAGTCCTACGACACCGAGTATGAACTGAAAAGCTTTATTGATGATTTTGTCGAGCAACTTGATGCTAGTCCCGGACTCGTCATCTCGGACGAAGAAGACGTGGCTCAACAAATTCCAGTATTACTACTATTTATTCACGAACATTTTCCTGAGGGCTTTTCTCAAGAAGAGCATCAGCACCTTCTCAGCCTTGCGAAACGGATGAATTAGTTCAACCTACCCCGATCACACCCATTTTATCCATTCAACAATCACCAATGAGTACCTTTGCTGTCAAAATTCAAAGAATTACCATCGAAGACCATCCACAGGCAACCGCTTTGCAGCTTGCACGAATCAACGATTACCGCTCGTGCGTGAAAAAGGGGCAATACCAAACGGGAGATCTTGCGGTTTACATTCCTGAACAGTCGGTTTTGCCAGACCCCCTGATCGAACAGCTTGATCTAAGTGGAAAACTCGGAGGAAAAGAAGCAAACCGAGTCTCAGCGGTTCGACTAAGAGGAATTGTGAGTCAGGGAATCGTCTATCCATTAACGAAGTGTCACAATCAATGGCAACTTTATGTTCCCGAAGGATGCAGCGATCGTAGCGGGATCTTCTCAGTGAGCGAGGGCGAAGACGTGACCGAGCTACTAGGAATTACAAAATTTAGTCCCCCGATTCCCCCAGAACTCAAAGGAAAGATCTTTAATGCAGGCATCGAAGCTTGCTTAAAATATGATATCGAAAACATCAAGAGTCATCCTAATACCCTTTGGGAAGGGGAACCCGTCGTTATGACTGAAAAAGTTCACGGGATCTGGATGCAGGTCGCTATTCTACCAGATGATAGGGTAATCGTTTCGTCAAAAGAGTTAGCTCACAAAGGACTCGCGTTTGAATTAGAAGGCAACGACGGCAACTATTACATGGAAGTCGTAAACCAGTACCAAATTGCAGAAAAAGTCAAAGCCATCTATCCGAGGAGAAACACACCCTACATTATCCTGGGTGAAGTCTTCGGAAGAAAGATCCAAGACCTTGGCTACGGGGCAAATACCAATCAAGCAGAAATCGGATTCCGAGTATTTGATGTCTACCTGGGGGAGCGAAACCGAAGTCGTTTTTTAGATGATCATGAGCTTGAAGCAGAATGCCAAAAACTAAAGCTTGAAAGAGTTCCGGTCTTGTATCGAGGCAAGTTTAGCAATGATATTCTCCAATACTACACAACCGGAACGGAAACGATTTCAGGAAAAGGACTTCATCTGCGTGAAGGAGTCGTTGTTCGTCCCCAAATCGAACGGGAAACAATGGAATTAGGCAGAGTCATTCTAAAAAGCATCAGTGATAGTTATTTACTGCGCAAGAATGGCACAGAATTCCGCTAGCAAGTCAAAAGCCTCTAACCGCATAGCGCAAGACGAGGTCTTGGCAACTGGTTGTTCCAAACGCAAATCTACACTGGGATTTCACAACCAATGCAGCGAATTGCTGCATTGGTAAAATGTCTCGACCGAGACATTCTAAGTAGCAGTGAGTTCTAACGACATCTGAACTCCGCGAAAGATAGAAGGTGGCGGAATTAGACGCAGCGTAAGGTCGCGACAGATACGTTCCCAGTACTACAGAAGGTTGGCGCTCCAAAAAATTAACAATATCTGGCATCTCCAGAAGCGCTTGAGTTTGTAGGCTCTGCTCTGTCTCCCAGGCTAGAGTAAACTACGTCATGGTGGAGTAACACGCAGATAACGGCTGCGAACCCGAAAAAAAGTCGTTACGAGGATATTTCGGAGAATGGGAAAACGTAACAAAGCTGTCATGCAGGTTCAACCCTGTCCTTCTATCTTTTCAATCTATCACTATCGATTGCTTCTCATTGAAGTCAAAATCTACAAAGCAATCCAGCTCAAACACGAATTATCTCACAGAGCCAGATTGCAAGAAAATGTACAAAGGTGGACTAGATCGTCGAATGTTATGTCAACAGATAGTAGAATCTAGCAGAGATCGCCGAAAACTGGTCACAATCGAGAACAATAAGCAAATGTGTATTTGTTTGATTGACGCAAAGTCAGCAGCAACAATCGGAATTCTTCAGCAAGAATCGCTAGCAGCATTGTTCGACTAACATACCTATAGAACTGTATATTGTCATGAAACCATCAGATTTTAACCGCCCGACAAGCCATCCCTGGGGGATGCTCACAACGCTCAACTTAAACAACGTCTCAGAAACAGAGGCTTTTCTAGCAGGACTCTTGATCAAGTGTATCGAAGCCGGAGACTGGATAGCCCTAGAAACTCAAACCAACGAAGATCATCTCTGTACAGCAGGACTACTAACAAAAGTCGAAGGAAAAGAGAAAACTTACTTCCTAACCCGAAAAGCAAAAGGTTTACTTTACGTCCACTACGGAAAGGAAGAGTAATCTCAATTCTAAAAATCTGTGTCTCTGAAATTGCCCGATAAACGAAACATAACCCGGATCTTTAAGAAAGACCGTGCCGATGTAAAGCACATCGGCACGGTTTCCTAGTTCGGACTTCCTGTAGTTCGATTGACTCAGCAACAGAATGGTTCGATTGTTTGAGCTTCAATCACCAGTTCCTCAAACACACAGCAATGAAAAGTTCGATCGAACTTTCCAATGCACGATAATTGCCTTATCAGTTGGAATACGGGGATGGTTAGAAAAGCTTGAGATAATTTGCAAAACCTACTGATTTAGAACCTGAACCCAACCAGCTTGTGGAACGACTTCACTACATCCATACAGTCCTTCCTTAGACCTATAAACCTTCCACCCCAGCCCTAATCGAATGTCCACATCTCATTATGAATTTGCTCGCTCTTCTACAGTTCCAAATGCTGGCGAGGATTTTGCGAATGCCGCACGTCATCGCCACAATGCTTGGAGATCGCTGCAACAAGCAGAAGCAGACGGCATTGCCGAACATTTGATTACCCGCGATAACCTGCTCAAGTACGAACCGCCACAGTTTGAGCAAACCTTGACCGAAGACACTGCGCTCTCTCATCTTGCTGCATTTCTTGTTCTCAAAAGCTTTCCGCCCAAACCTTGTAGTGATCGCAATATCGCAATAGCACAGCGAGCGGCGCTTCGGCGACAACAGCGAGACCCAGATTCCCCCGCCCCAAAAACGCCCGCAGAGTATCGCCACCAGTATTATTCCACGTATTGCCAACTCAAAATGCTACTCGAAGCACAAGCTCAACAAAGCAATGCTTGGCAAGTTCTCCAAACTGCGTGTTTCTGGATTGGGCAAAAAATCGTCACACTCCGGATCGGTGATGTGTTTAATCCGGTCGCCAATACACTTGTGCCCTTTCAGAAAAAAGTTCAGGTCAAACTTAGTCATCGGCACTATCGGTCAACCGATGTTGGAGCAAAGATCAACACATTTCTTGAACAAATGTCTGCCGATAGTTCAATTCAATCCCAAGTACTCGCAATCTTAGCTGGCAAAGCGACAAATTCGTCCAAACCCCCAATTCCAAAATTCAACGAAACTGAACAATACGTCACGATGGCTAAACGACAAGGAGGGCGAAGTTTTGCAAACTACGACGTTGAGCTTTTACTAAATCACTTTGGGCTGAGGGGCATTCAATTTGGCAACTCAGTTCCTGACCGGGAGCGTCGGCTTCATCTTAAAGAAGCTGCCGACGCATTTGCGGATTTAGCTGATGTTACTGGATTAAGCGACCAACAAGTATCGCTAAACCAGATGGGACTCGCAATCGGAGCCAGAGGAAGACAAGCTCTTGCTCACTATGAACCCAACCTACACGTTACTAACCTATCGAGAACGGGTGGAATTGGGGCGCTGGCACATGAATGGGGTCATGCGTGGGATCACAGTCTGACCAAACGCACGATTATTGAAACAACAGAAAAACCAAGGGCGCTCTTTCTCTCAGAGTTTTGCGATCGCAATCTAGATCACACACAGATGCCATTCAAGGTTGATCCCGAAGTTTTTGCAGCAATGCAAGCTGCGATGACAGCGCTACAAAGCAGCGGGTATAACGACCGATTACGCAAATTGCTCCGAGAAAAACGGATCAATCGAGAGATCTCAGAAGCACGGGAAATCTACTTTCGTAAGGCGAGTGAGCGATTTGCACGCGCATTTGAGCGATTTGTTGCCTTTAAGCTACAACAACACAATCGAATCAACAGTTATTTAGCAGGAGTTCAAGCACATCCAATTTGGGTCACCAATGAGGAACTTCAAGAGATTGCTCCTCAGTTAGAGGTACTGTTGTCAAGTTATCGAAAGCAGCGGCTTTGTTGCATGATTAGAGAAACGGTCAGATCCACTTAAGGTCGTTTTGGTATTAAGCTTCAACCTTGTAGCTATCGGGTTTAGCGATCTGAATCATCCGATTGAGCGCAGCACATTTGATGAATAGTTCTACTGCTTGATTGTCAAATTGACGCGCACTGAGATTGCCTCCAAAGATCGTTTTGAAACGAAACATGGTGGTTTCAGCAATCGAGCGACGATGATAACCAGAGTCACGCTTCCAACGCTTGCGTCCATGCTTACGAATCGAGCGCAGGTTCTCATCTCGTTGGTGTGGCTTGCCTTTACGATTGCCATGCTGCCAGATTTTGGCATCCTTGCGCGGGGGGATTACGGCTTTAGCTCCTCTGGCATCAATCTCGTCATAGCAATGCCGATGGTCATAAGCACCATCGGTTGAAACCTGTTCAATCTCATCCTCAATCTGCTCCAAGATATCTTCAAGCACTTCACCATCTGCCACATTATTGGTCGTCACGACCGCTGCCAAAATCTCCCCCGTTGCCTCATCCACTCCCAGGTGCAACTTGCGCCACGTGCGCCGCTTACTCACCCCATGTTGGCGAGTTTTCCATTCCCCTTCCCCGTAAACTTTCACCCCAGTTGAATCCACCACGACATGACGAGCGCCCTCCTTCGGCAGCACGGGTAAGTCAATGGAAAGTTTCCCGACTCTGCGTGAGAGCGTACTGTGGTCGGGTACAGGTAAGTCAATCTCCATCAACTCGAAAATCGATTCAAGAAATCCTTGACATTGCCGTCCCGCCAGACGATAGACGGCTTTGACTGTCGCCATCGTTTGAATGGCAAGGTCACTGTAGAGGATGGATGCACCGGGTTTGCCACTCAAATCTTCGACCACCCACTGCTCCAGGATGCATTCCTCGACCCAGAAGGTGAGGCTTCCCCTCTGCTTGAGTCCAGCGTTATACTCAGACCAGTTGCGGATGCGGTATTGAGGTCTCATGGCGTGGTTTTTGTGTGGTAACTGAAACTTATCATGTCCTTACCCTTCCGCAACCCCTCTTTATGCAACAACGCCACTGGTTGGGATTAAGAGATACGGTTCGGATGGAGTAACGAAGGCAATAAGTAGCTAGGATGATTTAAACTTAAAACACTCTAGTGTATATCCACCTTGTTCACTTCGTGATTCCATACCATCCATCACAGCAAGAGCTAAGTCATATTCATTGTCAAACAGGGGCTATTGGAGTCACGGCGGGAGGAGGCAGAGGAGAACCAGGAGACTCGTGAGGATGGTACACCGTTGGGCAAGCACGGTGGACGAGGGCATATTGAACTGAAGATGATTCCAGATTCTAGGACGGGTAAGGCTTATGGATCTTACCGCTATCTGCGCTATTGGGGGGTGACGAAAAAGGGGACGATGGGATTGAAAAGCGTGTACCTGAGAAAGTAGTTCAGGATTAGATTGGCTCCCAATGGTGACTGGTGGCAAAGTGGCAGAACTTCCCGACTAGATCGGAAGGGTGTTGCTGCCGCCACTGAATGCCGATCGTGCGTTGAAAGTCCAGATCTGAAATGGGCAGATACACAATCTCAGTGAGTCCGTACCAGTAGGGCATGATGCTGATGCCTAACCCTGCTCTCACCAAGGAGATCACCCATTCTTCATGACTGGCGCGATACACTACTTTGGGGCGGATATTTGCCGCATCTAACATTTGGCATTCCTGCTGGAAGAACTCACAATGGATGCGATCGATGAAGGGTTGTCCATCGAGTTCAGCTAAGCGAACGGAGGCACGTTGAGCCAGGGGATGGCTTTGCGGGACAGCTAACAGCAAAGGTTGTCGAAAGAGAGTGATGGAGGTCTGCGAATCGTCTCGAGCAAATGAGTCGGTGCTAGGGCGAAGGCTCAATACGGTTATTGCCACATCAATGTCTCCCTGCTCCAGCCCCTCCCGCAGTTTCTCCAATGTGCCATCGTGCAGTTCGATCGCCACATTGGGATGGTGGTTCTGAAAGGTGCTGACCAAATCGGCTAACTCGGCAACCCGCATCGTACTCAGAACACCGACCCGTAACGTTGGCTGGTCATGAAAGCCCTTCAGTTCATGCAGCGCCGACTGATACTGTTCCATAATGATCGTTGCCTTTTCCAGGAACGATCGCCCCGCAGTTGTCAATACGGTGCGCCGTCCCCCCCGCTCAAACAGAGACACCCCTAATTCTTGCTCTAGTTTCTTGATCCCTGTAGATAACGAGGGTTGGGAGAGATAAAGTCGCTCGGCTGCCCTGGAAAAGCTGCCTGTTTCGGCGATCGTCAGGAAGTAACGGACTTGGTAGAGATCCATACTATTGACACCGTTTATAACTTCTATGTTCAAAATAGGCTTGTTTAATAGTTTAGCGTGCGGCACCATAAGAAACATGGATGGAGATCAATCTTTAATCCATCTCTGACTCCATCAACACAGTGAAATGATTCAATTGAAGGCAACAAAATGATGATTCAATCTGAAAGAACGACTTCACCCAAGCTGATCATGAGCAATCCGGCCCCTGCGCTGGAGGTCGAAACCCTGGATGGAACCCTCTGGAAACTGGCGGATCAAACGCCTGAACACTATACAATGGTTGTTTTCTATCGAGGGTTACACTGTCCGGTGTGTGAACACTATATTACTGACCTGGATCAAAAACTGAATGCTTTTCAACAACTGGGTGTGAACGTAATTGCGATAAGTGGCGATACGCGAGAACAGGCAGAAAAATTCAAAGAAAAGTCCCAAATTCAGAATGTCACGATCGGCTATGGTTTGACGGCTGGCGATATGCGCCGTTGGGGATTGTACTTGAGCCAGGGACACTTTAACCATGAACCTGCGCTGTTTAGTGAACCCGCTCTGTTTCTGATCAAACCCGATGGTCGCCTCTATTTTGCCAACATGGGTACCCATCCTTTCTCACGGGTCAGTTTTGATTTTCTGCTGCAAGGACTGGAGTACATCATTCCCAGAAACTATCCCTTCCGGGGAACAATTTGGGAATAGGTTTTGGAGGAAGTCATGAAACTTACAAGACAAAACTTTGCAGAACGGACGGATCAGGTTTATGACGTCATCGTGGTTGGTGGTGGGGCGGGTGGCTTATCTGCCGGAATTTATCTACAACGCTATCTGCTTTCCAGTTTAATCATCGACAAAGGCAAAGCCCGTTCTGTTTGGATGCAAGAACTGCACAATTACCTGGGATTGCCGCCAGATACACCCGGTCGAGAGGTATTGCGACAGGGCAAAGACCATTACCTATCGTTGGAGGGTGATTTTCTCAACGGCTATGTGGAAGATGTGATTGACGGAGGTGAAACCTTTGCTGTGAGCGTTCGGATCGGACGCACGAACCCTACTGACACAGTGTTTCGCAGTCGCTATCTCATCGCTGCTAGTGGCATTATTGATCATTTGCCAAAACTGAATGACATGCAAAACGTGTTTGACTATGCCGGATACAATTTGCATGTGTGTCTGATCTGTGATGGCTATGAGATGCGTGACCAGCGGGCAGGGGTGTTTGGTAGCAGTGAATCGAGTCTGGAAGTGGCATTTAGTTTAGGATGGTTTACGCCCGATATCACGCTGTTCACTAATGGTGAATTTGAGGTGAGTTCGGCGTTTCGCGATCGCCTGTACGCCAACGGGTATCGCTTAGTGGAACAACCAATTCAGCGATTTCTAGGCAAGAACCATCAGATGATGGGTGTGCAACTGATTGATGGTTCCGTTGTGGAACTCGATACGGGACTGGTTTCAATGGGTTCAAAGTATCACGCAGAGTATTTGAAAGATATTGATCTGGAGTATCAGGGTGGCAATCTGGTGACTGATAAGGTGAATCGCACGTCCCACCCACGCATTTTTGCCGTTGGTGATTTGAAAGTGGGTATGAATCAGGTGGTCATTGCTGCTGCCGATGGTGCATTAGCCGCGACTCAAATCTGGCGTGAGATTCGCCGCCAAGGAAACCGACGATCGCCAGAACACCGTGACGTTGCGTAGGGATGCCAGGAAAGCTTGATGTACTGTTGAGTCAAACGAGGTGCAATCGCAATGATCAACCAGCGTGCCAAATTGAATCTTTCCCGAAAGCCGCAGCGGGTTTCAGCCAATGCCTTGAAGTTTGCAGTAATCATTGGCTCTGTTCTATTCACGATTAATCATGGTTCCGCACTGGTCAAAGGTGAAATGCACCTCCAGCGTTGGTTTTCGGCAGCCCTTGGATATGTAGCTCCCTTGGTTACCAGTGTCTATTGTCCCTGTGCCCAACGTGATCGGCACCCACAAAAACCATTAACTGGAAAGTGGAAACATTAAGCCTTGATTGGGTCAATTTTGAATCACCGACATATCAGTTAGTATTCTCAGTTGAAGGTCTTACCTTTATCGCTAAACAGTGTCAGTGAGTATTTAGCCGATGTCCAAACTTAATCACCTGACCTTGCGAATCGAAATGCCAGATGTGGGTCTCGTCTTCTTCCATAACCTTTACTCCTGTGGCTTTAACAGTGAGTTCTACATCAATGAAAGCCACAACAACATTGCCACTTTCTAAAAGGTTTTTGGTTCAAACTTATGCAATGCAATTGCACCCGAGGAGTGTCTACCGTGTTCATCCCGTACTCAGGCGTTATGTATTGATACTGTTTATAACTTCTATTGTCAAAATAGCCTTGCTCAATAACTCGACTTACTGCACTGTAGAAGGTGTGAACAGACACGATCTGTAACCCATTCAAATCCTTTTAATTATTAATTGGAGACTAATCATGAATAACATCCGTTTCATCACGAGTTTTACTCATGGATTCGTTGATTATGCAGGTGCTCTTAATTTTGCTCACGTTCCCTGCGATCGCCAATTTTCAAGCAACATCACCCTTGGCTTTTTGGCTTTCGATCGTAGCCGGTATCGCATTGCTCACTTACAGTCTGCTGACAAATTATGATCTCAGTTTCAAGAAGCTGATTCCATTCAAACTGCATCTTGTATTCGATGCGCTTGCCAGTGCAACGTTTTTGATTGCACCGTTCATTTTTGGGTTTGAAGGACTGGTGCAACTGTTTTTCCTGGCTAATGGTGTTCTGGTTCTGATTGCGGTTCTGTTAACCGATTACCGCTCTGTTGATCGTTCGATATCACTGAACTGAGGAGTAGGTGAGTGAGTAGATGGGTGGTAGGGACGGAGAGAGTGCTGAAAGCAGCTCTAATTTGCAAGGCAGTCAACCAAGAACAAAATGTGCGGATGTCTAGAAGAAAACCAAATTGTTGCTTCAAAATCCTCGAAACCGAGAACAGGTTTTTAATCCAAACCATTCTTGGATAAAGTCACATCCGCTCACCCGTTTCTACCAACAGCTAAACTCAAAGAGATTACTAATGACCTAGATTATTCTAATTGGAACCAACCCTACGTGTCTTGGAACAAGCGTCAATTTCCCTGCATATTACTTGCTAGCCTACTCTTGTTTAATCGTGCACTCGCTTGGATAGTCTTCCCGTTTTGGGGAGCGGTTATCCTTTGATTGGCGAGTTCTGGAATGGCAATTTAGGTAATCAGCAAAGCCACAAATTTTGGCTAACGTTTAAACCGAGATGCGATTAAATCACCTACAATCGAGTAGAAAACTTGCTCTTCCTTGAAATTGATCACTTCTATACTAATATCTGGAGTCACAAACGGGTCTTGTTCTCGACCAGCTTTGGAGTTAGGATCGTCGCAGTTTTGTTTCATAGCATTAGCATTCCAAACCCCCCACTTTCTAGTGATTTGATCACAGCAGGTCATCAATTCCGATGAACATCAAACACAGATACGTTTTCATTGCTATTGTTGCGATCGCCGCATTGCCGCTATTCATTTGCCTGTTTATCTTAATCGGACTGCTTGATTCTCTGATCAAGATGATTGAACGATGGCAAAACGCCAACCAGCTTAAACAAGAATCTCTGGATCAGCTAGAAGAAAGATTGCTGCGATACAGCCTGATGTTACAGACCTTTAACAGCCCAGTAACTCAGCGAAATATTCTTAAACGCGCTCATCCCGTTGTGCGTGAACTAGAAAGACGAGGATATCGATTTCCAAATGCTAATGAAATAGCACAGCAAGAACAACCACAAGAACCGGATTATCCCGCTTGGAATAAAGAATTTAACCAAGGTGATTCCTCCTGTCAGTGGAACGCTCACTCTCCGTATCTTCAATGCGCCATCAATCCTAAAGGAAGTTGTGCGGAATGCTTGTGGTATGAAAAAGCAAAGGACAGCACAGACAATGCGGTTCTTTAGAAAGTGCCAAGTTTGGTAATCTCTTAGATTTCTTTAATCGCTCGGTTCAGATTACTCAACTGCACAAATAATTCAGCGCCCGCTTGATTCAGCTTTAAGCTTACCTAAGTTTAAAGCACAAAATCGCAGCAAGCTGTGAACGAATAAATCTATGATTGCGTTAACAAGGACACAATAGCATCCGCACCTACCAAAAATTACACAAATAGAAAACACTTACTTATCAACCAAAGATGAGCTAAAAAATGGTGGTACGGCACAGTCTTAACACAAAAGAAAGTCGCAAAAGAAATGAGATCCTTAAAACTGCAGCAGACGAAAGAAAGGCTCATTTCTTGAGGGTTGCAGAATCTTTAGGGTTTACAGATGACAAAGAAGCCTTTCAGTCGATGGGCGCAGAGTTTATTCAGATTGCAAAGAAGAATGCACCGTCGATTAATCAGGCAATGAAACAACTTTAGCTCAGGAAGTGTCAGATATATGAGATATGCGATTGCAAAATATTCAGTCTTTTTGGCAAGCGATGAAATTCCAGATTACTTATTAAATCGAAAAATCACCGAGCTTAGTTCAGAACGCGATATCAGAAAGGCGATTCGCAAAGCAGCAGCAGAAGAGAACGCGACGATCGCTAAAACCATCGAATGCTGTGAATACGATGTCAAAGACTCCACTGAACCATGGTGGGAATTTGCTTTTCACGAATACTGCTGCATTGAACTCGATGACAGTGTTCCGAATCAAGTAACCGCTGACGAAGTTTTTGAAAATATTTTGGTAACAGAACTTGCACCACACTTGAGTTTTGCGGACGCTGCTGATGAGTCTGATACCCGGATACAAAATAGTGGCAGAGGCAAGATCGTCGGGCGGTTGATCGCAACGCAAGAATGGGACGCAGAAGAAGAACAGCACTGGACTTCTTACGAACTGGTTCCGGTAACACAGTCGGCGTGATCCAAGACTAATCGAACGCTCACGAAACTTTTAGCCTTCGTAAAAGCAGGCTCATTACTTCAAAAAACAGCAGTTTAGCTCGATTTTTCAACCATGCGGCAACGGTCTCACTCAGCAATCATATACCACTGCTTGTCGTTACTCATGATTGCAGCCATTTTCGCTAACTGGCTACAATTTAGTCAAAAATACTCAGTGAGTGAGCATTGTCAGACAGGTTATCCAGTGGCCCACCCACGAATTAATTTAGGATTCGGTCCGGGTCCTGATCCGTTTAATCCAGGGAAAACTCGGTTTCACTCGGGACTGGATTTCGATGGAAAGATCGGAGACCCTATCATTAGTCCAATTTGTGGCACTGTTACCTACGTTGGACGAGAACAAAACATGGATAGCTACGAGTGGGGCTACGGATGGCACGTCAAAATACGCGATGACCAAAACCGCATTCATATCTTTGGACACGTTAGTAAAATTCACGTCCATTCTCAAGATAGAATCACATCTAGACAATTAATTGCAGAAATTGGCAATAATGGCAATTCAACCGGTCCGCATCTACATTATGAAATTCGTCAGGGGGGAGATAAGTCAACCGATGCTGTAGACCCTACATTGTTTCTCAGGAACGCTAGCTAAGTCCAAACGCTACCAATCACAACAAGGTTTATTGAATACGCACTCTGAAGCTTTATCTCAACTCAAAGTCGCAGAATATAACTTTAAGAGTGTCCTCTACCGAGGATCTAACCATGACACAAGAGAACCATCCACTTCACTTAATCGCTGATCAGTTTGAACAAACTCAACAAAAGTTAGATCAAGTGAAGGCGGATTTAGATTTGCTGGACTTTGTACAAACCTTACTGGAGCAACGAAGAAACGAATTACTCCAGCAGATTCAAGCACAAAAAAATGTTGTCTCAGCTGAAGCTTAGCCGCAACCCAGCACTACTTAGGTAACTTTAGGAGAACCCTCAATGCGCTACTTTCCTCCTGGCGACACTCAAGTCGTTTTAATCGATACTCAAGGAGATGAACAAACGGTCACGATTAACACGGTCGATGTTGCAAACTTCGAAGTCTGTTGGATGAAAAAGGAGCGAGTCAAATTTGCAGAGATTGAGTCCTCGCCCTATGTAGCCCAATCAGAAAAATTTATCTACATCGACTTAGCGGCGATCGTCAAAATGAACAGTGTTGTTTCCCGTTAGATTTTAACTATGCCAGATTTTAAACCTGGAGATTTCGTTCGGCAACCTCAAACTCAACTTCTTGGAATCGTAATTAACGACGGTGAAAAATCACAAGTTCAAGTCATTCGCCAAGCAAATGGACAGATGAATGAGAACTCACAACCCATTGAATCTATTGCACAAACCAACTTAGAACAATTGACGCAAGAGAATGTAGTACAAGCGTCAAATTCAACTCAGATCTTTCTTGTCGAACAACGATATGGCATCAGAACGATCGAGAAACTAGTTGAAGTCTGCGACTGGCTCAATGCTTTTTCCACACTCGATCAAGCAATTCTCTTCTGTCAGTCTTGGGATTTAGCTGAAATCGACGAAGACCTACCAGAATTTTGGGGATTTGCAATTGTTCGTGCCACCGTTGATCCGGATATCCCTTCGCTTGGTAATCGGATCTTAATGCGGCTCAACCAACAGGGCAAGTTTTTAGCACAAGCACAAGACCGTTAGAAAAGTATTAACCACAAATGACCTTACCCAAGGAAGAAATGTATGAACTATCTGAAAAGATTGTTTCGGTTATCCCACCCACAAACTGCTGTTGAACAACAAGAGAGTGAGTACGCTGCATTAATCCAGCATCTGCAAAATCAACCAATGCCAATTACAATGCACGAAATTGGCGGAGCTGATGCGCTTGTCGATAAGCCTCTTCCGACAATGGAGGAATTCTTAGCTGAGAATCCAAGCCTGACTGAACAGAATTATCGTGAGTATTGCGACGGTTATTGGAACACTAGCCGCAGAGGATAACCTGGTTGTGCCGCTCAAGAGCGGCACAGGTCTGATCAAACGATCGACTTTAAGCAGAGCTTCAAATATTGGAAAATCTTTTGTTCTCGGCTTGGTTTTCATACCAAGCCGAGAACAAAACCATCGGGTGTGATCTCGTACAGTGTGATTTCTGAATGACAACCAAAACATAGCAGATAGGGAAATTCTTCAGATCACCTATTGCCACATCATTTACGGACTAAGGCTCACTGCGAGCTAACCAACGTCTAGATCAATCAGCAACCAGTAAGATAGTTTTGCAATTGGCGCTATTTTAGACGAGGTACACTTTCCTCATACATGAATACCTGTATAGAGCATCCAATGACAAGCAATCCAAACCCCCCGGACACAGGAAACTCAGATGAGCATCAAGCCCAAACAACAGCGACCAAAGAACCAAACCTTATATTGAGAAAACAGAGCTGGCTTACAATGCTAGAAGAAAGAGGTTGCAGCACCTGCGATAAATGTGGAAAATAAGTGCCTGTTGAAAATTCAGCGCTAGCTGTTTCAGAAATAGCCACCGAGAAATTTTTGGGGTTTGTCCAGGACCGTCACTTGTTGGAGACTGAGGATTGTCCTGGCTCCCCAAGTCGAGTGGAAAAAATTAGAACCGATCCTAATTGGAAAGCAGCTTATGAATTCCTTCAGAATTCTAGCAACCCAAAATAACTTTCCGGTGTTCTCAGCTCTGGGTTAAACATTCCGCCAAGGTAGGGATCCGTAACCTTCATCATACAATATCATACAATTGTACGATAAACCTCAAAATTACTCTGATAAAAATTCGTTGCACCAACAAAGTTACACTATAAAACTTTAGTCATTCTTGTAAAGAACAACTATGCATCAATCAATCGACGTTTTAGGATTGTCCACCGAAGAACTTGATCTTCTAAAACGCTGTCAGCTCTCACTCCTAGTCGAGAGTTTCCCGTGGATTCTTCAAGAACAGTGGAAAGTTACTGTGTTGCATCCGAACCAGAAAAACCTAGTATTTGCCGGAAGCAAACATCAATGCGTTGTGCAAGTGCAGACCACCCTTGCGGCAATTCAAACAGGATTAACCCAAGGAATTGAGTCTGAATACACAGACCTACCATTCGACGTTGGATTGGATCTCTCCCATGATTTAATCAAAGACCAATCGTTTTTTGAAAACGAACAGAAACAATCTCACTCAACACAGTTAAAGAAAGAAGAAATGAAACCTCTAGTCGAAGAGGACGATGACTTATTCGCAAGCTTGTTTAGCGAATAAACAAGGCTTAACTACGGTCGTGTCGACTGGCACGACCAATACAAAGACTTAAGCTTAAACTAGTGCTAGAAGTTGAATTCATGTTGTGCAACAATACCTTGTTGCAAAAAGGAGTACAAAGAATGGGTTACACGCTAGAAGTTAGACGAGACAACATTTTGGATGCCTACAATAACATCGACACATTTCGGGACAAGTATTTGAAGGTTGATGAAGCTGGAAGCGCTCAGTTCATGCAGTTAAATCGGCTTGATCACAATACCGAACAGGTGAGATTGTTTCTTCACAACGATAGTGTTGATATGATGCAATCGATCAGTATTGGTGATGGAGTCAACATCGATGATAAGGGTTTTGCATTTCGTCTTCAGTCGAGTGATTCCGAGATAACTTGTGAGGTTTGCGAGTTGTACACGGTGTTCATTAAGGATACAAAAGCGGCAGAGTTAAGCCAGTATCACCGAGGATTTACCCGTGGCAGCAATTTTTGGGCAACGTCCGAGCGAGAAGCATTTGATCAGTTTGTTGCAAAGACCAGAATGACGTATTTGATTGATGAAGATGTTAACGTGACAAAGCTCTAAGAAAAAGAAAGGAGACAGTGACTTGACCAATCCGCACATTAGCAAAATTCGAAGAAAGCTGCTAGAGATTCGAGAAACGAACAATCAGACTAGTGCAGAATGTATTGAAAGAGAACTTGATTTGTTTCTTGATGAACTTCGTGATCTGAGTCATGAGCTTCGACAACATTCTTTCCATAGCTTTGATCACGAAGCTTACATTCAGCAGGGGCATGAGTCTGCTGCCGATCGACTGGATGCTATTTTAGAATAGAGAGGTGTAAAGTGCCACTTAAGCCAAAATTTAGACTTAATCAAAGTGTTCGCACCCAGCATGAGTTAGGTTTTCCAAAACTCACAAGCACGATCTCAGAGATTAAAATTGTTGAGGAAACAGGGTGGATCGGCTACCGACTCAAAGACAACCCACTCAGGGCTTGGATTAACGAAACTGACTTAGTCGATAAAGTAACTGACAGCAGTTTAAGCATAACGACTTCCGACAATAGAATCGATTCAAATCGGCTCCCTATCTCGTACTGGACAGCGAATGACCTACAAAAGTTGTTTAACGAATTAAACCGAAGAAGGGAGCAAGCACACACTGATAGACATCGTAAGCACCTTGAGATTCAATGCGGAGTGCTTGCAAAATTAATCGTTGCAGCAACAGAAGGCAAAATCGAAGAATTAATTGAAGAGCAAGCCAGAAACTAAAGTAGGCAAAACACGCTGGAACGAGTAGAGATTCCGCAAAGGTAGAGCGTGACGTGCTGAGTTGCACTCTCTGACTGCCATCACTTTAGACAATGCTCCCAAAGTGTTCGGCTATAAAACCGAATTTGTTGTGGTTTTGTCAATGTACTTCTACAAAGACAGAGTCTGAAGCTGCAATTTTTGCTAGTTAGAAAAGGAAAAGTATGGAAACCTACAAAGACTTGTGCAATAGCAAGCCGAGCATTGCGCTGCGGCAAATGGTTAAAGGTTTATTGAAGCAAACCCAGAGACCGAACTTTCACATTAATATGATGAGCTACGGGTCAACTGCAGATGAAATCTGTTTCGGGTGCGCTGCAACGTGTGCAGTGCAAGAACTCAAAGGTTTAGACCTAGATTCGGTGACAATCCAAACGTTGGAATTGAGAGCAGGCGCTCTTAATACTAGCTGCCTAGACCAAAAAGAGTTTGAACAAGCTATTGACGCAGCGAGAGTTGGCAGAATCTTAGAATTATTCGAGTATATGGGTGTTCCCGATCGATACAATTCTAGCTACGATCGCCGTTTTTGTTTGTGTACAAGAAACTGGCGAGATGAACTAGAACCCGTTGAACACTTAATACGTGAATTAGAAGCAGCAGGTCTGTAACGAAAGAGCTACAAAAACCCCCAACTGCTTAAATAAAATGGGGGAGTCTTCTAATTGGAGTCAACCGAGCCACAGTCTATTACATATTTTTGCTAAAGCGGTCAATACTTACAGCAAGTTTGCATGAGGCAAATCCGAAAGTAAGCAGCCGGATTTAATGTCTCCCAAGAAAATCGTTTATGCACAAACTTCAGATCGATGGTGATGATGTTGTACTGATTGAATTCTTCAGTCAGCCTGGGGAAATGCCACAAACAAAAGAAATTCGTCAAATCATAACGTTCGGAGATTTGGCACGTCAATACAGTCGCGATGGCAATCCCTATACCCACTTTCAAGTGGAATGGAACAAAGAATACGAAGAACTCCTGGTTTATAAAAGTCTCAACGGATTTGATGGACTCTCTGGACTATACTGGGTTGACGAACAACACGCTCATCTAGTCGAGGAAGCTGAACAACTCAACCTGAAATATGTTCAAGAAGGTTGGTTAAAAAGTTTACCCGAGATACAGGCAGTAGATCGATTAGAAATCGACCTGTGCGAGAAGATTAGTCAATCGTCCTGGACAGACTCCGGACAGGTTTATTGCACCATCAAAGATGATTGGTACAACGATGAACCTGGCTGTGTGCATTCGCCGCATCTTATCTGGGTCGATCGTTGGGGATGCTGGGGTGGGTGCGGAGCAAGCGAAGGCAAATTGAGTGAGTTACAGCTCGAAGAAGAGTTCTTCCCATTACTTGACCTGGCAGGACTCCCCAGCGTTCGAGCACTCAAAGAAGCACTCGAACAGCACTGCTATGTAATTGAGGCAAAAACTGTACTAATCAGCGATGTCGAGCTTGACTCTAGGACTCCAAACTTTGGACACACCCAATATTGTCGATTCCAGTGTTCGCAAGATTTAGATGACGAAATAGTGCAGCGGTGTGAAGGGGCGATCGCCTGGTTAAATTCACTAAAAGCAGGAGTCACTACCGAAGCAGATTTAACGACCGCAGCCTGGATTGAACACTATCTCAGCCGCTAGAAAGATTTAGCAACCAGCAAATCTGTTGCCGCCAAAACTGCAGCAGAATCATGCCTCAAAACATCATTTACTTCCTCTGCGAGATCACCAAAACATCAATTCGAGTCTTTTGAATCATGCTGCTAGATCCGATGTCCAATCCATTGGTTTTGTTACTCACGTTGCTCAGTATTACCGTCGGAGTGCTAGTTTTCTATTGTTTAAGATTCAAGACTAGCCTGAGTTTGAAGCAGATGGTTACACAAGTCATTCGCAAAAGAGTCAATACGACGATCCCAACGCACTTTAACAATCTCTACGTCAAGCTTCAAGAACTGCCTTCACCTGTCGAGGAAAACCAACAAAAAATTTATAGACAGTTTAAAGCTACGCTCGATGAGCTAGTAGAAACAGCACAGCAAACTGAACTAACTCCAGATCTGCTGCGCTTAATGCTGGAGACGATTGCAGCACAAAGCGCAATCGAGCCGATTCTGTTGCGGCTCGAAATGGTCCCGCTTCAGGGAAATTTTGAAGTTGAGTTACAAATGCGACACTGGTCGGTCCCCCTGCTAGTAGAAAATCTAGCCCGCTATCTCAGCGAACAGGGTGGACCTAACTTTGCTCAAGTCAAAATTTTTGCTCAAGGCGGCAATCCTCGAAATCCCAGTTTACCTGCGTTTACGGTCACAATTGAACACTGCAACGGAAAATCACCTGGCGAACTCTTAGCCCAAGAAAAAGCAGAAACAGCACGACTGCGTCAAACAATTGCTGAGATCGAGCAGCAGTTAACCCAAGAAACATAGCTCACCAGAACGACTAAACGTTGTCAAATCAAATTATCCTATCCTCTAAATGCTAGACTCTCTCTCTCATCGCTTTTTGCTTGAACAAGGTTGGACCCCCTACGCCCCCAACCTTGATCTAGACTATTTTCTGAAGACCTGTCAAACCGAGGGACAGGATGTTCTCGCACAAGCACTCAGAACTGCTTCAACAATTGCAACGACCCTAGGACGACAAGACTCTGCATGGTGGGCAAATCTGCTCAACTTATCGAGTTCTGACGTGCGTGACTCGATAGCAAGCCTTTGGAGTCTGATTACTCCAAATCCGGTCAAACTCTCGCGGAGTTACCCCGACCGAATCTCGGCAGTGCACTACTGCTCTGGACATTACAACAAGGAAATCGAAGCCCAACTGCAAAATCAAATTGCTTTATGCTGTATCGACAGGATCGTGGAGTCGCTCGGAACACCCGACTTGATTTTGCAGCAAATCAACTCTCAGTACGATGGCACCGAAACGTGGTTTGAACTCCCGCAACACCGATTCGAGAGCATCAGCAGCCTTCGTGTTGATCGATTTTTACTTTGCCTGTGGAGAAGTGCTAACATTTCACTGATTCACGACATTTACGATCGCAGTGAACGTAAGATAATTCTTAAAGGACAAAACTTAAAACCCGTCATCGATCCCGTACTACAAACGACCGCAATTCGGTCGATCGATAAACGGACAGTGTCGGGACTGTTGCAGTCACCATTCAAAATCGAAGACTATACGCCTGACGTTCAAAAATTTGCACAAGATATCATCGCTCAAGCTGACAAAGGACAACGCTTTGCTGCTTTAGCAACCGGGGAAGCCGGAACCGGAAAAACTAAATGTATGCTGGCAATTGCCAAACTGCTTCAATCGCAAGGATTTCTTGTACTGGTCACCGATCATGAGACAGTGCTAAATTTTGATCCGCCAGATTTTGTCGAAAAAGTTGTGTTTGTCATCAACGAGGTTGACAATTGGGCTATTGATCGCGCCCTAGATCGCTCCGGTAAAACCGAGAAAGTCTTGAGTTTGCTCGATGGTTCAACGCATGAATCGGTTCTCCCAAATCCCATGACAACTTCTCACAAACCCATTCCCCAAATGGTGTTTCTAATGACAGCGAACACAATTGAGCGAGCCGATCACGCCATGTTACGCAGCGGAAGAATTGACTTGTACCACCATTTTAACCATCAATACGTTAGCAGCATCGTGTCGCGGCAGCCAAGACCTAACAGCAACGAAAAAGAGAGATTCACAACAATAGAATCGCTTTAAACTTATCAGGCTGGAACATTAGAGCCAGTCCATGATGCTGCTACAGGTCGCGAAATCACCTTAAAACGAGAAATAGGAACGAAGTTAAAAAGCGATCGAGCAAATTATCAATAGCAGCAAAGTGTTCACCACATAAGAAACATATCGTTAATCAAACCTGGATTAATCTTAAGCCTTCCAATCAGATAAGCAAGGTCAGGACATAGGAACTTACGGCTTAATCATGAGATTCTTGCAAACGTTAATGAAACATCACCATGTCAAACCAACAAATTGATCCGATGTATTTTCATGGCTTCTGGAACCAAATTTGCGCTTTTTTGCCTCCTCCAGAACTTGGCAGGCTATCAGAACAACCAAAAACAGTTCTAGAACGCCATTCTCCGGAGTGGTTCATTGCATGGCATTGCCTCGATCGCGCTTTTCAACAAGAATTTGGCACAACCGTTGGAACTCAAATTGTTGACCGCTTTGTCGTATACCAAGGAAGCAGTGACAATCACATCTTTACTTTAGAAGCACTCGATCACACTGCGTTAAACCGACGCGGGATTAATTCTCAGCAATGCTTTCCGGCACAAATCTGGAAAATTCCCGTTGAACTTGTGGATTTCATCTGTAGCGTAAGATGCTGCATCTTCGATCGATTAATACAAATTGATGGGATGGTTTATCCAAATGACACCCTCACAATCTCTGACTCTAGCGAGTTTGAACAAACGTTTAAGGTTGATCGGATTGCGGGAGGAAAAATTTACTTGCAGCGCGATGCCGCTTCAGCCGACCAAGTTTCAGCAGAACAGCTAGCATTACCAATTAATCCACTAGAATGGTCTGCTCGTATTCATACAGCAGTCGGTGACTTAGTTATGGCTCAATTTCCAATCAGCCCGCAGAACCTTTTGTAACAGATCCAAACACTGACTGCTACTGCGAAGCGGTGGGGTAATGCCCATTAACTTGCCCCTATTCTCATCTTTGGATAAAGTCTCCCCCCAGCCCACACTTATGCCATCGGTTTTTCAGCAACTTTGCAACACGTTCAACACAAACGTATACATTGCCGGAAAGTTCCAGATCCCGTGTAATGGACCAGGAAATCGATCGAGCTTTGTGCTATCACAAGTTATTCTAAACATCAAGGATAACCGATGCTCTACGGTTAAATAGAGATATCCATTTTAATCCACGTACCCTTTATGCGATACGCAGCATCCATTCGCTACGGAGGAGAACTTTTCGAGGCAAGTGAGTTGTTTCAGCTTGCCGAAAAGCCCTATGAAGCCTATCTTCATCTTGCCCTTGTTTGTCCCCACTGTAAGGAAGCAGTAATTCTGAGTGCTGAATCGACTTCTCGGAGTAAATTCGGTAAGGAATTTAAGCGAACGGCTTTCTTTTCACATCGCAAACTCAACAACAAAGAATCAGCCGGAATTTGTGAGGCGAGAGTTCGAGCAATCACACTAGAAATGCAGATCAAATCAAAAAGTCAAGGCAGAAACCAGCGCCTTAGACTTTTGCAAAAGTTTTTTTGGTCGATTATTCAAACCAATCCTTATGCTCCAATCTTCGATGATTGTAAAGTCATTTGGGAAGCTCAATTCAATCAAGCTCTTGAGACAATTGATGTAATTCAACGAAATTTCACAATTTGGGAACAAATGTTCCTCGCAATTACAAAAAACCCAGAACACTTAAGAAGTACGCTAGAAGCTCAGTTTGAGAGAACAAAAACAATAACCACAAGCGAGGAGATTATGAACAGATGGAAAGCAAGATTAACGCTGGAAGTCGATGCAACAATGCACTTAATTATTTGCCAAGAAGTTTGCGAGTTTTTATCAACAAAACTGACAAGCCCGCTTCGATTCAACCTGTTCTTTCTTTCAATCTGCGATACTGCAAATATTGCCTTCGAAAAAATTCCGGTTGCAACAGTTGATCCAAAAACTCAACGCTCCACCGTTACGACTATCTCTAGAGAAGACATTTTCGCTGGAAATGATAAAGCACTGACTCAAATCCTCACTTCGACTTTTCTCATGATCGTCGGAACATTTTGGGTAGATGAATTTGAAGCAAGAACACCAGCAACGTAGAGATGCAACTCGGCTTTATCAAATCAGGATACCAACGTTTAGACGGAGCCAAGTTCAGATTTTGCTATTTTCTTATTTTTGAGTAAATTTTGACGCAATGCCGCAATATAAACTGACTTTTCGCTCACAAGACAAAGACCATATCTATATTAGATTTGGAAAAACCGAAACCGAAGCCAAAAATTTTACTCCTTTAAAAGTTGTCGATTCAGATCATTCCATTCCACTCAACGGTAAGCTAGTTGACGTTGATGAAATGGAAGTTTGGGCTGTATTCCAACTTAACCCCTCAACCTACAAAGAGGTTAAAGAGATCGCGGAATCCCAGGAATTATCTGCAGAAAAAGCAGACGGTTCATATTGTCTTAAGGTCAAAGGGAAAGGAGATTGGATTAAATTAGATTGGGTCAAGTCCTATACAATACTTAGCTCGAATTGGATATACAGCAAAATCTCACTATGAGCCTAAAGCACTGGCATCGACAGCAATTTCTAGACACCCGAAAATGGTAAATAGTCCAGTGCTATCATTGGAAATACGCTAAGTAAAACAACAGAGAGGATAGACAATTCAGCTACCGATATATTCAGCATGATCCGCTCTTTGATTTCCAGTATCGTGGATGGAATCAGCTGCGACGAGACCGATTGCCGAAACTTGCATTAGCAATCGAGTTTGAAGAAGTTGAAGGACGCAAACTGCAACCTGAAGCAGTAAGACCTCCCTTTAACGAAACAAGAACATGGCATCCGATCCTTCATCAAACTGCTGGTAATGGGTGTCAAAACCATTACCTATGGGCATCTCTATTAGAACCTCACCCTGAATATGTTCCGGGTTTGACAAGATTGAGTCGCTGTTATGAAGGAAGTTTAATCGGCTGGAAAATCACGGGAAGTCCCAGTTTAGATCAACTTTTAGAGTATCGAGAGACAATTCGCTTGCTCATTCACCCAGAATGCAACTGCAATACCAGCTACCGCCATCTAGAAGAAGGCTATTATCCCTTTGATCTCAGCAGTCTTTCATTATTGACAGCAGAAGCATTACCGCACTTTCGGCATCTAAACCAACTTCTACAGCCAGAGCCAGAAGGACTAGGATTGATCGAAGGTTCACGGTGGAACCCGCATTGGAACCTACTACTGCTAGGAGAAAACAGCGACTAAATCTCCTGACCGTAGTCACTCAAAACTTCTCAAGATTTAACGTAACTACTCAGGTTGAGGGATAGTCGGATTGCCCAAGAAGACTTGCTTAAGCGCGTCTAGCACATTCAAGCCTTGCTTCTTGAGCGTGGAGATGTAGCCACGAATGCGACCAAACATTTGTGCCCCTACGACCGAGCGAAATCCACCGGATATCTTCTGCTTCAATTTCATCATCCGCAAATCCCGCTCGGCTTGATTATTATCAAACGGAACGCGGAAATCGTGCATGAATGCCAACACCTGCGATTGGTGCTGTTGTAAACGATCCAGTAAGTTTTTGGCGGGCGATTGTTTCGGTCGTCCGCGCGATTTTGCAACTTCGGGAGACGACGGGGGCGATGAATTGGCTGCGAGTCCGGCACTCACAAGCACCTGATAACGTTCTTCAAACCACTGCACGAGGTCTGGGTTGAGCGTTGCTTGTCCTTGAGCTTTGGCATCGTCTACTTGCTGTTTGATGTCGCGCAGGAGAATGCTCATCTCTTCTGCCCAAACCTGCTGATAGCGTTCACAGATGAATTCGAGTTCGCGCAAGTGATGAGCATTGCACAACGCATGATCACACTCATACTGGGCATAGCTTTTCCAGCCATCATGCACACTGATACCCTCGTAGTTCGGCAACAGTGCCATCGCCTCTAGTGCTGCTTTGCCGCGCTTGGTGTGGACAAAGTAGAAGGTAAAGCCATCAGTACTGGCAACATGCAGCCACCATAATCCTCCCTTGACCCGCATTCCGGTTTCATCGCAATGAATCACGTCGGCAGTGGCGACTTGCTCGAAAATCCAATCTTCTATCGGTTCTAACTCGTCAAAACACCGTTCACGACTCGTGTACAGCGTCGCTTCTGACAACGTACAGCCAAACACGTCGCTCAACAGTTCTTCCACTCGCGCCGAGGGCAGCAACTGGTAATCCAGCAAGTACACCATCAAGCTTTTGAGGCTGGCTCCATATTGCACCACACTGTTCACTCCAACGGGAAACGCTCCTCGGTTCAATGTTTGACATCCCGGACAGCACTTCACTTCAGCTCGATGTTCCGTCACGTTCAACACTATCGGCGGCAGTCCTTGGACTTGCCGCACATCCCACGATTCAACTGCCACTTCACCGAGCGAACTCCCACAGACTTCACAGGCTTCAACCGAGTGGACAATCACTTCGTCTACCTCAGATGACCACTCTAACGTTTGTCCCGGATGCCCTTTTTGTCCTCCACTGGAACGCTCACTCTTGCGCCGTTGACTTTTCGGTTGCGGCTTAAACCCATCCCCGGATGGCGGTTTGCTACTATTACGACTATTTTTTGCCACTTGATTCTCTAGGCTTTCGACGCGCTGCTCTAGCATCACGATCTGTGTCGTAAATTGCTCGACTAATGCTTCGACCAGCGCAATCACCGCGTCTTCGCCTTGGGCATAGATCGCGCTGATTTCGTCTCGACTGATTGTCAGTTTTTTGGGAGTCGGGTCGCTCAAGGGGCTTGCCTCGTCAGAACTGAGAATGATTTGAACCTTACCGTTTCTTTTGCGGATTTCCGCAAATTCTTACACTCTTTTAAGCTGAGTAGTTACGATTTAACAACGCAGAGCAGAGAGGATCAGATTTGGGACTCCAAAAGCCGTTACCAAGGGCGGCGGGA
Source organism: Leptolyngbya sp. AN10 (assembly GCF_050565645.1). Taxonomy (NCBI): domain Bacteria; kingdom Bacillati; phylum Cyanobacteriota; class Cyanophyceae; order Leptolyngbyales; family Leptolyngbyaceae; genus Leptolyngbya; species Leptolyngbya sp. AN10. The sequence goes on from NZ_JBNXVP010000001.1 coordinate 416,442, forward strand.
ACACCCCCACTTCGCAGAACGCAGAAACAGCGTAGCAATTGTGGGAATCTCCCACCGCTAAGCAAACCATAGTTGGGAGAGATTCAACTAAGGTCCCAAATGCCAAACCAGTCGATCGCTAGAAAAACAAAGGTAATCTCCAGCGTCAGGTAGCCGAAAAAGAGTTCCTGCCACTGTAAAGTTGCGGGATTAAGATCCAACAAGCCTGGAATTGACTGAATGGTTGTCGGATGACATAGGCAGCAGCAAAGACGATGCCGAATTTCACTCATTGAGGGTGAGGTCAGCAGCAATGACAGTGCTTCTTGAGCAATCAAACAGTGGAGCCGCCAATCGCGCGAACGTGACACTAGAAACTGATCAATAGTATGCTGCATGGCTGCTGAAACGCCAATCCGAGCATCTCTTTGCTGTAGCAGATCTGCCATTCGAGGAAGCGTATCGTCGAGAATAAAGCGATCGTGCGTTTTCAAAATTTGTTCTGCATACTCAACAACTTGGCGAAAAACGGTATGTTTTGCGTCCTTAACGTAGGTTGACCAGTTCTTTAAATCGATCGCAATCGTGGTTTTAATGTACTTCCACAAACTAATCTTCAGAGTCCGAAGTCGCTGTCCACGTGCTCGCGCTGCTGCTGCTTCAACATCGGCTGAGCCATAGCTTCCAACACGGAGTTCGCACTTGGAAACTTCTGGAATTGCTTTATGATGCACAAAGGTATTGGCGATCGATTGTTTGCCGCGAAGATGCGACTTTCTCAGAAATACCGGCTCTCCACACTCTGGGCAACGCAAAATACCTTTATAATCTTCATAATCTGCATGATCCGCATCGATTAATTGCCCTCCAAATTTAGTGAGCCTGGCATACTGCATCGAGAATTCACAACCCTTGCTTGATCTCTGCTTATTACATTACCTTGTAGTCCAGAGCGAATCAAACGACTATGCGCTCTTGGATTCCGCAATATCTGTTATTGAACTAATCTCTTTATCTCGATTTAGACTTATTATTAGACTCATTTTGAGTCTAATAATAAGACAAATTTAGACTACCTTTGAGCAATTAAGAACTTCGTTGATGCTGTTTGACCTAGAAATTCAAGATTCTGCTGGACTTTCAGGCTATTGATTCAGCTATCCCGAATTCAGCAAACACTGCAAGTTGCTTCGATGTCGGGTTCTCCGCGTGACTCTCAATGGACAACACACTCCAACTTCTTATCAAAATTCAAAATTTTGCCAAATTTCACGTAAAAAGAGGCTTGTTTAGCCGTTTAAACCTTGAAATCTCTGAGTATCCAGTTTTCAAAATGAACACATTCGAAGATTTAATTTCAGTCCCCCTGACCGCTCAGGTTCGGACTCTCGCTCAACAGGTTGCCGAAGACAACCTAGCTCGCTACCAAAAAACGCTAGGACTCTGTGCGTGCATTGAATATCTACGCTATTGGATGTCATACGAGATCGACCTGGACCATCGATATCTTGATCTCAAACTTTCAGACGTAATTACAGTTGCAGGAGTCGGTCGGATTGGGTGTGTCGTGATCGATGCGGCCCAGACATTCGAATTTTGCCTCGATGAACATCCAGGGGACCTTGGCGTGATTGTAGTCGAAATTAATGGACATGAAGCGCGATTCTGGGGGTTTCTTCCACTTGCAGATCGAGCAGAAAAAGACCAAGTTGCGTGGAGCGAGGTTCAACCCCTCGACACCTTATTAGAAGTCATCGGTTAGCACCGCAATCCTTGACTCAAACAACTATGATGTAGCTGTTTGAGTTAAGGATTGCACACTCGCTTATCGACGAACAAGTTTCCACAAGTCTCCCTGCAAACTAGGCTGAACCAATGTCGTGTCGTAGTTTTGCCGCAGCGACTCAAGCAAAAAGTCAGATGGGTTATACAGAAACGTATCACGCCCGCTTGGAATAACGGGAACTTGTGGCTCGACAACAAGTTGAACCTGCGTAGATGGATTAAGACGATGCATCAGCGTAAACAACACACCGAGCGAGCCATCCGTTCCCGGTGGTCGATCAGGAGTGCGCTTGGCGTTACCAATCAACAAAGGACGTGGAGCTGAATTGATTGCACGCGCAATAATCGCGTGTTCAGGTTCACGGTAGTGATTTAGCCCCCCTGGAACCTGAAGATGTACTAGACCTGTGACGACTGCTGACCCAAGTAATCCTAAAGTCATGCCGCGCCAAAAATGCAGTCGCCGTTTCGATGCCACATTTAGCTTGATCGCCATTAAATAAGCGATCGCTAAATGCAACCCTAGATAGCAGGGAATCAAATACCGATAGGCTGTTGATCGCCGCGCCTGTGTCACAAGATCCGGCAGAAAAATTGCAGCAAACGTCACACCCATGAGAGAAATCAAAAACAACCGTGCAGGTTTCGGCGCATGAACACAGACGAAGTACACCGCATAACAGCTGATCCATAGCGTCGCCAACGTCACAATCGGAACGGTTAGCCACAACATCAGTGGGATGTCCGCTTGTGGAAACTTAGAAAACGCATGAGGAATTGCAATAAACGTTAGACCTAGATTGAAAACATAGTTACCAATCCGCTCAACCAAAGGCATCGCATAGCTTGACCAAAGATTAGTCGTAACAATTTGCTTGCGATACTGCCACATCACTAAAGCCCACGGCAAAAAAGCAATTCCAGCGACAATAACAGAACTCAGAAAAGCTTTGGCATTTGCACTCAGCCGAAAGGATTCGGTTTTAGCAACATAAAGTGCATGACTGGTCATCACAAAGATAGACATCGGAAACGTATAAAGCCCGATTGCTGAAGTGATCGTATATGTAATCCAGTCAATACGGCGCTTACAGCGCATCGATTTTAGCAGCAATGCACTCGCGACTAGGATCGCAACCGTCCAAAGACCATATTCCCTCACCTCCTGCGCAGTAAGAAAATGCAGGGGTGACACAGAGATTAGTCCGACCGACAACCATGCAGCTAGCGGCAGCTGAAATAACTCGAAGCTGAGCCAGTAAATTGCAGGCAGCGCGAACAAACTAGTAAAACTCGAAAAGCTGCGAATTGTCGTGATTGAATCTCCAAAGTGTTGCGCCCATAATCGCAGCAGGCTGTAATACAGCGGCGGATGCTGTGAATCTTCGATCGCAAGCGATCTCACCGTATCCCAGAGCGTCCTAGAATTCTCTGCGCTTTGATAAACGTTCAGCTCTGATATCTGTCTCAACGTACCGTTAAAAACCTGTGTCAGTAGTTCAGTTTGCGTATAGCCAGAAAGCCGCAGCAACGAAAAGAACTCGTCTCCCCAGTACGAATTGTTCTTTAAATTGAGAAACCGAACACCAATCCCTACCAAACATAAAACCGCAATCACTCCCTGCAAATAGGGCGGAATTTTCCAAAACGACGGTTGCATTCGATCTGAACTCCAAAAGATAAAGGATGACGAAACCTCATCGAACAAATTTTAATCGAGGACCGCCAAGACTTCGATAAATCACTACAATTCAAGGCATACTGGTCGAGTCTCTTGATTCGATGCCATAATAAGCAGCAAGAACGCGCCTGATTCAATCGGCAGTACTTAGGTTAACCATCACTGCCGCCTCATCATTCCTGCTGTATCGAGTTTGCAGAATCACACCATATCCAGAACTTGCTCGAAACCGAACTGCTAGATTCGCATTCAGGAACCGAATTCACACAGCCCTGAATTGATCTAGCTAGTTCTTTATTCATTGATTTACCTCATCGAAAAACCCGATGTTAAACCCATTGATGCATCCAGACCTTAGCCTGAGCGCAAACCTTCACAGCAGTCACATTCAGCAACTCAGCAGTCCCCTGCTCGAAACTCCAATTTCAGCGCTGAATGCCTTGCCCTCGGTCAGTCCGATTCAAGAAACGCCAGAGAACCTGATTCTTCGTAGAACCATCACTCATCAGGTTTTAGTTGGTGGAGCTGGAAACGACACCCTGATCGACAACAGCGGTGGCGCAATCATGACCGGTGGACAAGGTCGTGACCAATTTTGGATTGGGGCATGGAGTTCACCCCAAGGACCCAGCGTGGTGACAGACTTTAGCAATGGAACCGACCAGTTAAGGATTAGTCGGCTAGGTGCTACGTTTGCAGATCTAACTATTCAAGACAACCCACTCGAAACAACAATTCTCGATCAAGGTCGCGAGATTGCAAAGCTGATTGGGATTAAAGCCGCTCAGATTGATCAATCCAGTTTTATCTTCGACAACTCGGATCGAGCACAGAAGTTACAAGCCGCGCTCGATCAAACCTTAACGCAACCTGGATCTGCTCCTGGAACAACAACAGCAGTCGTGACCCCCGATGAATTTACCTGGAAAGGAGCATCCGGCATTGCTGATTTGGGAACTCGAACACCGATGCAAGCCGACAATATTTTCAATATAGGCAGCATCACAAAAACCTTCACAGCAGCAACAACACTCAAGATTGTTGAGCAAGGAAAAATTAGTCTCGATGATACATTAGGTCGATGGCTTCCCGACATCGCTCAACGCATTCCAGACGGAGCTAGTCTGACGCTGAGGCAGCTTTTAAATGGCACCAGCGGAGTTTATGATTTCACAAACAGTCCCCGGTTTCGATTCGATAGTATCGTCGATTATCTGTTCGGCTCTTGGCGAAACTGGCAACCCCAAGAGTTAGTTGCTTACGCATACGGGCAACCGCGCTTTTCTGGTCCTGCTTCTTCATCGGTTTGGGTCTATCCTAACACGGGCACAATCCTCGCTGGGCTGATGGTTGAAAAAGCAACCGGAACACCCTTTGCTGCCGTAATGAAAACGGAAATTCTTGATCCTTTAGGATTAAACAACACGTTCTTCAACGGGACTCGCAAACCCGTTCAAAACCAGGCGCGTGGGTACGAAGACTTCCTTAAGCCCAAGGGATTAGGTCCAGACGGGAACCTCGACGACACTGCAAAAATTAACACAGCGGCTATTGGCAGCTACACAGGAGGACTTTCCTCGACCGCTCAAGACCTAGCTCGCTTCACCCAGGCTTTACTCGGTGAAGATCTACTCAAGCCAGACAGTAAAGCTCAATTACTATCGTTTGTTGAAGAAGGACTGCCGTATGAAGGCAAGGGGTTTGGACTCGGTATTGCCGACTATAGCACTCCATTCGGCAGAGCCTGGGGAAAAAAAGGTGATGTCGCAGGCTACGAAAGTCAGATGCTTTATTTTCCGGAGCGCAATGGAGCAATCAACATTGCGCTGGTGAATCGAGGAGTTGTACTCTCCGGTCCCGCCACCAATCCCTCAGGGCAACCCATTTATCCTGTTGATGCCGTTACGCTAGCTAGTAATCAAGCAACGTTTGAGTAAACATCTCGTCAAAATCTCTGTCCAAAGCGATAGCCAGCGCATAGCTGGCTATTGTCAATCCCGATTAAGGCATACTTTACTTTTCTCAATAAGTAGCTGCACTGATTCGGCGTACTTGTAATTAAATACACATTGAAATTCATAAATTTGCTGAACGTAGTCAATCCGGCGCAGCTTTGGGCATAATGTTGCTCAATCCCAGTGAAATCAATACTCGAAGCAACTGAGTTCACGATAAACGCATCGCCGCAGCATTGTATAAAAACAGAGCAGCCTCATTGAGCAAAGTCATAATACAAACATCTTTTTGTAATGAAACTCTAGAAATAACACTGTTCACGAGCAGAAGCAAATTTGGTAACATCATGTACACAAGTTTGAACAATCATGTTGCCGAAAAGAATAATTGCGTTGCCAGAAGCACTGAATCTTGCGGCTGTGAGGTTCGACATTCGTTGGCTTAATTCTTCGGATTTTCATCTACCTTCTAGGCTTCAATCTACCCTAAAACTCTCTTCCATCAATAGACTTAACCCAGCAAGTCTAGAGCATTGCTTCATCTGAGGTAGCATTCATGACGGTACGTACAGCGCTTACGCTTGAGGAAGGATTAGAACGATATTATCAAGCCAGTCCAGATTTTACGCGCAATCAAGACCTATATGTTGGCTGGTTTCGTGTTCCCTGGATTGATTTGTGGCGGCACGATATCATGCACGTCATTACCGGGTATGGAGTTAATTTGCAAGACGAACTACAACTGATTGGATTTCTACTCACATCGCTAACTTGGCGAAGACCCTGGTATTACTACCCTGAAAGTTTTGTTGTCTTTCTTGTGTTGTTGTTTAACTCGTTACGGGGACAAGCTTGGGAATCAGCTTATATACCCCCTCATCTTGTGTGTTGGTATTACATTAAAGGAATACGACAGGGATTCACTGTTCGCAAAAAAATTGATGCTTATATTGATCCCAATAGTGTGATGCATTGCACACTCGATTCACTCCGAGAAGAGTACGGAATCCGCAATACATCCTATTACTGGGATAATTAAAAGAGGATAAAATGAGCAGTGCTTTTATCAATCACATTGGCAAGTTTCTTCCAGGCTTACCGATTAGCAACGATCAGATCGAAGACTATTTAGGTAAAATCAACGGACGACCTTCGAGAATGAAATCGCGCATTTTGAAGCAGAATGGGATTCTGCAACGGCATTATGCGATCGATCAAAACCAGCAAGTCGTCATTTCAAACTGCGAAATGGCAGCGCACGCCGTTCGAGATGTACTGAGTCGAAGCAATGTCGATCCACACGAAGTCGATTTGCTGTGTGCCGCGACCACTTGGCCCGATCACCTAGTTCCAGGCTTTGCAAGTATGGTTCATGGGATTTTATCAGAACTACCACCACTCGAAATCCTCTCGGTTCACGGAGTCTGTAGCGCGGGGGTCTCTGCGCTAAAATATGCAGCAGCGCAAGTACAGACCGGACAAAAACGTCAAGCAATTACCGTTGCTTCTGAACTAGCTTCGCGGCTAATGACCCACACGCATTTTGAAGCGCAGCCTGAGATTAAAGCGGGCAAAGGACTCTCCTTTGATACCGAATTTCTCAGATGGATGTTGTCTGATGGAGCAGGAGCATTTCTGATTGAAGATCAGCCAAACCCCAACGGCATTAGCCTCCGACTAGAGTGGATTGAATTAGCTTCTCACGCGAATGCATATCCTACCTGTATGTATGCAGGAATGAATGAAGTCGATCAGCGAAGCTGGATGGATTATTCCTCGTATGTTGAAGCGGCAGAAGCAGGTGCGATCAATCTACGTCAAAACGTTCGTATTCTCGACAATATTGTTAAACTCGGCGTTGAAGGCTGGCTCAAACTGCTCGATCAAGATCGGGTGGATGTAAACAAGATTGATTGGTTTGTTTGCCATTATTCCTCGCACGTGTTTCGGAGTCAGATTGTTGAACTTCTTGATAAAGCCGGATGTCTGGTTCCTGAAGAAAAATGGTTTACCAACCTCTATACCCGGGGAAATACAGGCTGTGCTTCAATTTACCTGATGCTTGAAGAGCTTTTTTATTCAGGGAAAATGAAGCCTGGTCAAACCGTGTTCTGCATGGTGCCGGAAAGCGGGAGATTTACAACAGCTTATCTGATGTTTACAGTTGTTGGAGAAGCCTCCACACCGACTTGGAATATCAAATTAGACAGCACGGCGCAACCTGCTGTTGCGAACGATCAGGGGGTTGGATCGTATCTGTTACAGAAACTCACGCTCACTTGGCTTGAATTTGAGCGGAAGTTGAGATCCGTCAGAATCATGCGAAAACTCGAGCGGGGTGAATTTAGTATTGATGACTACAAAGCGTTACTGCGAACATTGCGCCCTCAAGTCGTAGAAGGATCGCGATGGCTTACTAGAGCAGCCTCGAATCTAACCGAAAACGAACTTCGCTCGGCATTTATTCGACATGCCAAAGATGAACACCGCGACTTCGAACTGCTCGATCAAAATTACGTAGCTGTCGGCGGATCGCTTGAAGAAATTACCCAAGCTAAAAAGAACGTTGGGGGAGAAGCTTTATCCGCGTTTATTTTTAATCAGGGGTCACAGCCCAATCCAATCGACTTGATCGGCAGTATCTTTATTATCGAGACTGTAGGACATCGCGTTGCCGGACAATGGGCGAATCAGATCAAGCAACATTTAGGGTTGAGCGATACCCAAGTTTCGTTCTTCAGCTATCACGGTGAGAATGACACTCAGCATCTCGACCGATGGCATGCGTTATTTAATGCGGAGTGGATGACGCACGAGATTGCAGAACGCATCGTTCAATCCGCAAAAATCACAGCGCGACTCTATCTGCTGCAATTGGAGGAAATTCAATGAATTTAAGGGTGGTAGAACGGTCTGTCAAACCCATTCAACCCACACGGTATCACGATCGACAAAATCCCAATACTTGGGACATTCTTTACCTCGATCAATCGGTGACACTAGACCCACAAGCGAAAGCATTCACTATTCAGGACCTGCAAAACTGGACGCGCCGCTACTTACTAATTCCGATCAAAATCATCGCAAACCTGCTGCTTGGGGTGATTCTCTTGGTCAAGCAGCTTTTGCCGTTTCAGTTTAACCAGTACGAATGGATGCACCGAGTTGCCGTCTGGTTTATCAATACCTTTGTGTCTCCAGAAGCAAGCTTCCTGATTGTGAGACACTTTGGGCTAGAATCTAATATTCTCAACTTTCTAATTGATAACAGCCCGGATCCAAACCTTGAAAAGTCAGATTTATATCCACGAACAGTGGACGATTTAGTAGATCAGGCGTTTTTAAAGCACGATTTGAATTTGTACAATTTCATCTTTGATTACGCTACTGCAAAACAGCGTGATCCAGACTGGGTTCGTCGAGTCAACGCTCAACAAGCTGAAGAACCCGCACGAACAGTTGTTTACAATAGCATTCAACCAGTCGAAGTGACGATTGATTTTTCACCTCGACGCTTGCGAGTTCTAGATTTAGAATCAACCCTTGAGCTTTTCAAGATTATCTATAGTTTTTGCTTCACGCCAGATGAGTTTGAACGCGCCTTGTATTCTCTCCCGCTCGACGAAGCGCTCTGTCGATATGTCAGCACCGTGGTCAGGGAGCCATACCTGATTGAGCTTGTAGGAAATCGGTATCCTCTTATTCCTAAAAGCCCGTTCGATGCCGCTCGCAATTTAATACTGCACGGATTTTTTGTTGAGTGTCTGCATTCGTATCTAGAGCAGCAAAAACAAGTCCGTCTATCTATCTAAGCTCAAGTCTGCGTGCATCTCACCAAAAACAATTTTGTTTTTTAATCCTTGGCTTAACAAAATGATTCATCCGCACTTCCTGACAGCAAAAATCGGCATTCGGATTGAACGATGGCTACCACTGCTCGCATTATGGTTCACACCCGTCGCCACAGCGCAAATCGCTCCGGATAATAGTCTAGGTCTCGAACAAACCCAGGTTCTTCCTGCGCTGAATTCAACGATTATCACTGGAGGTGCACAGCGCGGAACAGTCCTATTTCACAGCTTTCGTGAGTTTTCGATTCCCACAGGCAGCGCGACGTTGTTCAACTTAGCTCCAATTACTCAAACGGTTATAAATCGAGTAACTGGCGGAGCGCCATCGTCAATCAACGGATTGATTCAGACGAGCCAACCCGCGAACTTTGTTTTTCTCAATCCTGCTGGAATCAATTTTGGTCCGAATGCCTTTTTAAATACGGGAAGATCGGTCTTATTCTCAACAGCAGAAACCATTGAATTCAATAATGGAGAGCGATTTAGCGCTATTAATCCTGCGTCCGCTCCAGTCCTAACAATCAACGGACAGCCGAGCGCCTTGTTGTTCGGACAAAAACCAGGTGCAATCTTTAATCAGAGCCAATCGGCACTTTCGCTTAATTTGCCGATCGAACTCACTAACACCGATCGTCAAGGACTTTCATTGAGTACAGGACTGCGGCTGTTTGGGCAGTTTTACAATCAGCCGGTCGGACTCCAGTCCGCCCCAGGATTTGAACTCGCACTTATTGGCGGAGACATTCAGATCAACCAAGGAGGAAATGCAACAAGCTTCAACGGACGCGTCAGTCTTGGCAGCGTCGCAGGAAATGGGATTGTTCGTCTTAATCCGAGTTTAACGCGATGGAATTTCGCGTATGACGGCGCACCAGAACGAGGATCGATTCTAATCGATCGAGGTTCCATCAATGCCTCTGGACTTGCAGGCGGCGACATCGATCTGGTTGGAAACCGCATCGATATCAGAAACGATGCGACCGTTTTTTCAGGAACGCTTAGCAGTCTCAATGGCGGTTTTATTCGCTTCAACGCTCCAACGATCGCCGTTACCAACAATGCTGTACTCGGAGCCTCGACGATTGGAAGCGGGAGCAGCCCCTCGATTTTGCTAGAAGGCGACACAATTCAAGTCTTCAATTCGGTGATTGCGGGCGCAACGTTTGGAATCGGAAAATCCCCGGATATTCGCATCATCGGCAATCGCTCAATCGACATTTCAGGCGCTTTTAATATCCAAGGACGAGGATTGCCCGGACTGTCTCCAGGTGGAATCGGCAATAATAGCTTGCTTGGTCCTAAAGGCGAAACGACGCTCAACGCACCCACAATTCGCCTCGGTAATCAGTCCATTATTCAATCGAGCGTCTTCAATGGAGGCGAACGGGGGGGCGATACCACAATTAACGCTCAGACACTAGAACTCGTCGGATCAGCTCCCCTTAAAGTTATCAGCTCTCCGTTAGCAGCAGCACCCGAAAACGGGTTTCAAGTCGGAATTTTTAGCGATGCGGTGAATTCACAGCTTGCGGGAGACATCAACATCAACGTCGATCGCTTAAGCATTACAAATGGAGCGTTTATTTCTTCAAACGTATTTGCAACGGGTAGAAGCGGCAATATCCAGATCAATGCCAAGCAGTCAGTCGATATCGAAGGACAGCTTCCTGGCGATGCTAACTTCCTCAGTTCAGTTTCTGCTGGAGTTTATCCAGGTGCACCAATTGCACCCGTTCAAATCATCAACGTGCCTCCGGATGTTTTATCGATCCTCACCAACCCAACGGGCGGAATTCCAGGCATTACTACCACAGAAATTCTTGCTCCCACGCCATCTGTAACCGAAGGCGGCAAAATTCAGATTAATACACCGAAATTAACTGTTGCCAATAGCGGCTCAATTGTTGCTACTGCCACGGAAATTGGTAGCGCCGGAGATATCGAGATCAACGCAAACGATCTCCGCTTAATCCGGGGCTTTATCGGAGCAGACACAAGCGCTGGTAACTTCGGCAGTATTTCAATTACCGGAGACACCGTTCGACTAGATCGATCGCTCATTTCAACGAATTCTCAGGGCAGCAGTTTGGGAGGCAACATTACGATTAAAGCGGATGTGCTAACCGCCAAGAACTTCACGGGCATTGCTGCAACTGCCGTCGACAATCGTGGTGGAAATGTCTTAATTCAAGCCCGACGTGGCTTATTTTTGTCGCTCGCCCCAGAACCCACCATTATTACGGCAACCTCAGCAAAAGGCATTGAATTCACGGGAACGGTTCAACTAGATGCTCCACAATTCCAGCTCGCACCGAGTAATCAAATTGCCCCCGTAACACCAAGTGTGCCAACCGTTGCCATTGCCTGCCCAGGGCAGACCGCTGCAGCAAGTCGGTTGACCGTCTCGGGTCGCGGAGGATTACCAACAGATTCAACCATTGGCGGCGAACCAGGATGGCAAGATCCCCGCGCTACAGCTCAGTCTGCTCCGCTCTCCCCCCCTTTAGACAATGACCTCGACGCACAAGGATGGCAGCGACTGCCCAATGGCACAATTCGATTAGTGACAGAAAATACTGCCACAACGCCTGTTTCTCGATCTACCGATCGCGCGAGTTCTATATGCCCCAATCCTTAAGATTCTTTCTCTTTGAGAGCGTTGTCATGCTCGGTGTCACTGCGCCGGCAGTCGCGCAAAGCCCGTCTACACTGCCTCGCTTGCCATCAGCACCGCTTGAACCCCAGACTCCACTGCAAAAACCGCTTCAGCCAACACCGCCTGTCCCAATTCCACAACCCCGACCTGAATCGCTTCCGCCGGAAACGACCCGCGACACAATTCAGGTCAATCAGTTTATCTATGAAGGGAATCAACAGCTAAGTCGATCTGAACTCGATCGCATTACTGCACCCTATCGGGGAAGGTCCATTACTTTTGCTGAACTTGCAGCCGCTCGGGAAGCAGTAAAGCAGGCATATCTCAATCGTGGTTTTACTGCTGCGGTTGTGCGATTACTTCCGAACCGCAATCAAAACGTTCAAACTGGAATCGTGACGCTATCGATTCTCGAAGGTTCGATCGAACGCATTGAAATTACAGGCGATTCACGGTTAGAGCGCTATGTCCGATCGCGATTGAACACATCCACCTTTAATGAAGCTGAGTTATTAAATCAACTACGCTTACTGCAGGTTGATCCGCTAATTCAATCGATTAACGTCGATGTTCAATCTAGTGCAACCCCAGGACGCGTCGTTTTAATTGTGCAAATTGTGCCAACGCCCACGAATACCCTTGCCGTCGATGCCGATAATTTTCGCCCAGAGACAGTCGGTAACTTTCAGCGGCGAGTTTCATTTGCAAAAGCAAACCTGCTCGGACTCGGAGACACGCTCGAACTGGGCTACGGCAACACAACGGGCAGCAACGATTGGCTCGTACGCTATTCGCTTCCAATTACCCCTCAAGATACCCGACTGGAAGTTTCGTTTCGCACCGTAGGCAGCCGCATCATCACCGAGCCGTTTCGCGATCTTGATATCCGTGCCAAAACCAACGTCTACGAACTTGCCGTTCGCCATCCGATTGTGCGGAGAGCAAGCGCCCAAAGAATTGATCTGCTCAGTGTCGGCATTGGGGCAGAATATCTTGATTCGCGTACCATTCTACTGGGTGAAGGTTTTCCCCTGTCTGCGGGAGCCGATTCTGATGGCAGGACTCGAATCGGAGTGATCAACCTATTTCAGAACTATCAGCAAATTAATCTAGACTCTGCGTTGGCGCTAAATTCAACTTTTAGTTTTGGCATTGCCGGAACCCGAAATCCTGAAGGAACATCTGGACCAGACAGTCGTTTTGTGCGGTGGCAAGGTGATGCGACGTGGTTCAAGCGACTTAGACTCGGAGATTTAGTCGTTCGTAGCCTAATTCAGTGGAGTGATCGTCCGTTGGTTTCAACCGAACAGTTTAGCTTGGGAGGATCAATTGTGCGCGGGTATCGACCGGATGCGCTGCTCGGCGATCGCGGAGCATTTGCATCAGCAGAACTGCGAATTCCACTAGAATCTCGTCGGCGATTGTCGGTCGTGCCATTTCTCGATGTAGGTGCTATTCAAACGGTTAATCAGCGAGGATTTGACACACTCGGATCGGCTGGAATCGGGCTGCAATGGTCAGATGCAAACTTCCTCGCTCGACTCGATTATGCCTTTCCGTTTCGACAGGACGGCACTCTACGCGGTAACGACCTGAACTTCTCAGTCGGATACCGCACTTCGTTCTGAGGCATTTAACAAAGCACAAGGAGCAATCTCTATGCGGTCTCGATTTATGCAGTTTTGCATCTTCACCCTTATCGGCTGCTGTTTAAGCGGATTGATTCAACTCAGCGCTCACTCGCAAGCCCCATCCAAAACAGCAAGCAGCTTCAATCAGCAAGGATTTCAAGCCTTAACTCGCGGCAATCCAACCGAAGCACTATCACTCTGGCGGCAGGCGACACATCAGTATGAGCAAGAGCAAAACCCAGAGGGCATTGCAGGCTCCCGACTCAATCAAGCTATTGCACTGCAAGTTCTCGGACTCAATCTACAAGCTTGTCAAACCATTGTCGGAACCCTTCGGTTTCCTAGTTGGCTTTGTGTATCTTCTCCACAGCTACAGGCAATTCCTTCCGATGCTTCAGAGCAATTGAGCCAGCAGCTTGCCAAACTGCCGCAAACCTCGACAAACCGCATCGGATTACGACTGATGGGAACAACGCTGCGTTCGCTCAGCAAACTTGCTGAATCGAAAAAAGTACTCGATCGTGCGGACCAGTTTGCTGTAGAAGCTCAAGATAAACCCGAACAAGCGCGACTCGCTTTATCTCGAGGGACAACCAATGCCTTGCTAAGCGATCAACTTCGCAACAATTTATTGCGGATTGACGATCCGATTCTACAAGAACAAGACATCGCTCGACTCAGCGAAGCAATTACAAACACTATTTCAGAGTATCAGCGAGCAATACGCCTTGCTGCATCTAAGCAAGACCCAGTGAGTGGGCAAGCCGCAATCAGCACCTTTAGCTTTGTGGTTGACTTGGGATACTGGCTGGAACATAGCGCTGAGCAGTGGGCGGTAACGCGATTAAACCCACAATTCACAAAAATTGTGACAAACCTCAAACCTACAATTCTGCCACTGCAATCTCAGTCGATAGACTATCCCTCAAAGATAGAAACCATTAGCAGTCAAATCAAGCTAGCTCAATCGCTGATTAAAAGCAAGCAGGTAAAACAGATCTCGACACTATGGCAAAGTACGGGTTCGACTGACGCACAAATTCAAAAGTTAATCGACCAATCCCTCACATCGGCAAAAGCAATTCAAAATCTCCGCTTTCAATCCTTGGCAGTCGGAACGCGAGGACTCGCAATCGAATCAGCCCAAAGACCGAACAGGCGGGCAATCCCGCACTATGAAGAAGCCATCACCCTTGCTCAGGCAGTGAACGCCCCCGATCTTGCTTATCAATGGCAACAGGAACTCGCACAACTGTATCGCGCTGAAAATCGCAACAATGATGCAGCAGCAGCGTATCGGTCAGCGATCGCAAATATCAACGAAATCCGCGCTAGCCTACTAGCCGTCAACCCTGAAATTCAGTTTAGCTTTAGGGAAAGAGTGGAGCCAGTCTATCGAGAATACATGGAGTTACTTTCCACCCAGCCCCAGCCAAACCTCCAGGAAATTGTTCAAGTGAATGAATCACTACAAATTAGCGAGTTGGAAAACTATCTAGGCTGTGGCAGAATTGCTGACATCACACCGATCGAACAAATCGTTTCGGGTTCAAATTCCCCGATCGTTGTTCATATTATTAACCTACCCGACACAATCAAAACAATTGTGCAGTCAGGTCCGTCTACATTTCACGAATACACCAGCAAAAATCCAGCCGCAACTAAACTAGCCGCTCAAAATCTAATCGTCAATCTTCAAGACCCTGGATTTAGAAATACGAACATCACTGAAGATGTCCTGCCTTATGCTCAAACCCTATATACCGAATTAATTAAACCCGCAAAAGATCAGAACGTTTTACCAGCCAACGGATCGCTCGTCTTTGTTCTCGACAGTTTGCTCCAAAATATTCCTATGGGGCTACTCCATGATGGCAGCCAGTTTTTGATCGAAAATTATCAAGTCTCACTGGCAATTGGCTCTCGGGTTCAAAAACCCGAACAGCTCAAATCCAACAATCTCCGCGCCTTGATTGCTGGGCTAAGCGAAACAAGTCCAAGTTTTCAAGATCCGCGTGCTCCTCGGGGACTGACAGCACTCCCTGAAGTTGAGTTTGAGATTAAGAATATTCGTCGATCTCTCAGCCGCAGCGTGGAACTTCTGAACGAACAATTCACAGCCAACCGACTGTTCTCAGAAGTGCAAAACGAGTATCCGATCGTACACATTACAACGCACGGACAGTTCAGCAGCGACCCAACCAAAACGGTCTTACTTGCCTGGGATAAAGTAATCGATGCGGCACAAATCAACCAGCTGGTTCGAACGTCTACTCAGACCGGTCAATCGGCAATTAACTTACTAGTTCTAAGTGCTTGCCAAACCGCTAAAGGAGATAGTCGCAGCACACTCGGAATTGCTGGACTTGCGGCTCAAGCCAGCGCTCGTAGTACGGTTGCAACACTGTGGTTAGTCGATGCAGACAGTACCGGAGTCTTAATGAGCGAATTTTATCAAGCCCTGAATGAAGGTTTGACAAAAACTCAGGCGCTCCAACGCGCTCAGGTGACACTGCTCAAGAGCGATGCCTTCGCTCACCCGTATTTCTGGTCTGGAATTGTTCTTGTTGGCAGCCCAGTCTGAGAAAATGTGATTGGAAGCATAAGTTTGCCGTTGAGACAAGTTTATGCTTCCAACTGAGTTTGGCAAAC
Organism: Leptolyngbya sp. AN10; assembly: GCF_050565645.1. Lineage (NCBI taxonomy): Bacteria > Bacillati > Cyanobacteriota > Cyanophyceae > Leptolyngbyales > Leptolyngbyaceae > Leptolyngbya > Leptolyngbya sp. AN10. The sequence continues at coordinate 432,632 of NZ_JBNXVP010000001.1, forward strand.
TTATGCTTCTAGTTTTTTGATCCTGCCATTAACAGCGATCTTACTTATCATAACCAGCACCGTATTTTTTGAACCCGGCACGCACAAGGAGTCAGGGTAATACCAATGGTTTGGTCAATAACAGTAGCAGATGAATAATTGATCTCGAAACTTTGATTCTTTTAGAATTTCAGTGCCTGCTTTAGCGACCAAAAGAATTAGAGGTTACGGCACCGTTCCGAACAACATTAACAACAGTGGAGGCAATCAGTGAAAATGACTGACCTCGTTTCGCCAACACCACAATACGATAAGCATTGCCGTATTCGAAAGGAGTTTCTGTAATCGGATACTCGGTTCGTGTCCCCAAAACAACACGCTCCCAGCTCATTCCTGGACCAGTCACGCGAACTAGATACGTATTCACAGATGGATAAGGCTCCCAGGCGATCCGAGGTCGCTTATCAGAAATCGTCGTTTGATTAGGTTCAAGAATTCGCAAATCTCCAACCGGGCCTTTCGCACGAAAGCACTGCTGTGAACGTCCAGGTACACAGGGTTCAGTCACAATCGTTTTGGAGCCTGCGGCACAAGTTTGACGATCGACCTGTGCGGTTCCCCGCAGTTCAATCTGAGATCGAGTTCGAAAACACAACAGCTTAACGTTGACCACTTTGGAAAGTTGATCTCCAGCACAAATAATTTGTCCGGAAGTAATTGACGTGCGCTGAGTCTGGTTCTGCCCGGTTCCAGACACAATTCTTCCAATCGGATTACAGGTTTGACGTACTTGCGACAATCCAACACTCGGAAAAGATAGTTCCAAAACACCAAAAAAGCTGGCAAGAAGGAGTGAGAAGCAAAAGTTCTTCATCTCTACCGACCTAGTAAAACAATAGTTTCAGTACTGACCGCAACCCTTTAGGAGTGTAAATTACAACGAACAAAAGATCCCTACTCCCTAAGTCAGAAACTTCGTTGCGAATCTAGCTACTTTGACTCAGTTAAGGTAACTTTTAATACTCTAAGTTACGGTTAAGTCAGCCCCATCACTAGAACAAGAGAATTGGAATTCTCAAATGCAGCAAAAAAAATTGGTGCCTTGAGATTTTATCAAGTTCCACTAGAGAAATCAAATTCCATAAGAGATCGCAGTAGGTCTAAAATATTGCGTTACAGAGCGACCGCTCTGAGCCTTGACCCGTGATCCGGAACCCGATGGATTACGAAGCAAAATTGCGCGACGGAACTTGTCAAAATTTTTAGCGCCGCGATAAGAAAGCTGTTCTCTCTTTTCCATGGGTCGCTCATCGCGAAACAGATTGCAAAGTCTTCAAATTGATACCGCAACTCCAAAAGTTTTTGAACTTGGTCTAGAAGAAATTACCTATTCTGATGTGCCTCAGGGAGTCATTGTGCAGTATAAATGTCCACTGACTAAAGACTAAATTCCTAACATTGCATTAAATACCAAACTGCATTTTGTAGTAGTTTGATCTGCCAAAAAGTCTCGCAGAAAAAATCATTCCTCATTATTACTCGAATCATGACTCCACAAGTGTTTCTTGCGCTGACACCTGCCGCACAAGCAACCTGGATTGGCGATCCAGCAAACTTTGAACAGCTCAAAGTGATGCACTCAAACCTGATTGAGAAATTAGAAAACGTGGGCATCAACATGACTCAGTTTAGCAACAGCCGCCTTGAACAACTCACTCAATCGCCTACAACCGCTGGGCTAGGATTGGGCGATGAAATTCGTGCTTACTTAAACAATCACACTTCGAATCTTTCTTAATTATGCACCTCGTTAAACTTCAATCCATGCTGCTTGCCGAAGTCGCAGACACAGTTCGACAACGCACAAACCGCCCGTTACATGCTGCCATCTCAGTTGCTCGAAAAATCAGAAAAAAGCCAGTTTTACCTTATGCAGACTATCTCCGGACTCTAGAACGCTTCAGTGTAGGAATCAATGAAATTTGCAGCTACTGGGATTATGAAGTTGCAATCTCCGAATTGAAATGTTGGGGATACACAATGAATATCATGAGATCAAGCTTTGATGCTTTACTCAACATAAACGGGACCTCGGTCAATGAATTGGCTCAATTTGGGCTTGCGATGGGAATTGAAGACCCCGAGGCATTTAGAATGATGTCGGAAGCTGATCTTTATGTGATGATGGCAAGACGGCTAGAGTTTGCTCGTCAGCAAGAGGCACTGCATTCTAACAAGTCTGCAGCAAAACCAGAGTGAAGGTTACTACAGCAATACACTCAAGATTGTAATCACCCTTGCGAAGGATTCAGATGCCGTCATGTCAGGTTAAGAGAAAGATTTAGCGCAAGGGAAACAAACAAAAAGTGAATTAGCACAATCCTACTGACATGAGCAAAATTGGACTGAGTTTATAAATCATTGAATCAAAAACTGAAGTTTTTCGACAGTCGTTCACAAGGATTTCCTAGCCCATTATCAACCAAACTATTCACAATGAGACCTTCCAACAATTCTCAATTTGATCAGTTACTAACGCGACTAATGAACTGGAGCGCTTGGGCAATTGTATTCATTTGCGTTATCCTCGGCTTATTATGCATCACTCAAGGACGCTCAGGGCTTCACTTTGCAGCTGCTTTTTTCGGATTTGCGGGCGCGGTTTGCCCAAAGCTGCAGATCCATTGGGCAGCACGACTTCTGATCGCAGGAATCTGCCTATTTCTTCTGTCATAATAACTGAATTTCAAAAGAATCTCGGCGGTTTAACGGCAATCCATACATACCGGTGGGGGTAGTATCAAGACTAGAGGGAACATCCTTTCGCAGTTTGGTAGCTTATTCATTCATCAAGTGATCAGCGAACTTGGCTACCCCGCCAAACTCAAACTGGTTGCCAGGTTACAGCTTGAAAAAATACGCCAAATAAAAAAACTCATTCGACTTGCCAAAACAACGGCTTGCTTAAATCCAAATTAAAATTTAGTTCAAACAAAATAACAGTCAACTTAGAACTCTGGGTAACAAACAATGCAAATGCGAACAGCGATCGTCGTTAGCCTATATACAGAAATATCCTGCGCCAACTTTAACGAAATTCAGCGAGGATTGCACCAGCTCTGTGGTCATGACGATCCAGTACACGACCTTCCACGACTCTCAAGAAACGTAAAGCCTTATCTTCTAGAACAGTTTCCCTGGCTCGCTGACATTAACCAGAATGATTTAGTAGGAGAAAAAGTCATCGATGGAATTAAGCAGATCGAGCAGACTTTTGGTGTAGTGCAGGAAGTTATTCCGATTCCATCGTCAGCAATTCTAGAATTCAGCCCGGAGGAGTCATTTCAGTTCGCTGTTCCTTCTCTAGTTCAATCCCAAGATCGATCACTGCCAGACTAAGATGCTTCACCATGCATCATTGCCAATATGAACTTGGAAGCAGGACTGATTCAAATAAATAGAGTACTAGACTCTAATGAGCCATTCAAACAGTAGAAATTTAGAAGCAACAGATCAGCTGGAACAGCAATCTGACGCAAATCAACTCGCTGCAGTCTCTTCTCGTTTTGAACGGGAACTCATGCATCGGTATCAATTTGTTGTTCAGATAACGCTGTCTAAACAACAAATTGAGTTCAAGCCTGAGGACTTTTATCAATAGCAAAGCCAACTTTTTGAATTTCTAGAAAACCACAATGAACGATGCTTTTTTGAAGATGGTGCTCAACAATAGTACCCCAGAAGAAATCGAAGCAGTCCAACGAGCAGAACGAGAAGGAACAATTTTTCATAGTCCTGACTTGGGACCGATCACAGACGTTGACGGGGATGCATTGATTCGCGAACAAATCTACATCAAACCAAACGGGCAGCGATTTCGAGTTTCAAATTGGCAGTTTGGCTGCGGCAATTTACTCGACACTTACTATTGGGTGTGGGGTATCGGCGACAACTTAAAAAATGAACGCATTACCGTTGAAGCCCAACATCACCGCAACGCCCCAAATTCTTATCCGTCTGGCTTAAGAAAAGCCTTCCGATTAGAAGAAATTCCCGACGAAACCATCCGACTCGAAATCTTGCGCCGGAGACTGCTGAAAATCAAGCGAACCGCAGCGAATAAGGTAGAGCAGCAAGACGAAACACAAATAAAGAAGTGTGAGTAAAACTCACACCGCAACTTTTGAACAGACCTTTGACTACAGTCATGAACAAAACAATTCTCCTCGCTTGCGTCAGTAAGAAAATTGTTCTTCCTCAAGATGCAAAGGTTGAAGCAAAAGCATTGTATTGCTCTACCTGGTTTCAGCTTGCTAAAGCATATGCAGAAAATCAGCGCTGCGACTGGTTTATCCTAAGTGCTAAACACGGGCTAATCAAGCCTGCAGACGCAATTACACCCTACAATCAGTCGCTGGTGAAACAAACTAAAACACATCGGATGGAGTGGGCAAAACGCGTTCATCAGCAAATTGTACAAACTGTTGCAAAGCATCAATTATTGGAAATTCTTGCTGGAATGCGTTACCGAGAATTCTTAGATCCCTTACTCACTAGATCTGGCTATAAAGTTATCGTTCCAATGAAAGGATTGGGAATCGGAGCACAGCAACGATGGTTAAAACTAAATAGCCAGGTCATTGTCCCTGAAAACAGCAAGTGACAAACGAGTTTAGACTGCATTTAGCTTTAGACATTAGTAAAATTATTATGCTCGATGAAGCCGAAATCAAATCCGGTCAGCCACACCATCTAGACTGGCTCTGTCAGCTAAAAGCCCAAGCGGAGTCCCTCGCCGATCGACTCGAGCAGATACAATCTCCTTACGCTCAGAGAATGGCTCATTGTGCAGATGTTGTAACCATACAGCAGTTTGCAAACGGATTCCAGCGCTTAAAGAACACTCAATTCTGTCGAGTCTTAGGATGTCCAGTTTGTGAGCATTTACGACGGCATATTGCTATTGGTAAACTTAAGCACATCTTGCACAAAGCAAAAAAGATAAGTTCCGCGAAGCTTCGTCTGATTTCATTTCCGCTTCCCCCCCACTTAATTGAAGACAGCGAGAGCTATCGAAACCTAGCTCAAACGGCATTAAAGCAGATTCGCAAACTAAAAATTTGGAAAGCACATGGATCGGTTTGCCTGTTAGAAGTTTCTACGATCGGAACACAAATCCTAGTGCAATACCACATCATAACAATCGTTCCTGCAAGCAGTTATGGGTGTCACTATATCAAGAAATCAGTGTTTCAAGAACTTTGGGAAACTCGTCTTCAGATGCAATGCCCTGAAATTCGTATTGTAAATGCATCCGCAGACTTTAAAGCCGATATCAAAGCTGTGCTGAGACAGGTTAATCACGCGGGCTATCTTCCCTTATCGCTGGCTGAAAATTCACAGTTAATCAGCATGATGAAAAGCTTCTTGTCCACCAGATTCTTCAACGCAAGTGGAATTTGCAAAGATTGGTTACGCCAAGTTGATGAAAAACCCAGTTACCCATCTACCTTGAAACGACTAGAATTGGCACAAACCATTGAGTATGCCTTTCTACCAAACCCTGCATCAGATTTGCACAAGGAAACTTATCTTACATTCACAGTACCTTCATTGTCTGCTGAGAATAACTAAAACAGCAGTGATTGCGAAAATTTGTGTTCTCCACTTACTTTCACTCACGCTGAACAGCTCGCGTGATTTAAAAATAAGAACGCTAGCAATTAGGATAAACAACCGACTGGTTGAAGTAAAATCGCCTACGAATCAAAAATAGCTTTTGTCTGAATCCTGTAGACCCATTTAGATAGAAAGTAATCCAATAGAGCAATGAGAATCAGCAAATGAATCAAGAGCGAATGATCAAGTTGGAATCTGGCTACTGTTTAGCTTGCCCGATCGAAAGCGGACACTATCTCAGAATTTTGGATGTAGAGGGAAGAGAGTATCTTCGACATGACCTAGCTGATAATCAAGAAAGCGCTGCCCATTTAATCCATTTCCTGATGAGTGAGCTAATGGATATCAGTAACGCGCAAATTCAACAAGCTCGCCGGGGTACATCCCAAATTGAATGGGACCGCTCTGCATTTTACGAGTTGCTCCCGCCAAATAGCGATTATCTGTATGCACGAGGTTGGTTTGAGCTAGAAGACTCGATCGCGCGTGAATTTGTGCTTGAGAATGCAGAAGGTAGAAATGAAGTTTGGCTTTACTGCGTCAATTTCTACCCTACTTCATCAAATATTGAGAAAATTAAAGTGGGTGCTAAGTCAGAGCTTTAAACAGCAACCTCAGAATCACATGAACCATTCAGTCACCCCAATCTGGAAAATAACCTAACAGTTACGACGTAAATTGACCGATCGCATTTTCTATAATCTATTCTCAGAAAGAGAAGCGCTTTCTCGCCTTGTTTGGATTGTGATAGATAAACACGACATTGACATCAAAGTGCGCGAGACCAGTTCCAACTGGCAGGGAGAAACGGTTCCTGTACATTCAGAGTCTGAGCTAGACAAAGAAATTTTAGGTGTCATTGCGACTGAAATCCTTCCAAACACGAAGAACTAAGACAACTGTTCCAAACGAATTAAAGCAGCCCAACACTCAGCCTGATAACCACCAAACTTCAAATCGCAAAGGAAAGTGAAGATGACTCATCCCAAAAACACCCCTCCTACACTCGCTCAATTTCTCGGTTTATCCGAGCCAGATGAGATTTTGACTGAAGCAATCTTGATTTCCCTCGAAACACTTGAACCACTTGCTTCGAGTAGTGTTTCAACCGTTAGCCAAATTGACGCTGGTAGCATTGCGCTACAGATTGCCACTGCCGATTCGACACTGAAACGATCATCGCTCAAGATCGCGATCGCACTTCTCAACCGCTTAGCAGAGGCAGGCTATATACCGGAAGCGACATCAGACGCAGTACCTCAATCCCAAGACCTCAAATTGTTACGACCCGATCTGACCCTCGATCAAATGGGGATAGAGCAACTGATCAATGTCATTCTTAACGCAAAAGAACCCGTTCGTAAAATTCAAGCTTGGCAATACTTTAACGCTCTTCCAGAAGTTATAAACGCGATTCAGAGATCTCCTGCACTCGCTCGCACTGTCAACGGAGAGTTAGACGTTGATGGAACGTTACATTATATTTTGACCCTGAATGATCCACTTGCTGAGATTCAAGTCCCCAAACGCAGCGAGGGAGAACGTTACATTCCACTTGCTGAAGCTTTCGGGGTCGAACTGCGACCGTATATTAGTCCATTGACCGGGAAACCTCTGCGGGGAGCAGACCGACTAGGAATTGAATGGGTAAAAGTAATTGATCCAGCAATCCACAAAGCCGCCATCTGGGGAATATGGAGCCGCAACCCCCTACACCCCGGACTAGATTATGACGCAGCAATGCAACTCAAAACCGACTGGAAAGACACGGTTTGGCAACAACTAAAGCATGAGTACGAAGCCGCGATCGATGCGGGGAATTGGCTTGCGAAAAACATTGATATCTATGCTGATCAAGCCAACCCCCTGCTGAGAAAACTACCCTTTGAGGAAGAACAAAAAGGAAGCCGTTCTGCTATATCAGTTCCTTTTATCGACGCTGAAAGCCCGACTAATTTGGGTGATCGAAATCAGGAATATCAAATTCTTCAACAGAAGCTTACAGCGCTAAGACGCGCTCATGCAATCGAGACCAGTGCTTCTGTAAAATTTCAGTTACAGCATCAGATTTCACAAACTCAAGCAGCAATCAGTGAACTTGAGCAATGGGCAAAAACCTAAGCTTCTCTTAAAGACAACTCAAGCACAGACTCTGACAATCCTCTATTCGCTAACAAGGACGCTTTATGAAGTACGCAATTATTCATCGCAATGGAAAGTGGTATGCAGGCGAACAGGCAGGTCAACCGCTTTGGGGAACGATCGATCAAGCCGTTACCTTTTCTGAGCAGCAAATCGAAACCGAGATCGAATCAGGAAAGGCAACCAAAACATTAATGGCAGTTATCGATGCAGCCGATACACTTTGGGTCCCGCATCCTCACTATCGAGTTATAAACATTAACACCAATGGATATGAAATACTAGAAACCTGTTCAGGAGAAAGAATGGTCGGCGATCAATTGTTTGTTGCCCAAGACCCATAGCGCTTCAGGCAACCGAGCGTAAGTCGTTTCGACTCCGACGGAAAAACGAGTCTGTTCCTTACTCAAAACAACCATCTTCGGTGAACTTGCTTTGAATTAAGCTTGAATTTCTTCAGAATGAAACCCCAAAGCGAAAAAAAGTTCAATGGAGAATAGCCACAAGAAAAAGGAAACAAAAGTTTCCTTTTTTTATGAAGAACATGGGACAAAGCCTGCTAAAGGAATAGAAAACCGGAACATACTTCCACGCTCTAAATCGCTTTCCACTTCAACTTGACCTCCCTGCAAGACTACTAGACGTTGAACAACCGCAAGTCCAATACCGCTGCCTCTAGAAGTCAGGCGACGAGCGCGGGGCGATCGCCAAAATGGTTCGAAGATACAAGTTAGCTCATCTGGTGCAATACCAATTCCGGTATCCGTAACCGAAACCCACAGATAGCGCCCCTCAGCCCAGACTCGAACATCAACAGTTCCATCTGGGGCATAGCGAATTGCATTACTGATTAGGTTAGTTAAAATTTGTCTGACCCAATCTGGATCAGAAAATGCGTTAGGCAAATCTGGTAAACAGTTCATGCGAACTTGGCACGAAGACTTAAAGATTTCAGATATAATTTCAATTCGAGACTCTTGTAGCAACTGCTGAATAGAGAAAGACTGACGGTTCATCGATAGGCAACCACGCTCAACCGCTGTCAGCGACTGCATATCTTCTATAAATCGAGTAAGAAGTTCTGTTTGCCGAACCAACTTATCGTACAGATCTATCGTTGGAGTACGTCGGTTCTTCTGAAGCATTTCTAGATCGCACTTTAACACAGTGACTGGCGTACAGAGTTCATGCATCAAAGCGTCGATCACCGCATAATGCTGTTTCTCAGCTTTATGTAGACGCTGTGCAAGAAGATTGAAGGATAAACATAAACGATTGAACTCAGGGGGTTGTTCTGATTCACAAAGCGGTGAAAACTCGCCAATTTGCTCGAATCTTTCCAGTGTCTTCACGAGTTTCTTCAAAGGTCTCACAATCAGTGCTTGCGTTAAAGCCCTTATTAGCAAAACGCTGACCCCCCACCCACCTAACACTGCAAACGCGAGCACAGAAGCATTACCATCAAGGTTATAGAACACAAATACCGGCAGTAGCAGCAAACCAACTGCGAGCAAGTAAATACCCAAAAGTTGAGTTTGTAAGTTTGTAGTTTGACGAAATTGATCAAGCAGATTCATCTTTTTCATGGTTCAGATGCTAACTAAATTGAATTTGATGCCTAGTATTCAAAGCAAAATAACTCTACATCTTCTAAAATGACAATCACCACTTGAAGACAGTCTTGTCCGAGTAGGAATGACTAGAACTGACAGAAAAACAAAGTTCAAACTCGTCGCAATTTGCGAAAGGGGTTCCCGAAGCGCTTGATAAACACAATTCACACTACACAGAAATTGCTTTTCGTCGAATTGCAGTCAAACGCTCCAGCAATGCTCATAATACACGTTCACAAAAACCTAGAGCTATTGCTGCCTAAGTCGCAGCAACATCAGTTATAACTAATGCTACTAATGCTTAACGCAATTTATGTAATGTAGTAGAACACAAGCTTAATTCAAATTTCTCACTCTTTGGAGTGAATTTATCCCAAGATAACGTCTTGAGTTAGAATGCACCCACTAAGATTTTATAATTCGATACTAACTTCGAAGTCTGGCAACCATTTCTACTGCCTCAGATAAATGCTTAGAGAAAAAGCAGTTCAGACCAGGCAGTTGTCTTAATTCGCACCGAGACTTTTGAGCAATTCGATTTAGCGGATTGCAACGCCTCAATTCAACCCTGCGCCGAGTACTCCGTTTCGGATGTTTTAATGAGTTGCTGATCGCGTCCACTTCTCAAGATTTCAAGTTTATCCTTTTCTTCGATAGTGCATTTCTTAGTAAGGGCGTTTGTCTCTCAATACAAATGAACTGGTTAAGTCTTAGTTTGAGACACATTAATGCTTCAGGCTTAACTCGATCGCTAAATGAATTGAAATCGTCAGCACACAACACACTGGACAGCGTGTTGTGTGTATGAATCAATATAATTCGTGCAGAGTTGCATGAGATCTAGCTTGATAGAGACAAAGAACCGCAGACTCTTAATATTCCTCCAGGACTGAAAAGCTGACACCAGCTCCTTAAAACGAGACAAATAGCAACTTAAAGTACATCTGGTGAAATAGGCTCCCTACAGATAACTGTCTGTCACAAAACCTCGCTCAACCCATCACAGAAATACTATGATCCCGCGATTTCCGTTACTCCCTCATTCTTTACCCTGGAAGCCACCCCTCGATCGCTCGCTGTTAAGATTGGGACTATTATTTGAAATTCCATTTCCACAAAACTCAGAACGTACAGCAAGTTTCCGGTTGTCCCACTTCAAAATAGCTGCGAATGCCCATACTTTTCATTCAAAGCACGCCCATCCTTTGGAGGCAAATTTCGTGAGTGGCTCTGGTATTTGTGGGTGCTTTATCCCAATGAAAGAGTTTTGCCAAACCGCAACAATCACCGGATACTATCCACATCACAGCAACGACCAGCGGGAAGAACAATATCAAATTCAAGCTCAGTATGAGAAAGAGCATGGACTTCCGCCAATTGCAGAAGAATGCTTGCAGGCAATCGCATGGGAAGGCTGGTTTTCGCTTGATGAACTCCGCTACGGACTTTTAGCAACCCCAGCAGTCCCGATCAAGGAAGCAAAAAGGCAGCTTATAGAAAGAGGAGCAACCTACATTCAAGCCAGAGGACAGTTTATCAAAATTGACGAATGGCAACCCTACGGGGCAGAAAAAAAATTATTTCTGTATGAGGTTAATGGAGACTGCATTATCGAACACCTCAATCCACAAAGTCGATTAGCAAACAGTGGAATTCAAGCAGGTGCATGGTCATGGTCAAAAACTGAACGATGGAACCGCCGCCCTCAAGCCAAAAGACTCCAGATCCGTAGGGAAGCCGACCGTTGGGGATATGAAACCAGAACCTTCTTCCTAGATGGGATAAAGATTGGCGAGTGGACCTGCCTGAGATCAATACAAGAGCAGCTAGGAGGTCAATGGAAAGGTAACGAGCTATGCCAAGACTTGGGTCTGAGTGACCGTTGTGGTGGCTATAGTTTTGACTGCCAATCTCAACTGGTAAGAGACATAGCACCCTATAAAATCTTTAGCCCTCATGAAGAAAACCCCAACCAAAAAGGTTAATCTTCGAAAATGAGTTTTGGAGCAATCATTAGTGTTCCACACTGAAGAGAAAGTCGATCTCGATCATGCTGAACGTTTATCGAGATCGATCGGTATGTCTACGCCAAATCAAAGCAACGATTACTCAAAATGAAGTTACAGAAGGAACAGCTCGATCCGTGAATCAAAACATTATGCGGTATTAAAAAATGAACACACAAACCTTCAATTCCGCAATATTCGATCGCGCACTGATCAAGCACACAATGCACCAGATCGAAGCGCTGCAGAAGCCGCCACGAAAATTTAATATTCACTTTCAACTTGACCCTTATCTTGAAACAACGCCGATTTGCGGCGAGAGTTATCAAGCGTGGATTGATCAAACCCTACCTTGGACAAAAGAGTTAGTCGCGATTGAGTTCCATGAAGACAAAACAATTTCATATAATGCAAATGATGACGCATTAGGGGCACTGAATTTTGGACCTGAGATGACAGTTCTCAAACGCACCCTACCGGTTGGCGAATCCTTGAAATGCATAAGCGAAATGGACGACGGGCGCACCTATTATGGGTTCGTCAACTTCGATCGCCCCGTGGGGATCCCGCTCCTATTTAATCCAAACACCGGAACGCCCTGGATGAGTCTGACTCCTTCCGAAATTTGTACCTGTCGTCGAGGCATTGAACTTGCCTCTGGGCGAGTCTTAATCGGGGGACTCGGACTCGGTTGGATGGTGCGAGAAATTGCCCGTAAACCCGAAGTTACTGAGATCGTCGTCGTGGAGAAAGATCCGGGGGTTGCCACGATGATTGGTGAACTGACTGTCAGAGATTGCCTAAAACCTATCCAGATTATCAACGACGATTTGTGGATATACCTTACCTCAACCAAAGAAGAATTTGACTACTACAGCTTTGATATCTGGCTGAAGCAAAGCGACTCCCGCCACGACTCGCGATGCAAAAAAGCGCGAAAAAAACTCAAAGGTCAAGAAAAAACCGTTTGGGCGTGGGGAGATCGATTACCGCTTCAAAAACTCTAGGCAAAAGCTGATTCTAGCGATTCTTCAGTCTAAGGGTCACATCCTGCCAAAATCATCGCTAACTATCAATTGAAGTGATTCTCAGAAGCACAATCTTACCTGTACTTCCCCGTTTCAACAATCCGCCTAAACATTCATTTTGGCACTTCTCTAGAAACTTATGGCAGTTTATGTTGATTCACTCTTTACAACGGTCGCGTTTATGACTACATCGAGGATAAAACAGTCGAGCAGATTTATGCTTGGCAAGCCGCAAATGTTTTAGTCAAACACGGTCAGGAACTTCCACCAGACAAATATGGGTAAAAACTCGAAGTGGCTAAATAGTATTGAAGACAAAAGCTAAGGAACAATCCATCAAAACACTTGATCAACCTGGCACACCGTTTTTCAAATACGCTGTAGAGCAAATTGGAGAGAAAGAACTCACATACCTTTAGATAGAAAACTTTCTCGATCAGGTGAAACCCCAATTTTTGCCCAAACTCCGAGAGGGTTGTATGCTTCAAGTATTTCTGAAAAAAGTTAATCTCTGATTGCGACTCTAGCCCTCGCTAACAAAGTTTAGTCTTGGAGTATCAGTTCGTGTTGATTTTGTTCAACCAGTCGCTTGAGAATTGCGACGCTACCATCAGGAAGAAGGCGGACCGTCGGAAAAAAGTTTCCAGACCGTGTGTACTCAAATGCCTGATGTTGCATCTTTGGTAATAGCAACCCTTGAGCCAGTACAGGAACGGCAAACCTGGGAAACAACAACTTGGGTGCAATAAAGCTGTCACAGTCCCAATTTAACACCCCAAACCCTTTTGGCAGAGGCACTTGGCGCTTTCGCTCCCAATCCCAATATAACTGAATACTATTGAGTGTCATAATCCCTGACATCTGACTTAGAAGATGCCCAACCCCCGGAGGAATGGGCAGTGACCGTTTCGCGTCTGGGTAGGCTTCTACCACTTTGTAATTGCCAAACGTAGGCGAATCCGCACGGCAATCGACTAGTTCTACCTTGACCGGGCGATCGTCAGACCCTGAACGAGCCACAAAGCACAACTGATCACCAGCATTTGGATGTAATGCCCAGACCGGGTAGGAGTCTGCCACACCACCGCCGTCGCGCCATACGATCGTAGGTGTGGCAGTAAGCGGCAATGTTACTCCTGATTCATCTTGATCGCCCGTGAGATAAATTGGGTTATCAATCCATTCTGTTCCCAGAATTTCGCCTTTGCAACGGTCTGAAAAATCAAAGGTTTCAATCTTCATCTTATTCTCCAAAAAACTTCACTCGATGTGTGGAGTGAAAAGACAACGTTTACAGAACACCGCCCGGATAGCTACTCAGTAGATAGACACATCAAATCTACTGAGTAGTTTCTACAACAAACTAGCGTGCGGGTAAAACACTAACCTTGAATAACGGTTACAACTACGCCAGCCTTAGATGAATCTTGCGTTGCTTGTTCGAGTTCAACTGCATTTTGTGCCAGCATGAACTGCTTCCAGACTGTTGCTCTTGCAGACCCTTCAAGTTTTCCGCCGTTTCCAGAGCTTCCGCCAGAGCCTCCGCCCCTGCCAACAGAAATCCCAGCCACAAGACTCGAGGCTCCATCTCCGAGCAATGCAGCACCGACCATCAGACAGCCACCGATCGCAATGAAAAGAGGCATGATACGCTTGGACATAACAACTCCTTAGATTTTAAACGTTAAAGATCAAACACACTGTTTGGCTATGCACCATGACAAACACTTTTGAAACCGCTATTCAGATCAGAAATCAGGGGCTTAGTGCTAAGTCCGAGAGCAATAGTAAGCCATTTCTAGAAGAGGCACTCATCCTGTTTCAGCAGGCGGTAAACGAAAAGCCTGATGATGCTGAGTACGTTTTCTACTTGGCAATGTCCCTTGATATCCTCGATTTGGAACAGGAAGCAATCCCACTCTATCATCGTGCAATCGGACTAGAATTACCCTTAGATCAACAGCTTGAAGCCACTCTGTATCTTGCCAGCAGCTACTTCAACATAGGTCATTTAGACGAGGCAGAAAAGCACCTGGTAAAGGCAGAATGTCTGCTCGACAAAGGAGCAATAGACAAACATGAAGCGTTTTACGACATTGCCAGCAAAATCCGCAACAGGGGAGTACAAACAAAGATAGATGTTTCATGATTATTCATCCTTAAACAGTACTATGCTCTCCAAGGCGTTAATTTCGTCCTGGGTGAGTTTTTGATACTGACCTTGAAGAATCTGTAGCCACATATCTTCGTAAGTAATCCCCCGCTTTGCAGCAAGATACCGAACCCGTTTCTCAATGATCAATTCACGCTCTTTTAATTTGGCACGCAGAAGTGAGGCTGCCTGAACAGGCTCAGAATTTCCGGTGATAGCACTATCGACCCTAAGCAGGTCTTCATACCATTCGCCGAGAGAGGGAATTCTCAAGCGATCGTCTTTTGCCATATTTTGAGTGTGGTCACTGATCATTGAAATTTTCGCCGTAAAATCAGCATATTTCAATCATAGTACAAACAATCTGATTTTGTCCAAATTTGTCCCATTTTCGTCCCGAATTCGTACAAATTGAGCAAACATGAAACAGAGTCTACGTTTCAGTACTTCGATCTATACCTACTGACAAAGAATTTCACACTACTAACAAGGAATTTCAAAATTGAGAACGACCGAACGTTTTCCATCATGAAGTGTTCACGTAGCGCTAAATAGCCACTTAAGCTGATCGCGAACCAACATAGAACGAGAGCGAACAACCTAACAGCTACCGCTGTTGAAGGCATACTAATTTGACTATCTTAAAAATGCCTCATAGAAAAGCTCCCTAGATCGAGATAATCGCACAACTTCATAGAACTCAATACACACCGCCGCCTTGCTAAAAGATCCACAAACAGCGATCGCAACCAATGTAATGCCCGAAACATTCGATCCGATCCCCAAAATTATCCTCAACCAGGAATCAATTACGCTCACCCTGAGGTTCAATATGCGCTCAAGAAGTTCCAGCGAACAACAAAAAGCGACCTAGAATGCCGAGGCAACCTCACTCCAGCTTCAAACGTCTTCTCGGTCCAACAATAAACACTATCATCAAGACAACAAGTTAGGTCTCCTTACTTATGCAAAACCCTATTTTCTCTAGTCGCCTACGCGAAGCACTGCGCTATTTCAACATCGACACCCTAATTGAAACAATTAAGCAAGCAGATGCCGGTATTTGGAGAGACCGAGATTCCCTCAACTGGCTTGCGAATACATCAAGAAATCCAGCAAGCAAGATTGAACTTCTTCAAGAGTTAACGCATATTCTCGAACAGCAGCGTCAACGGATTGATCATCAGATTGAAAACTTGGCAGTTGACGTTAATGCCCTGCTCGACCAAGAAACAAAAGCAGTTCTTGAACCTGGATACATAGTCATCAACACTACTACTGCTGAATTTGAAGTTCTATCAAGCAGCGCATTTGATAATAGCGTCCGGGCTGCTCATAGCAACTTCAAGGATGCAATTTCCGAGATTGTTCGGGAAATGGACAACTATGTTGAACCCAATTACAAGATAGACCGCAATATTGGAGTCTACCGCCTGCATCAGATTGCTCCAGAAATCGTTCAACTAAACGTTTACGAGCATATCTTGAAAAACGCACTCGAATTATATGAAACCGAGCAGGTAAAAGCAGTGATTCAATCCCCGCAAACCAAACTGTCTGAGAACGACAAGGTCTTAGTTCCACTTGCAGAAGCAGCAAAAGATCCAAAAGCACAAGCCGATCTACTCTGTTGTTTCGATCAGCTTCTCAAGACACAAGAACCAAACAATTAAGAAAGAGGCGCTCTATTATGGACTATGACCAAATCCTTCTGGAAATCATTAGATCCGCAACGATCGAAGATCTGCTTGAGATTCCTGGAGTGCGTGACTTAATTACAAAATACTATCAAGATAGCGCAAATCAACGCATCAAAGAATTACAAAATCCTAATCCAGATCTAGAACAAGCAAAACAAGAATGGATTACAGAGTATGTGCGTGTAAATCCAGATCAAGAAATTAATGATTGCGAGCAGGTTGCTCCTGGTATGTATTTTCTAAGTCATGAAGAGTATTCCTGGGTCTCATTTCTTTACTTCGTTAACGGAGAACCACATCACGCCTACCGACTCGATCAAATCGAAAACCCGCACCGAGAAATTTACACCCGATGGGCACGAGGAAAAGGCTACGAGTTACGTACAGGAGAAATCGGAAACATTACGTATATCGAGTAACGGCAAAAAGGAGTAAATCGGAGTCTTGATTTATTCCTGGATAAAACCTCGTTACGCCAGAAACACCCTTAAGCAAGGTGCAATCGCTCTGAAAGTCACGATCTTAATAGGATTTGTTCAGCTTTCAAGAAATATCACGTTTATGCGCCATCCCAATTGACCCAATTCTATATTGGCAAGCATTAGAAGCAGATCTGTCAATGATGCCTGAATCTGAAGCTGTGATCTATCAACACGGAATCAAGACGACAACAACCTGGATAAACCAGATCAAAACATCCGGTATCCGTCTTCATAACCCCAAATCAGAGAGTAAAAAAGATTGACCAATGAACGCTCATAACTCGATCATTAACAAAATCAGTAACAACCTTTACCAAGGCAACTACAGCGATTTTCGTTCAGCAGTTTCGGATCTCAGAGTTGCCTACGAACATGAAAAGAAAATCAATCCGTACGAAGCAGGCACAAACCAGCATGAAAATGACCAGCAGTTCTGGGAAAACCAGATAAAGCAGTGCGATAAAGCCCGAACTATCTATGACGCTTGTGTACGAGAAGCAGAACAGAAAGCGATCGAGCAGATGAGGGAACAAGGCTTGGAGATGTTTGCGGAAGCTCTGGAGTTAGAAGATTATTCGCACCTTGCCTTTTAACAAATCACAAGCCGTGAATCAGGCACGTCTTATAAACAGAGGTCAGTATGTCTTGGCATGATCAATCCATTTCAGAAAGATTCAAAATCGTCTCCGAACATGGGCAAACCAGGCTCAAGGAAGAGTGGCATAGGGATCTGTTCAAAGCAGCGCAACTCAACACCCGTTATTTTGTGCATCGCAACTTTATCGAGCGATGCACAAGTCTGCCGGACGCATCAGTGTCACCCATCCTGGTTTCACTCCCAATGGGCGATCATTTCGTGCGTTGCGTTCATCGAGAGTTGCTGTCTGAAAATCGATCCCACTGGGTAAACACTTGCAAAACAGTTGTACAAATTGAAGATACTCTTTGTACAGTTGAGTTGCCTCAAGCCGATATCCTCGCAAAAAGTATTCATGCAGCAAAACTTTCTCTTGCGTTCCAGTGGACAACATCAGGTATCGAAACAAAAGTTACCGTTCTTGAACAAACAGAGCGGGAGTTTGCCTATCGAGCTTACGCAAACCTAAAACGAGAATATCAGCTCGCTAAATCATCGTATCAAGCTTACCTGAAAGAAACGCACCAACGTAATCTTAGGTCTTAAGATAAAAACAGTAATACGTCAACTTCGTCGTACGATCCAGCAGCATCCCGTCATACAGTTCCGCAAACTAGCGAGTATGGCATTTACTATTTGGACGGTATGTCGCGATCGCGACTTTAAGATCAAAAATTGTCCAATTCCAAAACGAACACGAGTGGCGAATTATAGAACTTGCCGCCACCGTCAACTCCAATTCATTTCTCGTCCTGTTTGATCAATGTCTAGAGGCTCAAATCCTGTTCAGACTCAAGTCTTAATCAAACCCAATTTAACCAGGAGTCCTCTTCCATGTTTGACTACTCTTGTCCTGAAACAAAGCTAAGCGCAGAAGCTGTATTACAAACATTTGTCGAAACCATCAACGACGCAGGGGGAATTGCCTATGATAGGAAGGGTTGTCCATTTCCAATCGGTGACTCAGAATGGATCGATCTCGCTACAGTTTATCTTGAAGCGTGTGAAATCCTAAATCTTATTCCTTGCGTTAACCCAAACGAGGACAATGGAGCTGACGATAGCGAGGATAACCCTTCAGATTGATAAGGAATTCGATTTTTAGTGTATTTGTACTGACTTTGCAGTGTTAAAGATCCCAACTTGCCTGAACTAGTCCACAATCGATCATTTTCACTCGATCTCATTGGTATGGTAATTCCAATTCAATCAATTCGGTAGCACAAGTTAAGACTTCAAGTCATCGGCACTGGAACTTCGGAGCGTTTGGCGTTGAACTATACCCCCGACCGGGTCGCGATATTATCAGCCAAGAAGTTTGGAAAGAGGACGGTATTCGTCAAGTGGTATGGCGCAGCTCCTCGCTATTTTGGATCAAACGGTTAATTTTGCGCTACGGCAGTTAATGTCGCATTACTCCTGATACACTTCGCTCAATGTTCTATGAGGAATTACAGCACAGGCAGAAGCTTTATGAAAAGCAAGCAGTTCAAGAAGATTGAGGCTTCTACAATAATTCTATGGACATTTTTTCGGAACTCAAGGACCTCGGACTCAATCACGAACCCCGCGAGTGGCAGCGATTAGCACTCGATCTTTACCTGCGCGAAATTCCAAAAAACTTTCTTACCTGCGTTTGTCCTGGCGCAGGTAAAACCATTTTTGCAGCGTTAGTCAGTCATGCCTTACTCAAACTTGGGATCGTGCGTCAAGTTGTGATCGTTGTACATTCAGACCACTTAAGGGCGCAGTGGATCGAGGAATTTGGCAAACTTAATCTGATTCTGGACACGACCATCCAACGCGCAGGCAGCAAAGGGCAGATCGAAAAAGATGGATTTGTTGTAACTTATCAACAACTTATGACCCCCGGAATGGCAGAGGCGGTTCATCGGGTTGTGCAAGGACATCGGCGCACCCTCGTTGTTCTAGAAGAGTGTCACCACCTCGCAGAAAGCAGATCGTGGGGAGATGCTGTGAGAATTGCTATGCGCGACGTTCACAAGCGGCTACTGTTAAGCGGAACGCCATTTCGACATGACGATGCTCCAATTCCCTATGTGCGATACCACAATCGTACCGGGCAAGCCGACTTCACCTATGGTTATGATGAGGCATTGAAAGCAGGCATTGTCGCCCCGATTTATTTTCCCTCTTATGGTGGCTCCACACGATGGCAAATGGGAGAACAAGAATTTAGTGCCACATTTGGAGAATCGTTAAACCAGACCGCTGCCGCTCAACAGTTGAATGCGGCGATCGGAAGCGAGGATTGGATCAGAACAATACTGCAGGATGCCCACGATCGCTTACAAGAATTGCGGCAGTTTCAGACGGATGCTGGAGCTTTGGTCATTGCCAAGGATCAAGCTCATGCTCGATGGATTGCCGAAATCCTTGCAGAAATTGTAGGAGTGCCACCCGTTCTGGTAATTTCAGAGATCGAGACCTCACAATCCGCGATTGCGCAATTTCGCACCAGTCGTGATCCGTGGATGGTCGCTGTGCGAATGGTCACTGAAGGCGTAGACATTCCACGTTTGCGAATTGGCATCTTCGCGACCAATGTGAGAACCGAACTCTTTTTCCGACAAGTGGTCGGTCGATTGATTCGGGTGCTAGATGGACTGAATGATCAAAGCAGCTACCTGTATCTGCCTCAACATCCAATGCTGTTGCGTTATGCACGCGAGATTGCCAAAGATCGTCGCCACGTCTTACCAAACGTCGCTTCAGTCGCAACACAACGAACGCCTGGAGTCGCAACACAATGGCTTCTGCCATTAAGTGCCGAAGCGATCGCGGGACTAACACTACTTCCAGGCGGAGAATTCTCGACGCAGGAGTTAGCGCTTGCCCAACAAGTTCGTGACTTAGCAAAACTCTCTCATCTTTCATTGGAAACAGTTGCACAGCTGCTTCGAGCACAGCAGCAACTCACAAATAGCCCCGTGGAAAATATTTCTCAAAAGCAATCGTCCCAAAATCATGATCATTAATCATTACGATTAAAGCAAAGTGGACAGCTTCAAACACTGACAGTCCTGCACACTTTGCTCCTACGTTCATGAAGTATGCGAATAGTGTCAATCTGCTTGAAAAGTTTCTTCATCAAATACAGATTTGAGAAATCTAAAATTAGCAGTAAAACGATTTGAACCCTAAGTTAACAGAATGTCAATACTTCTGAATTACAGTGGTTCAAACTCAAGAAAAACCAAGTGACTTCCTCTAAAAACTAAAAGACATGACGACTCCCGAAAGTGAAACTCAAGCATTAAAGATCCAGTCAGTTTTAAAAGCAGCAAAACATCACATCAGTCAGCAAGACGATAGCCTATTGTTTGGTGCTGGGTTAAATGAAGACCATCCATGCACCGTTTGTGAAAGTGGTTATGAATTCATTATTTGGACAGGACTTAACGAAGAAGGATTAATCCACCTCGATGAATCAAAAATCATTGGGTATGGACATAGCACGACATTCATCGAACTACTAAAGTTCGCTGCCGCTCAAGGCTGTCATTGGATTCATTTAGACATGAACAATCCCGTTATCTCTGCGCTTCCAACATTCGATTGGTAACTCATTCCTTATGCACAACTCTGACTATTTAACGGCAGCACTATCCGAAACGCTCTTATGCCTTGAAGCAAATCGTGATGATGAACTCATTATTCCGGCAATGACTCAAGCATATATTGCGCTAGCAAAAGCAACCAACCAAACGCCCGAATTAATCTGCCAAAAGCGGGGAACGGTCATGCCATCAATCGCACAGCTAGGAGGAGAAACCATTCATTCTGAATGGGACTGGGCTACCACGATCGGCAAAACTCTAAAATTAGCAGAAATTCAGCAAGTTACCCTGTCTGTTTTCGACCTCTGCAAAATTGATCTAGACAAACTAGAAGATGAAGTTATAGAAGATGGCTACATTATCGAAATTGAAAGTAGCCTAGAGCAGCCTACCCACCGCTACATTATCACTGAGGTCTTTGAAAACACAGCAAACCGGATTGCTCAAGTCATCAAGCACTGCCTTACTTACTACGGGATTGAAGTCTTGGACAAAGTTCAAGATAGTTAGAAGATCAAACACATTAAAAGAGGAGAACACAATGAATTAATAGCATCCCGACATCATTTCCCCAAACCCGTAGATGAAGCATTGAAAAAGGCAAAGGAAATTCATGAACAGCAGTAAAATGTCCAAGACCTGCTGGAACTTGTATGTTACCTCAAAGCGGCTATGACGGTTCGAGCAGCACCGAATACAACTCCTCTTGAAAGTTGGCGCACAAATTGCCACGAGATACATCTGATTCTAAAACATCAAAAAACGCTTGGGTCTTAACCAAAATCGATCACAACGAAGGAATTGCTATGGGAAAGACGCTTTCAGAAGCATATCCACACTCGGTACAGTGGGTAATGACCACAATTACATCAGGTGGAGTACTGCAGATAATTGACCCGATGTACGAACTTGCTGCAAATGGATTAATCCTAGCAGGACTAAGCTACAGCATTGTAGGACTCGCCGTCTCAATAAAGCGAAAATAGCAAATTTAGGGTGTCACTTAGGCAACAAAATATTAGATAACTCAGCGTTCTGAGTTGATAATGCACGCCTTGACAAAGCACTAATTGCAATCCGATGGAGATTGATTGAGTTTTTCACTGTATGTAGAAATCGCCGAACTCATTCTCATTGTCAAGTTTGGCAATGTAAAGAGAACGAATTACTGGCACAGTTCAGTCGGTTGATTAAGTCCTGACGCGCAAACCCGGCTGAAATCTGCCTGAATCTTCTTCTCGAGACAGCACGATACAAAACGAACAGTTTCTGTAAGTAATCGACTAGCCGTCTTATGCACAATCACTTGCGGAAATCTTCGCATCCAATCAGGAAACCGCACGACAATGCCAAGCGACAACGACCAGCAGATTGAAGTAATAACGCGCCCCCGGTCAAGAGTTTCAGCCAGGATCATATTCGAGCAAAAATCCACAGCATATTCAGGAGAATGCCCTGGAATCTCTACCGTTTCAATTCGGTATTTCTGAGCAGACTGAACAATCAGCGTTAAGCCAATTTTTGGTTCAATTGCGTATCCGAAAAAACGATACTGCCCAATCGTGAGAACGTAGCCATTAGCGCCCAATGGTTCGGTCCTCATTGGAGCTGCACAGCGACTAAACCATTCCTGATGATTTGCGAGATACGCGGCAACCGCATCCAACGAGCCGTGCATCGGCGTTAAACCAGTGTAGTGTTCATTAAATTCATAGATAACGTCAGCCATTAGTTTTCCACCGGAAATTGTTCGATAAAAGAAGGTGAATCAAAAAAAGAAGGAGCAACCTTTTGCCCAATACAAAATCCAGATCCTAGCCAAATCCAGCTTAGAATTAATGCTTTAAAGCACAGAATTAAAGCAGAACGTAAGCGGAGAGACCCTGAAAAAGACAAAGGTTGAGAATGCTTCGTACTCATCAGAAGAAATCAATGACAACAAAAAATGGACACCCTTCCAGACCAGCACACCTTTCGGAACATTCTGCTGGGTTCGATTCTTCAAGAACAAAGCGCTCAACAAAACTACTGGTTACTCGTAAGTTTAGTGTTTCCACTAAACCTGATTGCTGGAAGATTGGTGTTTCTAAGCGACGTTAGTAATGCATTAGTGACTGCATGATTACCTTGAAAATCACACCGCAGGTTACGACTACCGTCATTGTTTTATACCTATCGTGTCACAGCGTTTATCAATTTCAATCTCACTAAACGAAGATTTGCTAGTGCCCGCCCGCACTGAAAAATCTACCAGCCGGAAGAGTTTGAGAAAAATCAGTTCCTCTAAAGCCTCAAACTCAAGGAGTTGCAAGCAATTCCAGTTCACCCAATCCATAAAAGATTCAACCGTGCCCCTTAATAATTCTCAGACCCAACAATTTGTTGATTTTTTGATTGCAAATGCACCTCCAGATCCGACCGATATTAAGCAATTCCTCACCGCTCAAATTGCAGCGTTTCAAAATCAACCCAACCCGCCGATTATTGAGCAAGAAGAAGGATTTGTTTACTATCTAGAAGTCAGTATTACCGATGGTGAACACCAATACCCACAATCGGTTTATTTCTTCTGTCCAAAAACAGTAAGCGATGATGATTATGCCTATGCGATCGCCTGTACATATCTAGATTCCGATGTTGGACAACAGTGGACCGGAATTCCTTTTAACCAGTCCGACTCGACATTTGAATTTAGCAACGGCGAATATCGACTGGTCGAATACGAGTGGCATTCACAAGAAGACAGCACTCAAATCAAGGATCAAGATTGGATTCGATTTGATCGATCTCGACTCGAACATTACTATCGTGTGAGTGGACAGTTAACACAGCACGATTATCAGAGCTAGGCAAGTTTAGCAGAAACACTCAGAGGTTGTTTTCTCAAGAAGCTAATAAGTCCTCTGAAGTTCATGTCACACAGTGGCTGAAAAGCACACTAGGAAGTGAAAAGCTTGAAACGCACGGACAACTCAAGAAAGTGCAAGAGGAATCGATAAAATCGACCTCTTGGCTGATCAGGCTTCAGCTTGTCGTATCGCCCTAGCTTCCACCTATTAAGTCTATCAAGGCTCAAACCTTCATGTCTCAATCAAATTTAACCGTTTTTGTACTCTCGGAGGGCAGTGGCATTTATGAAGGCTATTTTGTTCTATCAGCACAAATGCCAAATGCAACAAATCTAAGCCCTCGTGCATTGTTCGCTGTAGAAATGGGCAAAGGAGTCGCGATTTCTGCTGCTGAAACAATTGCTAAAGAATTTCCCGGATGGCA
Source organism: Leptolyngbya sp. AN10 (assembly GCF_050565645.1). Classification (NCBI taxonomy): domain Bacteria; kingdom Bacillati; phylum Cyanobacteriota; class Cyanophyceae; order Leptolyngbyales; family Leptolyngbyaceae; genus Leptolyngbya; species Leptolyngbya sp. AN10. Next base: position 456,904 of record NZ_JBNXVP010000001.1, read on the forward strand.
GTTAAACTGCGATCTTGAATAAAAGGGAAATTCAGTCCGCACAAATGACTCTGTTCAAAGACCACAAATGATGACAATTCCTTTCAATCTCATGAGCATAAAAAATCTCAGTTTGTCGCTCACCGGGCAGATTAGTCAAATCTGTCGACTCGCATTGCAGGATATTGAGGCAATGCTGAACGAGCTAGATCAAAACATTTTCACAATTCGTACAAGCTACTATTTTCCAATAGCTCAACACCGAATTAGCTCAATTGAAAAACTCGTTAGAACGATCTCAGAATGCGAAGACATTAGCGTCGAGCAGGTAATGCGAGAAATTCGATGGGGAGATCGTTGGCAAGAAGTTCCACCCGATTGCGTCCCAGAATGGGGCACACCGACTGAGTTTCCAAATGTGGTTGACGATGAAAGTGAAACTGCTCATTCTGAAACAAAACCTGACTGGCTCAACCCTGAATGGTTAACCATCAACTATGCAGCACCTAGACTACGTGATTACTTTGAAGAGACACTAGATGATCCTCATCTGTTGGCACGTTTGTGTCACTTAAGTGACGTAGAACTCAACCATGCTGCCTTTCGAGTCATTCAGCATGTGGACAGTCGAAATCGCTACCACAAAGATGCGATCGAAGTTTTGCAAGACGCAATCGAACACTCAGAAAAAGAGCAGCCCTCATGAATTCCACACCTAACTTTTCCAATCTAGGACTCACGACTCAGTCTGTTAACGTCCTTTATGTTATGGGATGCACAACCAACCTGTTAGATCTGGCTGAACAGTATGCAGATGCAACCGGAGATGAAACGGTTTTGTTAGATTTAGATTGTATTGGAAGTAACCTAACACAAGCCGGAGGTTCAGATAATTCTGAATTAGAATTAATCGTTTCTACAGCCATCACAGGTGGATTTAAAGCGGTTGTGCTAACCGCCTAAGAAAATGGTCTTCAGACCGCATCCTGCTGATTAAAACAGCCTGATATCAAAATTCTCAAGGCTGTTCACTCCATCTGAAATGGTTTACTTCATTTGGCAATTTCTCGCTCTAACACAGAGCAATAAGGCACTACTCCAAACCTTCCTAAAGAATCGGATACAAGCTGACTTCTATGTAGATCGTTTTCTAACCTAGACTGGAATAATTGATCCAATCACCGATGCTGCAAGACACGATCCTTCAGATGTCACCAAAATGTTTAGGTAGGACAACTGAAGATGCAGTAGTCTTCAGCATTCATTGATATTCAGAGCCGGGTCTTCTCACTTCTGGTTACTTCAGATTGCTTTTATCCAAATAATATCGCATCTCTAGGCGATCAACATAAACCCGAATCAAGACAACGAGTCCCTTTTGCTTATCTCGCTGCCATTCTGATTTCCCCTTTGCGACATTGTCCTTTCAACACAACAACTTTACCGATGAAAAATCCCGTCTTTCAACCTGAATTTAACGAAGCCCTTGAGGATGTCATTAACATTGCAGAGGGCTTACCGATAGATAGTAAAAATGAAGTAGACATCGCTTCGCTGAAAAAGCAGTTAGCCAAAGAAGTAGGAGAATCATCTGATTCAGTAAAAGTATTTCTAGCAGAAATGGGGCGTTACCCACTCCTCACTCAGGCACAAGAAATTGAACTATCCAGAGAAATTGCCAAAGGTGGCAGTGCTGGAGAACGGGCAAAACGGAAACTAGTAAGATCAAATTTGCGGTTAGTGGTATCAATTGCTAAGAAATACCTGAATCGCGGCGTTCCCTTTCTCGACCTGATTCAAGAAGGTACGATGGGTCTAATGAGAGCTGCCGAAAAGTTCGAACACGAACGCGGCTATAAATTTTCAACTTACGCCTACTGGTGGATTCGCCAAGGGATTACACGCGCGATCGCGTCTCAAGCGAGAACAATTCGTCTTCCCGTTCACCTAGGCGAAAAACTCAATCAATTAAGTAAAGTTCGGCAAGCACTTTCTCAAAACCTCGGTCGCAAACCCACGAAGCAAGAGCTAGCCGCTGCGATGGATGTTGACGAGAACAAATTAGAGCAAATGCTTTCCGTAAAGCAGCAATCTCTGTCACTCAATCGTCGCATCGGCAAGGACGAAGATACGGAACTCATCGATGTGGTAGATTCAGAAACCGTTGCTCCGACCGAACATTCAGATTTGGTTTTGTTAAGAGACCGTCTCAATTCTGTATTAGACCAATTGGATGATCGAGAGCGTGAGATTATCAAACTACGATTTGGCTTAATCGATGGTCAGCAACATACTTTAAGCGAAATTGGTCAAATTTATGACTTGTCTCGGGAGCGGGTGCGACAAATTCAAGCAAAAGCCCTGAGAACCCTGCGGCATCCTCGTCGTCGAGCACTATTAAAAGATTGGATGGATTAAGGTAGATGCGATGATTGAACCAAGGTTTCTATATTTTTCCGAAGGCACGTTGCCTCTGGCTGAAAAACAGCGTAAATAGCCCCAGCTCGAAATAATCGCACAAATTCATCAGGAAACGATTGGGATGCACAAAGTTCAGATTAAGCTATTAATCCTATGGTTCTGGCTGCGATTCCACTTCAATCAAAATCGTAAAAGTTGCTTAAACTGCGCCCATGGTTCAGCAAGTGCAACTGGAGATAGGTGGAACGAACCCCGTGAATACGAATGGGGATGTAGCTATCAAGATAAAGAAGGGCAATTGCGAGTTGAGGCATTCGATCGCTTCATCGGCGAAGTCGGATTTGACTTCGCCACAATTTGCCCAAAATACCGAAACCTTACGCCTGAAGAACAACGCATTCAGACTGAATGCTACTGAAGAAAGACGAACAATTGCTAAATCACAGTCCACCTTACACCTCAATTAACAATGATGAGACTTACAAGAACCGCTTTAAGCGAAGAAGTAAAACCAGCATTGGAGCAAACCTATAAAATAATTCTGCAAGAAAGCCAGAGCCTATTTTCCAAAGGAACGCGGATTGAAATCAGACGAAACCTGCAGACAGGAATTCCGCAGATTGCCTTCAATTTATGCGCCATCCGAATCGAAGAACAAACCATAATTCTGGAAAGCTGGCTTTGTCAATGCTGGATTGAAACATTAGAAGATAAAACTCAAAGGATAACTTCGCAGATTCACCATTCCAGCAGAATTTCAGTCAACCTCGCCACCCAAGTTATTGAGTACAAATGCGGCGAAGCGATAACTCAAATCAGCCCCACTGAGATTGCCATTACGGGAAACGATTGGGATGGACAATCATTCAACAGCGAGTGGGATGCACTCAGCCTCATAAATTCCTGCTTGTTAGCCCTACAATTAAACTCCTGTCAAAGCCATGAAATCCACCAATGGGATGGAAAAAGTGATCCGTCTCAACTTGCCAAAACGCTACTCGACCCCAGACCTGATACCCGTCTTATCAGTGAGCAAGTGTCAAAATAACCACCGTTAGCCTGCTTTTGCTATGCAACAATTAATTCCCAACTGGCTCACGGAAATCGTCAAACGAAGATGCAGCACTAAAAGTATCGACCTAGATTGGCGAGACTCTGATCTTGGCTTTGACTTTTCTGACATCCACTTATGGGTTCAGCGAGGAAACGAAGTTCTAGACTACTCATTCGATCAAGTTGGAGCAAAACCGCGCAAACCTAACTCGACGCTCCGAGTAATCTGACAGTGTTGCTCGGAGCGATTGCTAACCTGAGTGAACACACAGGGGTTTATCAACTACAAGACTGTAGCTAGGGGGGGATGTCTATAAAAAGACCAAGCTTGGCAATAAAAAAGGATATTTTTTATCGGAGCGTAGATCTCCACAAATAGACTTTACTTCCAATCATTCAATGATCATCAAAACCCTCTTGAGAAAAGAACACAAACCAAGAGGGCTACACTAGACTGGATCGAAAATGGAGAAAATCAGAACCATTACGTCAATGATTTTTTCTTCTCAAAATTTACGATTACTCCTTCACATCAATAAAGCCTTGGAATCTCAGAGAAAAAAACCAGAAAGACGAATTGATGCCGTACGTTTGATCATTGAGAAAGTCGGAAAACTTCATTTGTACGAGGACAGCAACGAAGCTGATGAACTAATCAAAGCGATTCGCAATCCAACCGAATTCTATCTACATTCGCTCGGCAATTTGCATCTATTTCAACAATCCGATGAGTATCAATGCGAATCAGCAATCGCTGTGTGGAATTTTATGGGAGCAGAGCAGCTTTCGTTTACTCCCCCTATCAAGACAACACTCAGAATTCGCGAAATGTCGATAATTTCATTATTTCGAGCCGAAGAAGGACACGATTGCGCGATCGCATCAATGTTTCACAAAGGCTGTACATACTTCGGGTTAGTTTACCTTGATCTGTCTGAAGTGATACAGAGCCTGCAATAGCTCACCAAGTCATGACGCTTATAGACAAAAACACTCTAAGGCTTTAGATCAACATGATTGCTCCTCAGTTTCAAAATAGACTGGATAAAATCATGTCTTAAAGTGGCTTATGCAAAACGGAACTATACTGCAATATGACAGATTGGCTTCCGCCAACTTGCCACAAATGCCTAAACAGATTTCAAGTCCTGTAAAAGCATAACTAAACTATCTCGATCTGAAGTCCTATCACTGGAAAATCTTGGTCGATTCTTAAACGGAGGCAGCACACACTACTAAGGGGGCGTAACGAAATAACTTGTACGATTTACATAACGTTCTACATCATCAAACTTGTGCAAGTTATTTTCACCAGGACCTAAGAAGAGGAAAGAATCGATGAAACAAGCTATCCCCGCGATTGTTCTGAGTATCACTCTAATGCTGAATGCTTGCCAGTCCATCCCGATAGAGAGCGCGTCGCCTGAACGAGACCAAGCTGTAATTCAGTTTATTCAGGCAACTTTCCCAACTCAACCGAGTGCATGGATAAAGAGCTTGCCACCGAAGGTCAATGCCGTGTATCGATCGCAGATAGAGAAATCCTTACAGCAACAATTTAACGACTGCAAGGAATGTGTATTTGCTCTGGATCGGATTCAGGTGAATACTCAAGGCTTGCCTGCGGGTGAATGGGAAGTAAAGCTCCGTGGCAAGCTCACGCTACCGCGCCGGAGCATATCTTTTCACAAGATGTTAACCGTGAAGGAAGTCGCTTCAGCCAATTCAGCTAAGCAATCAGCGTTCGAGATTGAGCAAATTAAGGAAATTGAGTGAGAAACGTGACCGATGGAAATTGACGCAAAAACGATGGAAGAAGTCACAAGGATTTGTGAGTCGATCGGCTATTCCGATGCCGAGATTATTAACGATAAAGTCTTTGCTTTTCGAGGGACGGATGCAATGAAAACCTTAGTACGGGAAGACCGGATTATTGAGCTATTAGAAGAAGCTAGGGACAAACAGTTTTGGCGAACTGAAAAGAGACAATCTAAATGGCTTGTTATTTTATCAGTTTTTGCCGTTTGTATGATTACCTTTGGAGTTGCAACTAGGACACTTACTTGGTTTCGCCCTTTGTATGGTTTAGTTCCCAATGAGGAAAGATCCTCACTATCAGAGATAATGTCACTTACAAGGACAATCATTATCACTTGTCTGATCATTCTCTTTGGGCTTATAAACCAGCTACGTCTCCAAGGCGGACCGTGGAAACCATCGGCAATTACAACATTAGTTGCCATTAATTTGATCTTGCTGAGTGACTTATTGACCTACTTGGTTCTCTAGCGCTAAATCATTCATGAAAATCTCCCTCGCAATCGCACAACACTCAAACGGCAATCTAGCTATTTTATCCTGACTGAAACAGTAGATGCAGTCCTACTCATAGCTATCAGAACTGGGAACGATTTGAAACCTTGAGGGAAATCGTGTAGTTGTAAAGGTTGTTGATTGACGACTTCTAAGTTAAAAGAATCCTGATGAATAACGCATTTCCGATGGGCGCTCCGCCCGATATCGACACCACTTTTACCTGGAAAGGAAATGGGCAGTGCGGAAACTGGAAGTCTTACTGCCGACTGAGAATTTTTAGACCTCATCCCGAACAAACGGTTGTGATCGTATCAGCAATTAAAGGCGACACCGGAACGAGCATCACAAACAGCGCACCAAAACTTGCAGAGCTTGTTTGCCAGCAATACGGAATCGCACCTGCAACATTAATGTGGATTGAACAATACCCCTATTACCGAGGTACACCTGAATTTGCAGCAGAATTTTCTCAAGTTATCCTAACGTGGCAAGAAAACCGCGTGCTACATCACACCTGGCAAACTATTGGTCGCCAGGAGATTGAACAGTGTGTCCTTTTTCCGCTGTAAAGGCAAAGCTGTAGGAAGAACGAGAAGATTCGTTCTTCCTACAGCTTCTTATACTAAAGTTCAATGATTTCAAGTCTCAAACGTCCTATCTCATATAATTATGTTAGACCTACACCAGTACCTCAAAACTGCCAAGATTTCATCAATCAGTTACTCACAGCTTAAACAGCTATGGAAGAACCTTAACTACACAAATGTTAGTTATTTTAACCACAACGCACAAATTGCATTAGCACTTGCAAACCAGTATGGGCTATCAGAAGCACATCGGTGGATTGAATCAAACCCAAATGACTACGAGTGGGGAGTTGAAACAGGGCAATGGACTCTCATCGATGGATGGAAAAACGGAAAATTTAACGCTCAAACCGACATCATTGCAAAACGATGGAATGAAGGAGCGAACGCAAATGCACTCACAAACGTTCCCCGATTCTGTATCCTTCATTCAACGTGTGGACATGAATGGGGATATAGTGGGAGTGGACCTTCGGATTTCGCCTTGGATATTCTAAATTGGTATCTACCTGGAAAAGTTGCCAAGCGCGATACAGTTGACTGCTTAGTTGGAACTTCACGACGATCAGCATGGCAACTACATGGGCTACTTCGAGAATGGCTCAATGAAAAACTCGATCGATCTGGCGGAACAATCCCTGCTCAAGAAGTACACAACTGGATTCGCAATCACCACAATCAGGTACTAGTGCAACAAAGGTGAATTCTCACTGGAGCATTACTAATGGCTGGAACATAAAAGATCATCGAAGTTGGAAAAATTCATATCGCGCTCTCGTTGTACATCAGGTTGAATCTGGCGGTTTGGAGGTGTAATGGCATTTAAACTAGGACTCCACCCAAAAGAAGGTTTTCCGGCTCTAGAAAAGCCGCAGAATCACAGGCGGTGGATTTTTTGAAGCAGTACTGCAAGTTTGCCGTAGAAAATCGAAAGAGGGAGATTGAATCTATCAAATCATTGAAGAAATTCAAGATTTAAAAGCAGAAGCCTAAATAGAAACACACAGCAATAGAAGACAAGATTCTCATCGCAACTGAAACACCAGACCTTAACCCACTCCGACAATGAACCAGAATCCTTACCAGGAGATTGCATTGACCCTGAAAGCTACGAATTTTGAGTTGTTTCAAAAAATCGAAAGCAATGCAGCAGACCCAGAAGTATACCAAGCAGTTATGGCTTGGGTCAGGGCTTCTGAACTCATTGGCTTCAAGTACAAAATGCTTGTTGAACAAGTCAAAATACTCAGTGCTTGACAATTTCCTCAGCATACAGACAAACCGAAGAGAGAGTTTCTCTAAGTTGTAATTAGTCTAAGTTGAGCCAGTCCGAGGTTACAATCTATGCCAAAAAAACCAACGAGTTAGCGCAATTGTTCCTTCAGCACTAGAAGAAGACTTGTTCACACTACTTCAAGGATAGTCTCTCTACGGATCAGAAATTTTCGAGCAGATCAACACCGTTCGCCGGAAACATCAAATCAAAGCATTAGGCATCGGATCACTCTATCCTGCTCTCAAACCCATGAAGTCAGTAAATTTAATTGCTTATTAATACCTTGCTAAGGAGGTTCCATGACCAGTAGTCCAATCCCAGCTCCAAAGTACGTCTGTCAAACCTGCAATAAAGAATGGGTTCGAAGATTTGTGGGAATACCATTTCCAATTTGCAGCACTGCAGCCAATGGTGGAACACCTGAAATCTGCAATTGGCAGAAAGCTAAGAAGTAAATTCAGAACAGAAATTACCGAAAATCCCAAGAGTTAATCCAATATTATGATCAACAGAACGTTTGTCGCTCAAACTGGACGCATTCCGATCGAAACGATGCAACAGATCGATCCTCAATTTAAGACTCCTGGACTCAACGCACTCGTTGAAAGTTTTCGCCGCGTCGAATTAAATCCACAATAGACAGCAACCCAAGCGCTACTGTTGAACAGGCTGTAGCAGAAGTAATCTTGCCCACTTCAGACTCTTAATTGGCGCAAGTTAAAGAAAAAATCAATTCTATAATCGCAAGAACACTACCTTCCTACACGTTGACCATGACTCAACTTACAGACACAACATCTCTTCATTCCGCCGTAGCTCAGTTACTACAGGCAAGTTGGAACTGCACAACCGCTTCTGGCTCAATTGCAAAAACAATCATTGCACTTCACTATCACCGACTTTACTGTGAGACCATAGAGGATGCCAAGCGGCTGGAAAGAACAAGTGATCTTTCCTATATCAGCAACTTTTTATCCAAAGTCAATCAGGTTCAATGTTTGATTGATGTGGATTCAAACGCAGGCATCATCTTGCAGGAAGTCATCAACACGATCGAAAACAAACATCCTTGCCTGGTTCATAACTATCGAAAACTTGCGGAAGCAAACTTGGTTGAACATCTACTTGACTTCGATACAACATTTCGCGGCAAAATCCAGAGAATTTACAGTCTAGAAAAAATTCATATCATCGCAACCGATAAGCATACATCTGCTTTCTACAGCATTGTTGACGGACGGTTCCAAGGACGATCTTGGGAAACTCTAGATCAAGCAATTGTTGGAGCAATCGCCATTCGATATGACGGCATCAACTCACAAGCTGGGCAATTCTTCTGCAAAATGATTGGACTGTCGCCAACCTTAGAATAAGGCTAAAGCAACGGCCCACCTGTACAGATGGATGCAACTAGGGCTTGAAGAATTACACTCATTCAGTTCAACCATTTGACCGAGCAAGGCTTGCACCTAAATTCAAGGTTAAACCGTCTGTTAAAACTACGACCCTTTACTAGGATGCGGCACAAAAATACGAACACTGGGCATTTCAATGCCCAGTGTTCCGTTGTGATCAGTCGTTTCCATATTCCTACAACCTAATTGCTGCGCTTCATTTTCGATATTAGCGTTTAGCAAAATTGCACGGGAGCCAGCGGAATCGATGCAGTCGGGCAGTATTATGTATGCTCAAAAGTGAACTCTCCGTCAGTTTTTCGATCGATGCCGCATCTGTATCGGCTGCTAGAATTTAGAAGCAGGAGAGACTTGGCGCGAAGAAAAACTTTAGCAAATCAGTCTCGACAATCAAACGTCGATCGAGGAAACCGATATGCAAAAGCCCAGAGGAAACCCAAGCTGGACCGAGAAATGGGGAGAACCGACAAAAGCCGTTCGCTTACCAAAATCCGTTGCTGATGCCGCAACATCTGAATTACAAAAAGGGACACCCCTCGCAGAAGTAGCAGAAAGAGCTACTCGACAAACAAAAATTGTGCAATTGCCGCAATCCTTAGCGGATATTTTGAAAGAACGATTGGATGAGGAAAGAGAAAATCCACTCACGTTAACGCTAATTCAAGCGATCGCATCAGCAATGCGAATGAAAAACAGTCCTTTATCCATAGCTGAAATCGGAGCCACGATTGCCGAGAAGAAGTTATACAGCTTTGCTTCTGAGACACCAGCACTAGAACAAATCCAGAACAAATTGAATCGACACTGCCGGAATATTCAACCAGCACCCGTCATAGTTGAGTATTTCACTGTGATTCAAGACTCAGATAAACCACGCTATTGGCTAAGTGACGAACTGCTGAATCCTAGTCTTAAAGTGTTGCAACATCAAACAGAGTCGCTAAGACCTAACGTTGAGGCATTGAAAAAGGAAAAGATAGAACTGCTCAAGCATCAAGCAGCAACACAGCAGGCATACACCGAAAAGTTTACTGAACAGGTATGTCAATACCTTGCTAAACTACCTCCTGAACAATTCAGTCCCGTGGCAATCGCCATTCTAAAACTATTTGGATTTGATCGAATCGACCGACATGGACGTGAATCGTTACGTGGCGTGAGCAACTGTACAAAATTTCCGTTGATTCATCCTAGAAGCTCTTTCTGGGTGCGTCAGAACACTAATCCGTTAACAACTGCTGAAGTTCACGAATTTCGAGAATGGATTAACTCTCACAGTTCACCCTGGGGAATTCTTATCACACTTGGAAGCGCAGATAAAGCCGTAAAGTCGGTTGCGACTAACCCCAACGCCACTGGTGTTGTTATCGTCGATCGTGCCGCACTTGGAACAGCGCTAATCGACAATAACATCGGTATTCTCACAGAGTTAGAAAGCGGGATTCAGACTTACGAATTTGATTGGGAGCTAATCAACAGCGAAGGTTCAACTAACTACGATTTAGATGTCAACCATCAGTGATTTCAAAACTAATTTGCCAGAATACTAGAAAATGATAGAAACATTCCCCCTAATAATCGTTAATCCAAGCAATGACAACAAGTCTCCTATTAACGGTGATATGTGGTACGAGGTTTACGTTGTAGCCAATCCTGCGTTATGGAATACAGCTATTGAGGCACTACCAGAGATAAAATGCTTTCGGTACAAAGACGGGAACTGGGATACCTGCTATTGCTATATCCAGAAAGGAATAAGTCACTACGGCTTTGTAAAATTAACAGATTCAAAAGCGTGTTGGAAACAGCTCCAATACGCCAACGCTGCTTTTGAGCGTCAGTTACGGGAAGCTTCGCTGCATTTAGAACTATCTATAGAAGCACTGGCTGTTCGTGATAACTATCAATGTGACAAACAGTCACAACCTTAGAACTTTAAGACAAACGAGGAAAGTTTGTCCCGAAACTCGAATATGGAGTGCTCCTCCACCCTTCTATCTACTCAAAAAGACCAGTTTGAAGCGATTATCGAAAAACTTGCTGATGCCTAGGACACTATCAGAAGATCACTAGACGACCAATTAACTAAAGATGACAACATCTATCAAGTCAGCATTTACCTAAATAAAGCAGAGCTTGAACAGATCAGTCAGATCGACGGCGTATCTCAGTTTAGGCACTGGTTTAATCAAAATTGCGGAGCCTCGATCGATCAGTTGACTGTAGATTAGTCCACCACCGTTGCACTGCCGAAATCTACAGTGAATCTCTGAGCCGATGGTAAGAACAGTACAACTATCAAGTTCATCTGCAGAGAACAAGATTGTTCACAAGTCATGATTTTCTGTTGCTCATGCACCTTTTTACTTATCGATAAAGCCAGCGAGGACTTGCAGCAGTACTGTGATCTCGCGTTGCCAATCTCCTGCAACGCTCCTGGCGTGTAGTTCATGTACACCAGGAGCGCCCTTACACGAATCTAGAGTGCAAGGATAGCTTAGCGGGACATTTTAAACCAATCCTCAAAGTAAATAAGATTGGAACGAACAGGTGTATACAGTTAGACTTCAGCCCTCAACTATTGCAGCGGCTGCTGCATTCAGGATGAAAAAAGTGGTTTTAGAATTTTTTGAGCAAATTTGCAAGGAGGTCTAAATGCAGACAAATTCAGTTCAAAATTCAGAAATCGTAGAAATCAGAAAGAATGGCGAATTATATCAAATTCGTTATGAATGGAGCAACGATCTCGACCCGGACGGGCGAATCGCAGCGATCACTTGGAAGCTGAACTTTAGGGCAGCATGGCAAACCGCTAAACAGCAGTTTATGTTCAATTCTCAGGCTTGAAATTCAACCGAAAGCCAGCCACCCTAATAAAGCTACTGTAAAATGCCAGTAGCTTTATTGAGAAATAATAGTGTTGCATACCAGTAGCACAACCAAGCTTTCTGATTACCAGTATCAAATCCGATGCAACCTCCGCACCCAACGAGAGATTTTAAGATTTCTACGAACGGTAAACGAGCTGTCGCTTCAGGTCATTGACAAATCATCGACATCAACACTATTTGACATCGCATGATGTCCACCCGGGTACTACCCGCAATGATTACATCAGTCATCATTTCATAGAGTAGCGTATGTCAAGCATTAATCTCGCTGAAAGTCGATTAGTTTGGGAAGAGGTCTTTGCAGCAAACCCTGCAGTCCGAGGTTTTTATCCAAACTACAACGACGAAGACATTGACCATGGATACGATTATGTTGGAGTTCCAGCACCCGAAAAGCCTCGCCCGATCGCTCGATGGATCGTCACAGAGCAGATCAATTGGCTACATCGAGAACTTCCTGGAACCATTCTTACAGTTGAACAGGCAAAGGCAGAATTTTGGGATAAACTTCCTACAGATTTAGAAGCTGCTTACACAGCAGGATGGATCTTATCGATCGTGAACAGATCCTATCTGTGGTGGCATCCCTACAAATCAGCGTTTGATTGCGAACTCCGCTTCAACTCAACATTCCGCTATCCAGTCCCAGCAGAAGCACAGTGGGGAGCGCCAATAGAACCATTTGATTTCGACCATACCAAAATCAACAAAGAAGGACACTCCTGGATCAACGAACTGCAATTCTACAAAAGGAATGAGCTACTAGTAACACTAAAGTTCACCCACAAAGGGAGCTACCACTTTCAAGAAGTAGTAGGAAACTGTCGCCAATATGAACCTCAGTGCTATGCCTACCGAGGACACGCTTACAGCAAGGAACATGCAATTGTGCTAGGAGTACGAGATTTCATCACACCCTCCTTGTGCAACCACCCGATGCTCGAAGATTGGGAGAAGTACATTCCGGTTGCACGCGCTTTTGCGGCTGGTCGCGCGGTCAATGGTGTGCTGTACTTTGGGGAAGAAGGATACTACAACCCACGAGCGCTACGCGGAGAGCCACTACTGCAAGTGTGTCTCCAGTATGGAGCTGGAAGTTATACAAGAGAGACGCCTTCTCCAGAAGGACTACAGCGTTTAATGACACAGTTTGGCGGGTATCAATTCGAAGATGCCCTCGCACGAATGAGCCGTCTGCTCGAATTGGGTGAGACAGGGGAAATTGTTGACGTTCAGGGCGGACGGATTTCTATAATCGATGGAAGAGCGCAAGCAAAGTCTGCTGAAGCGTACTATCGACCCATTACCAACAATAGCCGTGCAAATTTGCAACTGTTTTGCAGTACAAAGACAAAACCACAAATCCACACACAGCAACATGGACAGCCAATGGTTATCTCAGCGTCAGCAAGAACTAAAAACACAAGAACCTGCGCTCTATCAGCAGATGCTACAAAACCGCGACGCAACTCGGCACGCAATTGAGTTTTACTTTAGAACAAAACGCCAGTTTACCTACGATGAATTTCACTCGTTCTGCGCTCAGAATCCTTGAATTCTAGAGAAATCTCGCTGATAGAGACAGCGTTCCGCTTTTACAGCACAAATGTTACTCAGAATCGCAAATATTGCAACGTCTATGGAGGCAATTACTCCCGTTGATTCCACTGCCGTGACACGGACGCTGTCGATTTCTGGTCGAAATCTGCTGATTTGACGATCGACGAATTAGCAACGGTCACAATTGTAATATTCCAAAGCGTTTGGCAAACCAAATCGGTCAAACGTGTTAGCAAACAATATTTTGCTAACTTAGATCAATCCAAAAAACTCGTCTGCTCTAATTAAACCCATCATGTTCAAAGTCAAATTCCTGTTCAAACTACTCATATACAGCTCACTTGGAATTTTTGTTTCTCTTTACATTGGCGGTTGCGGTGCTAGCGTTCCCAAGGACACTCAACTTTACGAAGTGAACGGCGCTAAAGTTTGCGATCACCTTCAAGCGACTCCAGACCGCAGCGATGATTGTGATAACCCTAAAGCAAACGCTGGTATTTATTTTAATCCTGGTAGTAACTCGACGTTTTACCGCAGTCCAAGCGGAGAAAATATTGTGGTCGATCGCGATGTCTCAGCGCCGGGTACTCGCGTGGGATCCACGATGCCTTTAAGAAGCCCAGTCATCACAAACGCCTCTGGGACTCCCTTAATGAACGGAGATGCTCTAGTCAGATCTCCGTCTCGCACAAATCCCTCGATCAATACAGCTCCAATTAGATCGACTGCTTCATTTGATGCTCCTGGCTTGGGTAAAGTGGCTGCGGGAAAAACAGTCACCGCAAATCGAGGACTGAGCTTTGGTCGGACAACTAGTTCTTCACGCTTTGGGGGTTAGACATGAAATTACAAGAGGCTTTAGTCAACAAAGCTAAAGATCAATTCTTCGATCGACTCTCTCAAGAAGCATACTCAGATCTCCCAGCAGATGTCCTCACGATGTTTGAGGGAGTTAAGTCTGAACGCCGCCCTTATCTTCTGTTTAATCCGCTTAACATTACACCCGCATTTTGTCGAGCAATTCGTCAGGCAGCCGAACAATATTGGAGTCTTGCAACCTCTACTGCACAGATTTTTCAATATCTACCAGAATCTGAAATTCTCGATTGGGGTTATCCTGAAGATTACATTCCTCAACTACTTGCGGATAATACAGCTCCTTGTGAAATGCGACTTGATATTGCTGTAGATCCAGAAGCATTTAAGCAAGATCAGTTCTGTCTAAATGATTTCAAAGTCTTAGAATCAAACTCATCAACGCCCGGATTCTGGGCAGAAACATTTGTTTTTAATGAACTGATCGCGAATCATTTTGGGCTTCAATGTCCAAACAAGGGAATGAGAGAAGCGCAGACTCAAGACTTCATTGCGTATTTGAAAAAGTCTTTTCCTACTTACATTCATGGCAAAGATACGGTGTACTTTTCCTTTCCCTTTGTCGGAGCACACGAAGATATTTTGTCATTTGATGCACGGATTGGATGCTTTCAAAAACTCGGAGGCAAAGCGCAATTTATTTACTCTGAAGAATTGGTGATTGAGACCGACCTCACTCAAGACTTGAGTCTCAAAACACCAGACGGGGCTGGAGTTAAGTACTTGTTCTTGCATTACCCAAACGAGTGGCTCATTGAGGATCAAGGTGAGCTTGTTTCTGACAATGACCTCAGCGTAATTCCTGCAGCACGTCCTTGGGATTACTTGCAGCAGCTTGTTCTCGAAGGCAAACTCTACCGGGTTCCTCCCATTCGCTCCGAAATCATTCAGAACAAAAGCTTCGGTGCCTTTCTGTGGGAAGGAGTTCGTTCCAATCGATTTGATTTCGAAACGACTCAGTTGATCAAGACGCTTGTTCCAGAAACATACTGTACTTATGACGAAGCTAAATCCTACGGCTTAAGTCAAATTTGGGAAAAGCCAACCTATGGGCGCGAAGGAGCGGGAATCATTCTTTGGGAGAACGGAGAAAGTGTCGTTGATACTTACAACCCAGAATTCGACGACGACGAATGGTACAGACAGATGCTAGCGATCTATCAAGCAAACTGCAAAATGCCAACATACGAGTTTGAAGACGAAAGGGTGCTATTGATGTTTACAGTCTATCTTTCCGCAGGTGGACGAGCATCAGGAATTGGATGTCGAGCGGTTGCTGAGTCGAAGCGCGTCATTGATACTCAGCAAGGACTTTGGTTCCCCATTGCTTTGAAAACAGGCAACTAAGCCTTCAAACAGTCACCTCCCAAATCAATTTACCTCATGACAAAAATTCTATACAGTGATGAAATTCTAGAAATGCTTCATGTCGGACTCACCACGACGTACTTAGATCCAGAACGTCGTAGCCAGTTCCTTGAGGCAGTGGGTGAAGCGATTGCCAACGCCTTCGGTGGAGAACTCTCTAGTATTGGCGAAGCTCGAACCCATGATCTCAGTGAACCCACAACAGAGTCACAGGTTCAGCACACACCCGATGACGACCAAGGACATTCCTTTTCCTTTCGATGGAACACAGAAACTCCTGAAAGCGGAGGAATTTGGAACTGGTACGATCTCGATATGACGATCGAAGATTGGAAAAAAGAAGCTGAGATCAAAGGAACAGCAATTTGAAACAGGTACCCAGGCTACAAAGGGTAATAGCATTATTTCAACTTGCCAAGTTTAGAGTTTTGATTAAGTCTGAGATGCAAACGGGTAGAAACGCTGGAGAAAACCATCCACACAGACAAATCGGATATTCAGGACAGCAAATTCCGAATACCCAAAAAGTCAGAGCCTACCCGAATGACAAAATCGTTAATGGAGTTCACCTCGATTTTTAGACCATAACAAGTAGGAGAAAACAACCATGGGCATTCATTGGACAGAAAGAGACACTATCGAAAACAAGCTGTTTAAAGGCGAATTCACGACGCATGAAGCAATCGAAGCGTTGATCATCGCGGGTGCAGAACCTGATGAAGCAAGCCACATCGTTCGATCGGTTCGCAAAATGCAGTTTGTTGTAATGGCATCAGCATTCGGTAAGTTTGTCGAAACGGGTGGCTCTGATTTTATTCGCAAAACCTTGAGTGAATTTAACGCAGATGCTTTGCTCGGTTTGATAACGACGATCGACAAACAGACAGATCCTAACGAACCAAACCTGAGTAACTTCAGAGTTTGGGAAAAGCTACTTGATGAAATGGGTGTACCTGGCTCAATGCCAAACCTCAACGCCGACATCAATCTGATCTAAGAATTATGATAGTGAGGTCAACCCGGAGTTACCCTGTCCCTTCTGCAGCAAGGCTGCGGTTTTTGTAGGTGAAGGGATTTGGCAGCGCCACGGCAGATTTGAATATCTACCGCCCCGCTTCGGGCACTACAAAACTGAATCCAACACAGGTAGGATTTGCGAAGCGTCTGCCCTAACAAAAGAAGAATGTGAATATTCCCAAAACCTGCAACCCAAAGGGAACATCGGCTCAAACTCTACTGCCGAGAATTGTGGGATCTGCCGATTTGCAAGAAAGACACACTGAGAAATTGCCAGAGGTGGCTAAAACAACAACTACATCTAATGAGATCGCTTGTCCATCCTGCCAAAAACGACACCCGCGTGCGAATGTACAACATTAATCGCCACAGATGCCTTTACTTTTTAAGCTTTTTCTCTGGTGCTACTTAATTTAGAATCTAGAAAAAATCCAGTATCTACGTACCATGACAATCGTAAAAAACACTGAGAAAGTCATTAATCCTCTCCAGGAAAGCGCCCTCAATAAGAAGGGGTTATGCGACTACGTGATTAATGTGGCATCAGGTTGCTTGCACGGCTGCTCGTTTTGTTACGTTCCTTCAACTCCGGTCATTCGAGCCAGACAAAATCCGCTCAAAAGTAGTGGGATTGCTGATCCGCAGATGGATTGGGGAAATTATCTCTTGATTCGAGAAGGCATTCCTGAGAAATTAGAGAAAAAATTAAGCCGCAAACGCACCTGGCATTCCACGCCAGCCGGACGAGGCGTTGTTTTGTTATGCTCTGGCACTGACCCCTATCAAAATTTAGAGACAGCAGCAATTACTCGGCAAACTATCGAAATTTTGCTCAGATATAACAAGCGAGTACGAATCTTAACTCGCAGTCCGCTGTGGCTGAAAGACATTGATATTCTGTCTCATCCAAACGTAATTGTGGGAATGAGCTTACCCCACATGGACGATAAACTAAGTCGCCAGATAGAACCGAATGCACCCCCTCCCAGCATTCGATACAAAGCCCTTTTAGAGGGACACCAAGCAGGCTGCCGCATCTATGTAGCAATCGCCCCAACACCACCTCAGATGCGGTTCCCAGATTTTGTCGCACATCTTGAAAAACTGATGCAACTTAATCCGGAAGTTCTTTTCTGGGAGCCGATCAATGCACGAGGCAGTAATGGGAAACGAATGGAAAAAGCTGGCTTATCATTTGCAAATACTGTGATGGACAAACAATCCTGGGCAAGTTCCTTTGCTCAACAGTGGCATGAAATTGAATCCGCAGCAGAAAAAGTAGGCTGCATTCATCGACTACATATTTGGGCAGATGCTGAGTTAGAAGGGTTTGTCAATCTGGAAGTTTTACAGTCCTGGTGGTATCGCCCCACAGTAGAGAAATGGAGCGGTGTTGAGGCAGAGCAACCAGTTAATGCTGCTACTTTACAACAAAATAGCACTCAACTCCCACTTCTAGACAGGTAAAAAAGACAATGGTGCAACACACAGCAGAAACGTTGACCGCAATTAATTTCATCCAACAATACACTAGGATTGCTGTGGAATCAGATTATAAACTACCCGCTAACGATGAGTTTTCAATGTGGGCAGGAATCAGATTGCTTCAAGGAAGACTCACAGTCAATCCGACAATTGCTCATGCGGGAGATTTGCTGCATGAAGCTGGACATCTAGTAACTATGCCTCTAGAGCTACGTTGTTTGGCGACAGGAGAGCTAGGAACCGATGAAGATTTCAACGAGGCTCAATACGACCAAAAAGCAGAAACATTCTCCGATAACCCTGCATCTTTTTACAGAGGTGACGATGATGCAGCAACCTACTGGGCATTTGCGGCGTGCCGCAAAATCGGCTTGCCTGACCAACTACCGTTCGAGAAAGGTTATCCAGAAAATGAATGGATGGACTACCTTTTCGCTTGCCGCTCAGGAATTGGGTCTTCAATGGGATCACGGTTTAGCGTCCAGCTTTTTTATGCTGGACTACTCAAAAATAAGGGGGACGAATTTCCATTCATTTGGGACATCTTGAATCTTCCCATTCAGAAACTGCAAACCTCAACAGTAGTACGATAATCCAAATATTGACATTCTTCCTCCTAGAGTTTTTAAATCCCTATCAATGCTCAACAACAGTAGACTAAAGTACCCAGCGACCAATGAAAGTCAAAGAACATAGACTTTAAGTGCAGAACACAGCACTTCGAAAATTCTCGGTGAGAGCAATCAGAAAATCAACACAGAGAGTTACGGATAGCTTGGATTGCATAACAAGATAAGCAAACAACACTAACAGGTCAAATTAGCTTGGAGCAGCAAAACGATGGTAACTTTTCAAAACGGAATCGAGAGCGTGATTGAAACGTTAGGCAGAATCGAAGGAGAACGCTGGATTAAAAATCAGCGCGATCATTCAGACGGATACAAGGTCACAACTTTATTCAAGGCTTGGGAATGCTACCACAAAGAATATCCTGAATACTGCGAAAAAACGCCTAACGAATTCATCGATGTTCAACTTGTCAACTTAACTGGTGAATCGGTTATCTACGGCGAATCTGGCTACAATCGATACGCAGTTCGGATCTCCGGTGAAATCGTTTGTAGTCGCTACCACGTTTCAGGACACAAAATTAAAGCCGTGATCGATGAAGGAATTGCTTTTTACTAAGCTGAAGCAATCCCTTAAAGATTAACCTTCGGCGCTCGATCGTGCATCTTGAACTATTGGACACAATCTAGCTGTAGTCAAGTAAAACTAACAGGGATTGCCTTGTATCAACTGGACAAGCAGTAGAAATGAAAGTGCCCTAGAAGAGCAATCAATCGTACACCATTAAACCTGATTACTTTCAGCAGGAATTTATTGATATGACTTATGTCATTATTGGTTCACCAGGCACAGCACTAAGCGAGGAAATGGTATCTGAAATCCTCAATCGTGCAGGAGAGTATCACAGTCTTTTCTCGAATAACAATGCTTGTTCTAAAAACAAAGCCGTAGAAGATGGCATTTTAATTTTGGAATTTCTAGATAGTAGACAAGCGGAGGATTTTGTATCTGAAGTCGAAGCCTTAGAACCAGCTATTTCCGTCAACCTTCAGAGTACCAAAGCCTGATTAGCTGTGTTTCCTACAGCCCCAAGCAAAAGAAGCTTTAACGTCTTATCACAATGACCCCATCAGACAAAAAATTCCCCACTAAAAGCCACGCTCTAAGCTGGCTGCTTTCGCAGGTAAAGCCATGCGCTCTAAAACTTGGCGATGATAAGTTCGCATGGGGAAACCCTCCCAATCACATAACAGTCAGGTTAATTGCACCCCAGACCGTGGGACACTACACAACCCTGAAATTAGAAGTTTTTCGAGACGGCTATCTATTCAGCCAGTACACGATCGACATCACTGAGGAACAGTTCAAACAACCTCATAAGTACTGGCAAAACCCAAACTACAAAATTCTGGGAAACCAGCAGGAAACAGGGTGGTGGTGGGACAAGGAAGGTGAATTCTATCTTTACCCACCCAATCCCGATGTGGTTGCCACAGAGATTATGGTAATTCTCCAATTTCACTTTAATCCAGAGGAGCTAAACAGATGCAGGTTTTCCCTTGACGCTAAAACCCTACAACAAGTCGACCAGTGGTTTCAAGAAGGAGAACAACAGGCAGAACTCGACATTCTAAAAGCCAAATCAAGTGAAACAACTCCTTGCCCCTACCTGATTGACAGCGCCATACATTGGTGGAATCGAGGGTACAGGTACAAACAACGATTTCTCGAAAGAAATTCTTGAGGCAGCAGTTCGAGAGTCCGAGAGCAAAGCCCAAGACGCTGTGTTCAACGCGCTAACAAACGTGCCACGTTCTCTACTAGAAACCTAAATCGCTCAGACAGATGTAAAGAAGCACTTCTTTGCATCTGTCTGTCAAAATGACCCTACAGTTAGGAACCCAATCCCCGTTTCTCAACCGGCTGTTGAAGCCAAACCAAACCTCACTAAATTCCAAAATGAAAAACTACGTCGCAATTACCGTCACAGTCATAATCGCCGTTTTCTTGCTGCTGACAACACTGTCAGTCGTACAAATCAATCCAGGTGAAGTGGGCGTGATCACACAGCTAGGAAAAGTTGCCGAGAACACGCTACAACCGGGCATTCATATCATCACTCCAGTCGTTACACGAGTGAATCGAATTGAGACACGCATCCAACGGAGCGACACGCCAGCAGAAGCAAAAACCCACGATCTTCAAGACATCAACACAACGGTTGCGTTAAACTGGCACATCGACGGTAGAACCGCAAGTGGACTCTATCAAACGATCGGAAGTGAGCCAGAAGTTTTGCGTCGCATCATTGAACCCGCTGTAGAAGAAGTCATTAAGGCAGAATCAGCAAAAAATTCTGCAGAAGAAATTATCACCAATCGAGAAGGACTAAAACAAGCGATCGACGAATCGCTGACAGATCGATTGGCGCATTATGGAATTCAAGTTGATGATATCTCGCTAGTGGGAACAACGTTCCAGCCAGAATTTAACAACGCTGTCGAGCAAAAGCAGATTGCTCAACAGCAAGCACAGAAGGCGGTTTTCTTGGCTCAACAAGCAGAACAAGAAGCCGCAGCCCAAGTAAATCTGGCAAAAGGACAGGCGGAATCTCAAAGATTGATTCAAGCAACAATCACACCCGAAATCCTGCAACAGTCGGCTATCAAAAAATGGGATGGACACTTTCCAAATTATCTCGCGGGCAATGGGCAGTTACCACTCATCCAGATGGTGAAATAGCTAAGTCATTGGACTCGGACACTTTCGGTGAATGGCGTTCAAGGGAAACTCTGAACGCCATTCATGCTTGAAAAAGCGAAGTTTGCACGAATTCCGAGTACAGCTAAAACTTAGCGAAGTCGCCCAAGACGACTTTAAAAAAAACGCTCGTACAGCAATTGATGTGAAAAAAACTCACCGGACTTTCAGTATCATTCTCTGCAAAAAGTCCATCGGTCAACACTTCGATATATCAACAGAACCTGTGATCAGTTGATGTCACAGGCTTTTTGTCACAAGGCTTTAGTCCTCAAATCATCATGTTGACATTTGACCTTTCCCCGATCTTGAGTGACCTTACAGAATTTGCCAAAGCTCAACCAAATCGCACCGAGCTTTCTGTTCTAATCAAACAGTTATGTCTATATCTCAAATACTTTGATCGTCTACCAGAATTGCAAACTCTAGATGTTGCAGCCTTGATAGATGAACTGATCGAGACAAGAGAAAAACAAACAACACAATTTCTGCGCGATGAGCAACAAAGCGGAAGAACGATTTATGGGGAACCTCTAACACTGCAGCAACAAAGCGAAATTATGAACAAGCTTGCAGAAATTGAAGACGATCGCTCACGACTCAAGACCAAAATCGCCTCACTTATTTCAGCCGAAAAATCCCACCCATCTTAAAATTACGGCAGCAAGAATCAGTCAGAGCAATCATTCTGCACAAAATCCTTGAAATGATCCAACAGCATCAGTCTTCGCAGTAAAATTCTAGAAATCAAATCAATTCACTTCCTCAATATGAATCCACAACTTCCTCAGTCCGTTTCAGCCGAAACTGCTCAGCGTCTATTGTCCGAGTTCTTAGCGGCAAAAACTGTAATCGAATGGTTAAAAGACAAAAAGCTTCTAGACTCCGAACAGTCCACAGAAACACTGGCAAAAGAATATGCAGGACGGCTTAATCTTCACCGAGAATTTCTCGATCAGTTTCAAATTTAAACTAAATGTTGAGCGCATTTCTCATCTAAAACCCTAAATTTAGAGGGTCGGAGTCGAAGTTATAAGTAAGAAATCAACCAAAAAGACAACTAAGCGTAAAAAGCAAACGCCAGAATCAAGCATCAGAACCGATTGATCACTAATTCTGATGCCTAATCGCTGGTTAGGCTGTTCTTACTATGGCGCAATACCGCCATTTTCTCAATTGAGGCAGATCCATAAGCACTCGGCTATCGAATCACGACCAAGAGAATTGACGAGGACAACAATGA
Organism: Leptolyngbya sp. AN10; assembly: GCF_050565645.1. Lineage (NCBI taxonomy): Bacteria > Bacillati > Cyanobacteriota > Cyanophyceae > Leptolyngbyales > Leptolyngbyaceae > Leptolyngbya > Leptolyngbya sp. AN10. The sequence goes on from NZ_JBNXVP010000001.1 coordinate 479,721, forward strand.
GCCAAATAGAAGAAATTAAACGTAAGGCAATTTCCAAAGGAGCAGTCGACGTAAGAATTGAATTTGTTAAACCATACATTAACTCGGATGGAACGATTAACCCAAAGATCGGAAACTTTTGGCGAATTGTTGCAGATCTAGGTGAAGGGCACGCTACCGCCATAGAAATGCATCAGGTGTCAATCGCTTTTGAGATCTTGCGATTTCAGACAACGTCACACTGTTCTAACTGAGAGTTAATGGGTTCTGCTCCATTTAGCAAAATTGCCTGCGTTAGTTTAGGTTTCGTTAAGAAGTGTTGTGTTAATTGCTGCTTGAGTGCCGCGTATGAAAACAAAAAGCATGAGAAAGCCATCACAAACGAGGAAAACTTGTAGTTTTCCTCTGGTAATCAATTGCAGCAGGATACAGGCTTTTAGAAATTTCCACCCAGTAGCGTGATTGTGCTGCAACCGAAGAAACTTCGCAACCAGGAACTCACGAACAGTGAGAAGCGACTAAACCGATTGATTTCAAAACAACGGGGGATCACCTCAACATCAAAAATCCACTCGCTCTCAATAAGATTGAGCAAGAAGTACAACGCTAACGGTCTACAAAAAAAGCAAGTGGCTTCAAGAAAGCTCCATCATCTTGCAGTTAGAATCCCTGCCATCCAAAAAAATGACCCTTTAAACTCATCCTCTGACCTATCATCCTGTAGATGCCATGCCAATCAACAAGGAAGCGCTGATTAGCGAGCTGCGGCAATATGCCTTGACTTATCATCGTGGCAAGGAATCCCAATTGCATCGACATCAGACTCTGAAGACAGTTATCGACTCGGTCATCGGGAAAATTCCAGATTACCCAGAGTTCACGCATGATCAAAACTATCCAAGTCGATCAATCTCGCATTTGGGTGACTGTAACTATCTTGTTAGCGAATACACTCGTGTAGCCGGACCTCTACCCAGTCTACTGTCTTGGAACGGCGTAATCTACCACTGCAGTGACGGCAACGAGTTCAAGCAGGCGCTAGCAGAAGCAAAAAAAGTTCATTGTCAACTCCAACACAACGCAATTTAGACCCTAAGTGTAAAGCGATAGTTACCAATCCACGCTAAATAGAAAAATCGCTTAATCGATGAAACCGCAGTCTCTCCACTCTCCCTGTTAAGTAACATCCTCAGCGGAATGATTTGCTCAAAAGCACATTGGACTTTAGTGCTAAGGAAAAACAAGCTCCACTGATCCAAAGAAACTCAAACGAAAAGCCAAGGATACCAACCAGAACAATTCAATCCAGGAGCCAATGAGCGATTTCCCTTCCACAATCAACGCAGCAACACCGAGTTCGATATCGAGATTCTATCGCTATGATGTGCTGCTGATTCTTACGCAATCTAAACTAAAAGAATTACGTCTTTCGATCGCAGCTTGGGAATATCTTTTTATTCGGCTTAAGCCGATGACGCGCACCCTTCACAAGAGTAAAATTGCGTTCTTCTGGAGTGAACAAATGTGGCATCGAGATCTAAGTTCACACTACGTTGAAATCGAGGATCAGCTAGAGAACTGGACAAGGGAAGCATCGAGTGAACTCTTGTTTGCGATGCTGCTCGAACGAATGCCAGACGAAAATGAGAAGTATGCAGCGATTTTGCAATCGGGTGAAGTACGGCTGGTTGATTCTCCAGTATATCGAGAGATAGGGGAAGTAGTAGAGTATGCCACTCACGTCCGCGAGTATGGATTAAGAAACGTACAAATCCTAGATGGCAACGGTGAAACGCTGTGTATTTTTGAGTCAAATATGCGGGGGTAGAAATGAGTAATCCACAGTTACCAAATGTTGATAACGAGCAAACTTTAGAACAGGAAGACATCGAGCCGTTTCAGAATCTTCAGACTGGCTCACAGGCAGAAGATGGCACAAAACAAAAACTCATCGCGTTCCTTAGAACCTTATATGTGTCAGCACCTGTTATTGTCACCTAATCTCTGCCGCAGCATAGAAACCGCCGTATAGTTCTAATACTGCTTGATCAACAGAAACTCATCCAAATAAAACCTCATGTCAATGACACTAGAACAACTCAAATCCAAAGTGCGTGAACTCGCGGCACAAACGAAAGATCCGAACATTATCGAGATCGTAGAACAGCAGATCCAAACCTGGAAACCAGAGCAAGCCAAACCAAAAGATAACTAGATTGTCAAGCACTCCCACCTTGTATCCATGAGGTGGGATGTGGCATAAAAATTTGAGGTTTTGCATCCTATCGCTACGTTGTAAATCGTGGCAGAACGCTATTCCTCCCGATTCTATAAACAAGCTTCCATCCGCGACTCGAATCTACCAAAATCTTGAACCCTACAACGCTTACCTTTAATGAGACCCAACTGGCTCCGCCCTGGCGTTATTGTTTATCTCCCGGCTCGAAAGACCTTGTTGAAAATTCAGCATCTCAATGCCGACCAAAGCGCTGTAGCCCTACAAGGTGAGTGGGTACCGGTTACTCAAGTTGTCCGTGCCACCCAAGCCCATCTGCGACGGTCAACACGTTACGTTGATCAGCGTGAATTCACAATCACATCCGCAAGTTGGGGAGTTACGATTAGCAACGGACACAAATCGAGAGACATTGTATTGAGATCACTAGCTTCTAAGAAGTAGCTAGACCTATTTAAAACCTACTAAATTTGGCTGAAGGAAGAATGCAACCCGATTTCTGGAGTAGAGAGTTGGTCTACTTGAAGCAAGAAGTTGCCCGCTCAGTTAGCTCTTGAGGACGCTTGTGCCCGTTGTGAACTGAATTTTAACGAACTGACAGGGTGGAAAACAGATCGCTTTCAAACATGAATGTCTGCCTAACAACACTACCAAATCTAGGAAGAAAAAATGACGCTCGAACAAGCACAAAAAATTGCAGGAAATCCTACATCGTATTCCGCAAAGGAACGAGCGCAGGCGCTCGCCGTTCTAACGGCTGAAAAAGCACGTCAAACGGATACATTGATTTCGCGCTCCGAAAACTGAGAACACGGTCAGACCACTGAATTTCAGTAATATACAAGTACAGAACAATTGGAGTAAAACCTGATGCAACCTACCGATGAAGTGGCGTTAAAAACCTTTCTGATCGCACTCGATCAGATCGAACCACCGATCGCAGAGAAAGATTATGCCAAAATTAATCAGATTGGAATTGCAGTCGCTCAAAACCGCTTCGAGCAAGCGATCTCCCTCATTCTCGATCTGACTCAGGACTATCCGCAGCTCCGTGAGCGATATGAAACGGCGCAACGACAGCTAAAACCCCCATACCGTTCACGGGATCTATCAAAAGCTGCAGTCACTACATTACAAAAAACTGGAGCAGAGTTTGAACAAGCCGCAATCGTTCTTCTCACTGGGTTTGAGTATCCCTCGTCCCGTCTTCTTACCGAGGATTCCACTCACTCTCAACAACCAGACTTCTGGGAGAAGGGTGACCGTGTGATTGCGATTGTCGCCGGAGGCGCAGGAATCGGCGGAATGATTGGACAAATTCCAGGCGCACTGATTGGGGGAACTTTGGCTGCCATCTTTGGTGTATATACAAGTTTGCCTAAAAAGGCGGTCAAAAAATAGCATCACAGCGACAATCCGAAATATGCGAATGGCGTAAAACACCAAATCAGTCACCGCACTGTTCAAAATTTCGCTCATTGATCGCATTTAACAGATATTCTTGCAAGTCAATCGGTTACCTTCTCATTCATCCCGCTATTACGCCTAGCCCTGCCTACGCCCAGAACTAAAACAGCAATAAAATCAAATATCTATGCTCCTACCAGAGCGAGACTCTGCGTTGTTGTTATCCAACCTTAACCCAAAAGAGGTAGAAGAAATGAACTGGCTGAGATTAATGATTAGAAAACTTGGAATCGAGAGCGATTCTCACGGTTACAAGCACCAGCAACATGAAGAAGCAATCGCACAGGAACACGAAACCAGATATGAAATCGCACAAGCCTATATCAATACTGCCAAGGCATCTCGTGAAGAATCATTTAAACGCTACGAAGCAGAAGCCAAAGAAATCTTTAAGCATTGGTTGATGACCAGATTCTCGATCGATCAGAATCAGTCTGAACAACTCATTGAGGATTCAGACCAGGCTAAATTCCTGTATCTTAATGCACTTCGCTCTGGAATTAAAGTATATGAAGACTGCCCTATCAGCGGACTCGATGGTACTTTTTCCTGGAAATCAACTATGCGAGGAGAAAACACCGTAGAAATTGTGGACGGCATCCTTCGAGGAAAATGGAATTCAAGTAAAAGTGTAAACCTGTAACAGTGTAGATTACCGATCCTACACCTTAATGAGCCGAAACCTGGAGACTTTAAAGCACAATGAAAGTTCTCGCTCTCATCCAAACGAACGAACCCGATAGCCTCCAAGAAATTGAGTTTGAGATCGCTGACACCGCAGCTGAAGAAGAAATTGAAAAGCGAATTCTCAGTCTGGCAGGACTGACCCCAGAAGACGCTTACGAAATGAAGTGGGAATTCCCTAAATCTCGTTTCCGATGAACTTATTTCTCATTGTGGCGGAAAGCGGATAAGCGATGCCTGGGCGCGTCGATCTCCACGTCAACCAATGGCGCAGGGGGACTGCTCGTTTCATACAATGTTGCCCCTTCAAATCGCACATCGCCAGATCACTGCTGGCGCTGAAACCCACAGCAATTTGAAGATTACCGTAATCTAAAATCACACCAGGAATCACACCAGAGTATATGGACTAAACTTCATTTTCAGATCAATTGGAGAAACACCAATGAGTTTAGCTAAAGATCTAAACACAACCGCAAAGATTTTCATATTCGGTAGCTTGATTGCACTGACCGTGACAGGAACTGGAATGGTACGAGATCGGGTAGCCCAACAACCCGCTCATGAAGGGCAAGAGCAGGAAAACGCCACCGTGATTGCTCAGAAGCGAGCACATCTCCGTGTGCCAAAGGCATCGTCGATGATTGAAGCAATCAAATTGCTCAAAACAATAGACGGAAAGATCGAGCAGGCAGAAAAAACAGTCGATGAGCATCAGGCAACCTTACCCAAAAACGATAACCCAGCAACCGATCGATTTCTACCCTTTGATGTCAAAAAGATGACCCAGGCACAAGTGCAGAAGAACAACCGGTTGATAGGCGTTCTCAATGATTTAATCATCAAACGCGATCGCCAGCGCACTCAACTTAAAAGTGAGGCTCAGGCAAATCCAAAAGCGATTACGCCTGAGATTCAAACGTACATTGATAACCTGGCACAGTGAGTACCGGTTGCCTCGGACATTGAAACTTCTGGAGCAGCAATCGGGCTTAACGATAATATCCAACATCGAAAACAGTAGCGTCTCGAAAGAGTCACAATTAACCAACAGTGATACCCCAAATTACCTATCCACGAGTCAACTTAGAAACGTCATCATGGACAATGAATTAACGCTGAAAGAGGCTCAAGCAATCGGATCAACCCAATACAGCCCTGTTAAAGAAGCACTTTTTCAGATCAGCACGGCAGGCTATCAGTTCAGCCCAAAAGAAGAAAGTCAATTCAGAACCGACTTTCAAACTTGGATCAGTTCACACTCAAAAGAAGAAAGCGATCAAGCCCGAGATCATATGCAACAGTTACTAGAGCAAAAAGGCTGTCCACCTATCTACAGCGAATCTCTACTTGGAAAACCCATTCGTGAAATCATCATTGATCGAATGGATCGCTACTAAGTGTGAAGCCCAAGGCAAAGGAACGAAAAGGCTGCTGCCGCACCTCCTGAGAAAGTGTATAGATCGAAGTAAAAAAAACGTTCGCCCCTGTAACTAACGGAAACACACCATGACTCTTGAAATAACCGTCACGGAAGACAACATCTTTGAAGCATTTGAAACGCTAACAAAGCATTTCTACGGTGAAGAAGTCGAAATCACAATCGATTACAGATGCAGCACTCGAATCACATCGCTTGAGCTGCAGGGATATCGCCAGATCACCATCGCCACGACGGAGTCGTGCTTTGATATTTTGACTGGAGATAATATCTTAGTTGATGAGCGTCATTTCGTCGTCGATGGTTATTCACGGAACTTTCACCTTGTCGCTCGAAAATCAGCGGCGCTTGAGAAGTTGGTTCATCAGAAGACAACAGAACGTGGATCAGACCCCAATTCCTGGCAGCTACAAATTGAGAATCGCTGCGCCCGTATCGAACACAGCGGCGATCAGAGTAGCGCAAAAAGAAAGACAACCGTGCTCGATTTTGGTTCTTTTATCACCCCGAAACTGCCACAAATTAGCTTCATCGATCGCCATCTTGCGATTGACATCGAATCGATCGGAGTAGATGAAACAGCAGGCGAGGCAGAAAATCAAGACGCTTGATAGCCCGTCTATAGCATGATACAAACGCGCAAGCGCGACTGAAACCTCTACACCAGCAGCCCAAAACTTAAGAACTTTGGCTATTCAGAAACTACTGTTGAAATTCAAGACTGAGACTTAAACGTGAAAATCAAAACAGTGTGGTCACAAAACGGGAATGGTTCGCTAAACAAAATTGGACGATGCGAAATATCTGGAAGGTTCATCAAAACAATCAGATCTTTAAACGGAGAATTTGTTCTAGATCCGATGAGATTACTGGTTTACAGCAAGAGCAGGCATCAAAAAGGAGTTCTATATCGAGGAATTTTGCTTCAAGGGGCAAGTCACTTGTGCTTTAGGTTTCTAAATCTTGTTTTTGAGCCAGTCTCAGAGCAAGCCCGTCAGCAACAGTAAATTCTGAGTGCCAGAATTTACTGTTGCTGAGTTGGATCGAATTGGGCATATCCGCATATTGCGCTAACTGGCACATCAGAACGAGGTTGCAATCTATGTAACCTCACCATCCTTCACTCTCGTGACGAGCGAGCTTACTCATGCCACTGGTTAAGGTGGAGATGAACGCGCCCAGGACTCGACATACGCCTCTAACACCCAATATTCACCACGACATCAAATAAAGTTATGGGAAGCTATACCGCAGTCTGCTGGCTCACTCGCGCCCCGATTCACGAGGGCGATCGCGCCTGCGCCATTATTCTGGAACGCCGACTGTCCGACTATTACTTCACGCCCCGCGCCGATTCCCTCTTTGTTCCCCGCAGCATTTTTGCTCAGGGAAAATATAACAGCTACGGCTGGCTATCACTCGATGCGAACCAGCCAGAATTTCAAACGTTCTTGGAGAAATTACCGCAAGATCCAACTCAGCCCGCTAGCTATGGAATTCGCAAAGCGCTGAAACAAGCTAGCCTAAACAGAAATGAGAATAACAGCAAAGACCAACCGTTGACGATCGCGCTTGTGACCGAAGCCGCGCTCAACGAAGTTCGATATCAATTTCCCACAGATGATCTCGCTCCGTTCGTAACCGCGCTAGAAACGGCAAAAACAGAGCGAGATACTCTCACGAGAGCCGCTGACGACTGGTTAGAAGCCAGCGAACGAGTGCGCCAGCACCGAGATGCACTCATCACTCAGCTATTTCCGGCATCTGACTTCCCCACACTCATTTTCCAGGATTTACTCGAACTCCTTCACCTCTCGTTCGATCAGCAAGAAGCAATCCTGCTTCAACCCAGATGGTTAGAAGTGCTCGCCACCGTGGGAGCGTTCTACAGCTACCATCAGCAGTATCTCTGGCATCCGGTGTGCGAACCCATGCACGCAGTTGAACCGGAACGGTTCAACTTCAATGCCTATATTGCACTAACACAAGAACGCTGTTGGATTGCAGCGCAAACCCAACGCGCCGCTTTACAGGAGCAAACCGAACGTGGAGACGGAGATACAGTGATTCGCTGCCAAATCCAAACCGCCGATGGACTCGTCTCGCTCAAAGTGAATGCATTTGATTTTCTGCAAGTCCTGAGTGAAACCCCAGAAGGCGAGACGAATGATGCCTACTTCGAGCAGATTCTCCAAAACCCCAACCACCCGGATCTAGTAAGACAACTATTCGAGTCTGACCTGTCCGCACAAAGTCAAGATTGGCTCTGGTCACAGGAATACGTGCGGCGCAGTCGCACGCCCATCTTTGGCAGATTCGACCTGGATGATCTCAAATCATACGTTTACTTTTTCCATCCAGAACTGGCTGAACGCATAGGAATAACGTATGACAACTTGGTAAGAACAGAATGAGTAGCCCGACGACCAGCAAAACCGTTCATGCCAGTTTTTCCAAGTGGATTATTCACTTGGAAAGTATCCGCGACCGGGCACCGATGCCCGCAGCCCTGCGGGATCGCACCAAAGCATCGGGCAAACACCACTTCACTATGACCCAAGATTTAATCACCGAACGACCAACCCGCACTACCTACGGAACCCTTTGCTTTCAGGCTTACAGCTTCAATCCAACCTGTAATCGAGTTCGCATTGCTGGAGACTTTATCGGCGAATGGGCGGGCGACGACGCGATCGATGAAGTTTGGGAAGAACTTAACCCCTGGTCATGGGAAGACCCCGATGAGTTTCCAACCACCCAACAAGAATGGAGCGAATACCTAGAATTTTGCGCGGCTGACCTAGTGCGACGATTTGAAGCGCAAATTACAGCCGCCCGGTCGCCGCTCCAAACCTTAACGCAGCAGTGGTTCGATCGACATCGATCTGCCCCGTCTCCCGAATGGCTGCTCGATCGATTTCCCAAACTGCACTTCACTCGGGCAGATCAGCAGTTCAAGCAGCGCGTCGTTACCATTGTTCTATCGTATTTTGAACAACAGTCTCAGCAGCTTCGCCTGTTCTAGGACCAATGAACCTAATCGAAAATCGCTATTACCTGATTCGCATTTATCCCGCCCAACTGCTCGTTCAGTACAAACGACCGCATTACTGGACAGTCGGCGAGGAGATCACCGCCAGGTTTCGCGTGTTCCAAGATGCCACCCGCAAGTTTAACGGCTGCCCGATTCCAGAATCTCGAATTAATGACTGGATTGTAGAACTAGCGGATGTCGCTAAATTTCGTCTCTTCATTCCCGAAACCCAGTTGATCGATCAAACCTTGATCAGTCTGGGTGCAAAACCGGAGAACAGTGACACCCCCGGAGTCTATCACCTCCAAAACAGACTCTGGCAATGGGATCAACAAGCCCCCATTCCCAAAAATCGAGGCAGGATCTGTACGTTTATCAAAATAGAGGCTACAGGCAACGACCACTCTGAGTAAGCGTACAATGTAAACACCGTCTCCCGTTCTACGTTCTAGTCCCATTCCACCCCAAGCCCAGAGATGCTGTCACTGTTAAACTATCTCAGGCAACTTGCAGTTGAATTTGCACTCGTTGTCCCAGTTGTCTTAATCGGAGGCATTCTGTCCGTGAATACCCACTCATCACTCCCATTAGATGGAGCCGTAATTTTGGGTATTGGGTTAATCGCCTATATCCATTCCAAACAGGCATAGCCGAATACCTTACAAAGTCAAAAGGTAAGACTGAAATCCGTCCATTCTTCATACAGCAATACAGCAGCCCACCATGACTCTCCAAGAATTTCTCAACCTTTCCCCCGCAGAACAAACCGCCTGGAGCAACAACCCGGAGCATCAAGCGCAGCTCCAGATCATTCAGGCACAAATTGAGCAGCTAGAAAACGCCGGAATCGAAATTGCCGTTTTAGAAAACAATCAAATTGCACTACTGAGCCAATCCCCCAATTCCGTTGCGAAAATTAGTCCTGAGGTTCGCGATCGCTTAAATACAGTCCAGCCCCTCACCCTGAAATCGAAGTAAGCCTGTGCCCCAGCTAAATAACGAACAAAGTTCTTGGAGTGAGGAAAAGTCAATGAAAATTGAATTTGATGCAGCAACTCGCAAACGAAAACAGAAGTTTATCGAACATCTAGAATCTGAAGATTCACCAAGAGAAAATGATGGAGTTAGCGGCTATCCCAGACTCACTTGTTGTTTTAGTAGACCAGTAGTGAAGACTTTGTTTGCTATTCAACTTTACTGCTGATCCCTGTCTCGTTTTGAGAAAATTGTTTGAGTTATCTACATAGGACACAACAAAGATGAACCCCTTAGATCAGGCTGAATTTGAAAAGCTTTACCCCAATTTTTATGCTGATTTTGGTGTTCGGGGAACTGTAAAACTACCCTCTTCCATTCAGCAAAAAGACATCGTGGCTGCACTGTTAAGTGGTCAGGAATCGTTAGCAGATCAGGCAATCGAGATAAGCCAGGCACATATTACCAACGAGCAGTATTACTGCCAGCTTAGCCATCGCTCTAATATCGTGGACAAATTCGCCTGCACTAAAGCTCAATACGATGAGCAAATTGTACCCGTTGAGGCAATTGCCGCAGCTAAAATTTTGTCTCGTGGGACTGATCAACAGTAAAAGCTGAACAGTCAGTTCGCGCAACTGATGCGAAACCAATCTGAAATAAAAGCTTGCCGCAGCTGCAGGCGAAACCCATCAAGATCTCTCACCTTCCTAAAGCAGCGAGAAACAAAAAGTTGCAGTCCAAAGAGCCTGATTGAAGCGGGTGATGTAGATTTAAGTCCGCACCCAAAATCCAGATTGGGTCAAGTTCGGATTCAGGTTCAATCTAGCAAAGCCGTTGCGGTCTATACCCTACCGGAAGAGATATTTTCAGATTCAGTTGATTCATCGACGACGACCTTCCCCATGAAACTCCACCGCTTTCATCTATTGATTGTGAAATGAATTAGTCCCATTAGTTCTCTCAGGTTTTATGACCTTTAACACTCAAACTCAAAAGTTTATCGATTTTCTACTAACGAACTCACCCGATCAGCCCGTTGATTTGAAACAGTTCCTCCCAGAACAAGTTAAAGCTTTTGCTCAACAAGCCACGGAGCCGATCGTTCACGCAGGGCAAGAGGGCTTTGTGTACCAGGTGGACATGACCATCAAGGACGGAGAGCATGAATATGCTGAATCGGCAGTTTTCTTTTGTCCAACAACGGTTGATGATACAGACTACGCTTGCGCCATCGCCTGTACCCATCTAGACTGTGCGCCGGAGTGGAGCGGAAAACCGGTTGCCGATTCAACCACAACATTTGAATTCGGCGGTGGCGAGTATCGGTTAGTAGAATATGAGTCTCATTATCAGCAAGACTCAACTCAGTGCAAACCCGGCAAGTGGATCAGCTTCGACCCAGATCGACTCTCGCACTATTATTCCCATACAAGAACGGATTAGACAGCCGCCACAAAGTTAGTCACCGTGTCGAGGAACCCATTCGAAAAACTCTAGCAATTTAGGAAGAAATTGAAATGAACGTTGGACTTCAGCACAATAAAGCTGACCGCATTTTCATCGCCGTTCTTGAAACTGGGCTTTGGCTGCTTTCCCGCATCTGGAGACGTAAATCTATGAGTGCCACGGACTTCATGAATACCGTTGTGCGAGATCTCGTCAAAACACACGGCTTGCAGGTTCTAATGGCGCTAAAATACAGCGGCTTTGATCTGGAAATCTGTGAACCCAATAGCGGACGGTTTTCCTACTGGTTTCGCGGCGATTGTCTTGGATTAGCAGAAAACTACTTCTATACGTGCGATTTAGACGATGAACACTGGGCATTTTCAACCCGATGGGATGCAGCTCGTACTCCTATTTGGAGCCGTGGAGCATCCCTAACATTGGCAAAGCTCGCTGATGCCAAACGTGAAGACATTGGACATTTTGTTAGCTTCTAGGAAGGGGTCTTGATCAAACTGGTGGAAACCCCTTTAGACTTCTAAATTACGGTACAAAATGCAGCAATGGCAACCAAACGAGCGCACACCGTTCTCCATTCAAACAATGCCTTTGGCACATCAGTAAACCCACAATTTTTCCAAAAAGCAATGAACTCCGCATCCAGTCCCAGAATACGTCAACCCCTGCTGGCGATCGGTCGCTTCGGACTCCATTTACTGGACACCCCATCAGGGCGCTTTACCTTTGTCGGAACAATTCCTGTCGCACTGCCCCAGTTTCTTGGCACCGAAGTCGGGTAGCGCCCTGAAGGAAAGGATGAAGATTAGAATGATAAAGGATGTTCAGAACACCCTCGATTATGGAAAAACTTCATCCTTGTCCAAGTTGTAGATCGGAAGCAGTAAGCTGCAATGGTCATACTCGACATGGTAAGCAGAACTATAAATGTCGAGACTGTGGACGGCAGTTTGTGCTTGACCCGCAATGGCAGGCATTAAGTGAAGAGCAACAAGGATTGATTGACCGAATGCTGCTAGAACGAATCTCCTTAGCTGGGATTGCACGAGTGCTACAACGCTCAGAAGATTGCATTCAACGCTACGTGAACAGCAAAACCAATCAAGTCAAGCAACAGGTGGAGGTGAGTGCCAAGCCAAAAAAGCGTCTGAGCGTTCAGATGGATGAGTTGTGGTCATTTGTCGATAACAAAGGGAATGAGCAATGGGTCTGGCTTGCCTTAGATGCAACGACTCGTGAGATCGTCGGTTTGTACGTTGGAGATCGCAGTAGTGCATCCGCAAGGGCACTATGGCAGTCGTTGCCTGCTGTCTATCGCCAATGTGCCGTAATCTACACCGACCATTGGAGTGCTTATCCCGCAGCCCTGCCGAGTTCACGTCATCGTCCCGTAGACAAAACGAGTGGACTCACGAGTTACATTGAGCGCTTCAACTGCACCTTACGACAGCGAGTGTCTCGCTTAGTCCGAAAGAATTTAGCGTTCTCGAAGAAACTGGACAATCATATCGCTGCAATTTGGAACTTTGTCCACCACTACAATGCAACCTTGAGTCTTAAGCTAAGTACTAGCTGCGCTATTTCCTCTAGCCTTTCCTAAATAGCACTACCCGAAGTCGAAGGTTATACCGCACTCAAACAGTGGTTTCAATCGCTGCCCGTCGAGCAGAAACGCGAATATGCCTCACTGCTGAGAGCCGACCTGTTTGTGGACTTTGCCAATTCTGGAGCGTTTCTTGATTCCGCGCAAAATAAAGTCAATCGCTAACTGCATTCATCGCACTCACCCGTAGTGTCCGCACCCCATCCTACAAATCCACCTCTATGTGCGACCAGACTCTCAACTCAAGCAAGCAACCCACCGGCTTGACCAATGAAGAACTACTAACATTGATTCCTAATCAAGTTCTGTGCAATCTTCGCTTTCAAATCGCCCAGATCCGAAGCTGGAATGACCACAGCGATCGACTCCGGCAAACCGACCGCTGCTTTGAGGGGAAACCCGCTACACATGAGAAAGCACAGGCGGGCAGCAGCGCAGTTTCAATGTTGAATTCGCCCAAATCGAAAAGCTTAAGACAATCGCAGCCCAAAAAGGCATCGATGCCGACCGCGTGCTGAATTTGCTGGAATTCGTTGATCCCACACAGCTCACCGAGGCGGAACGATTTTATTAGCAACTTTCATTCGGCTAGACGCTGAGGTCAAGCAATCTAAGCTCAGACGTAACAGAACACCAAATTGCATCCATTTCGTTTTACAACTACAGTTGGATCTAACGCCTGCCGCAAACTTATTCTTAGGGACAAACGTTTAGTGATCATCTGCCTTGTCAGGTAATTGATCGAGTCGACGAATGTATTCAGCAAGACGCGCCTGCATTGTAGAGATCATGTATTGCATTAATGTGTCATCAATATGATCCTCTTCGCTGTTAATCCGGTCAGCTTCGCTTCCTTGGTAAAATTCGACCTTATCGTACTCATAAATAAGATACGGATAAGTGTGTAAACCGGGAGACTGGCTCGATACTAAAACTGGAACACACCATCTGACTCGATCATCGGACTGGCTCGACGTTTCCCAAACCGACGAACACCAATGCAACACCCGATGTATGACCGCCTCATCCGTAAAATAGCAATGCACTTGATGATCATCAAGTTCGCCCCCTGTTTCACTTAAGGGAATCTGAACATCACGCAGTCCCATCCAGTAACGCAAAGGTCCCGCTTCCTCGATCGCAATGACGTGATTTTGCAGCAAACTGCACTTTGATAAAGTCGTCAAATCCTGGGTAGACAAAAATTCAACCACTCGAACCTCCGCTGCTGCAAACCCAAACTGTTGAACAGTACAGACATTCGTCCATGCGTCGGACTCTGGTAAATTACCAATCACAACCGCACGATATCGGTAAGAGTCTTTAATCCTCATCGGTTTCGGAACACCTTTTAAAACCTGAAGCGTGAGCCTCATATCATTGGGTGGAGGTTGGAAAGAGTTAACTGAATAATATCGAACGGGTGTGAGTTCCAGAAGTTGCTCGCAGACTTCAATCTGAAACTGCTTCCAGTCGGCATCAAGGAAACTCGAAAACGACAGAGTTTCGACCCAGTACGCTTGAGCCTTAAACTGTCGAACTAGCGCCAAAATCGTTTCATTTGCTGCCTTGAGCGTCGAAAACGAGAGTGGAACCTGACACTGCTGAAAAATTTCGTCCAGGCACTGATCAAACGGATAATCACTCGATCTAACTTCTGCAATTCCAGGATTTGAAATCAGTTGCGGTACCAGAGCTAACGACGTGGGCATCGTCCGGCTAAATAAACCAACGTGGACTTGAGCATGAATCGCTTCTGCCGAAACAACCTCTAAGATACAGGAATACATCGACGGAACAAGTGTTTGCAAATGCGTTGCGAATTGCTCTAGAGATTGAAGGGACACAAACCGTCCAACCACAACGGAAAAAGCCTGAAAATTCCACTGTTGCTCAACATGATTCAATTCGGCAACCTGGGCGACCGCAGCCGCTTGCTCACGTGGCATCAGTAACACTCCACGCAGAGATCGTGCGGTTTTCAATTGTCTCACTAACGGAGTTGGAACTGACTGGTAATCTCGATATCCCAATTGATAAATCGGATTTTGAGCGGACATCGGACTTCCAGTCGCAGCATCTGCATACCCACAACGATAGTGTTTGTGGTCATCGATTGAGAGTAAATCGGGGAGCACGATCGTTAAGTTTCCACCTTGAGCCATGTCAAACACTAATCTGCGCGGAACCCCTGGTTTTTGTAGAACGACATCATACTGCTGTACGGTCGCCACGCTGAGATAGCGATTTGATTGGGTCAAAAACCGCAAAAATTGAGTATAAGGATGCAAAAAAGCCGCAAATAATCCAGATGCTTGATCTCGCTGGCAAATCTGATGTTCTAATTGTTTTTGTGCTCCGGGATCAGAAAAGCGAGGAAGAATATCGATCGCGAGATCCAAGTCACCCAGCGTTTGAGCATCCGTGCAGTAGCTGCCAAAGACAACCACACGTCGCACAATGTGAGCCGTGCAAGTTTGCGGATCTGAATTTTGATTGTTTTGCCAACAGCGCCAAAGAAATTTTTGCAACAGTTCCTCTGCAGTTTTACGCTTTATTCGCTTTGCAGCCGTCGCCCGCTCTAATCGAGTTCCTTGATCGGTCATAATCCAGTCCTGGTCTTTAGATTTTTCTAAAAAGTCCAGCGCGACTAAATCTGCAATCAAAGTCTCTGCAGCTTTCGGAGAAATTGCTAGATTATCCGCAACTGACTCAATTGAAAACCCTTGATAGCGGTGCGCACGGAATAATTGCCGAATTTGTAAACTCGGATATTGAGCAATTGTGGACTTCGGATCAATATTCATAAGGCAGGAAAAAAATAACCTAAATTCTACTGTGTTCAATCCAACCCGCTCAAATCCCAGAGCTAAACCAAAAAATCTGTATTAGTAAAATGGAATCAATTACGGACAAAAGAGAACGTTAGATTTCTACCCCTGAATTTGACCTCAACCCATATTTGAAGCTCTCCCACCGACGCTTCGCTAGCGGTGGGAGATTCTCAGTTCTAGCCTCCCTCAGCCAAAGCCGAAGGGTATTCACTGAGTTGCAGAGTTACTCCTTCGAGTGACACTGAGGCGAAGCTCTGGGGGGCTTCAAACACCCCATCCGAAGAAACATATAGCCCCAACGGACACGCAAATCCATCCCACTGACTGAGATTCAGTCCCGCGTTCCAGTCCGCGTTGCATTCATAGCCATCGAAGCCGATGAACTGATGTTTGTTACGCTGACCCAGAATGCCGTTTCTGTGATCAGATTTGCTCGTATACGGGGCAGGTCGAATGTGGGTCTGTCTTCCCCGTATCGCAACCTTGTACTGGATGAATTGTCCCAATTGGAAATACGCCCAGAAGTCGCGATTCTCACCTGCATGAGATTTGTTTTTCTTGCGTTGCTTACTGGAGTGTCGAATTTCTTCGAGGTCTTCTAAAACCACATCTGCATCGTAGCGATTTGCAAAGTCGGCAATCCGCTTACTGATGGCGTGGTTTACTTCTTTCATCCACTGAGACTCAGACCGTTTCAGTCGTTTTAAGGCTCTACGTTTCCCGGCTTTTTGCAGAGATTGGTAGAGCTTCTGAAACTGTCGTCTTCGGTGCTTGACGTATCGACCTGAGAAGAAGAGGCACTTACCGTTCGGTAGTACCACAACGGCAAGATTGTTTTGTCCGCGATCAATTCCGGCACGGGTTGAAGACGGCTTGTCAGGAACATCCTGCGTCACCGACATCAGGGCATACCAGCACCCGCGAACCGATGCGATTTTTAGCGTTCCCCCTTCTATCGTTGCATCTTGAGCAATGAGCTTATCCAAGACGGATTGATAGTGAGAATAAGCCACTAAAAGCGGAACTCGCTTCACCCCCTTGAGGGTTGGAAAGCTGACTGAGTAAGTTTCACCACGCTTTTCGAGTTTCCAGTTCTGGGTGTTGATTTCAGGGGGAAGCTTCTTGAACTGCTTCACCTTGGTTCGAGAAATGGTGGCTCGAATCACTTGATTTGTTACAGCACTCATGAGCGGCGAAACTACTTTAGCCGTTGTGGTTTTGCGCCGTTCTTGCTTGCTCAGTTTCAACAGTTCGTTTGCTAGATCGGTGCATTCCTGCGTCATCTGGGCAAACAAATCCGCCTTGACCTGATTCAGGTCGAGAAACTTGAGCTTGAGTGTAGTAGTGATCTTACTCATGTGGGTAAGAATAGTACACTTGCTCGTGAGAGGCAAGAGAGAGTGTTAACTTTGCCCCAATTGACCGGACAAAATGAACGCGGCTTTCATCCCCCACTTGCTCCACTCCGAAATTTGCTGCGCTGTTTCTGCGTTCCGCGAAGTGGGGGGCGTTCCCGCCGACCTTGGTAAAAAAAATAAATTCCACAAACGGGATAGACGGATTCATACTACGATCGTAGTATACTAATGACAGATTTAGTCAAGGAACTACATCCTTCAATGATACGCACCGTCGCCACGAATCTAGTCAGCGCCATGTCAGCTTGCTCCTTCCAAGGAACAGGCAGGACTGTGGCGCTGATTGCGTTTGAGGGAGACTATCGGTTTGGCGGAACCCCCAGCACCATTCAACAGTGGCTCAACCGTCGTGGCAATATAATACGCGGGAGGTGTCGGTCAGCCTGACACCCACAAGTTCAGAAAGTTTTCTCCCCTCCTTTCTCAACCCCCGCTCTTCAACTGAGTCGGGGGTTTAATTGTTTTGGAGTTATCTTTATGTCCAGCCCATACCTTCACCCACCCAGTTTGCAGCAGCAAATCGTGGTGTTCTCGAAAAACTACTTACCCATCGCCCGCATCAACATTAAACGGGCTGTCATTCTACTGGTCACTCAGCAGGCAGAATCCCTTGATCTGGGGTCTCCCCAGCAGTGGGAAGTGCGATCGCCCAATCTAGTGTTAAAAGTTAGCGAACACATTCGACTTTTGGCGGGGAACCCCGAACGTCGCTGGAAAACTCCACCGGTCACTCGCCGAGAACTGTTTCGTCGCGACAATCACACCTGCCAGTACTGCGGCACCACCAAGCACCTGACGATCGATCATGTTATCCCTCGATCGAAGGGTGGCACTCATACCTGGGACAACGTGGTTGCCGCTTGCGCCAGATGCAACAGCGCCAAAGGCGATCGCCTGCTTCACGAAACCGGAATGAGCTTGAGAACCAAACCCAAACCTCCAATTCATCCAGCAATCGCCTTTGCCGAACAGTTCTGGAAAGATCAGCCGCCCGACCCTATCTAATCTGAACATGAGGAGACAACCCATGCTCAAACTCGACTACAGCGAAGACGGATTGCTGGTTGAATGCCTGACCACACCAGTGGAACGGTTCATTCAACAGCGAGTCACACTCTCGGTTCGCAGCGGTAAGCCGATCGTGGTTCAACCGGGAACCGGATGTCTGCTTCTGCCAGCCCAACACCCGCTACTCCTGGAGCTAAAGAGTGTATTTCAATCGGTTTACCCGGGTTGGATCACACCTGCCGACGCAGAATTTAGCGAACTCACACTTCCAGGCTGGTGGATCGCGCAGTCCCAAAACTCAGACTCTGGCATCTTGGCGATCGAGTTGGCGGGGTTGTTTTCAGATCAACGCTGCCGCGTTGAAGCGATTGTGTACGAACTCTGGAAGGCAGGACAACCGGCAATTTCAACGGTTGCCTGAATAGTCAAACTGGCAGGGATTTCTAAATCCTGACCAGTGTCACTGACCCGACGCTCTCCCTTCGGGAGAGAGCGCGGGCTTGGAGAAAACCAACCCCCAAGCGTAAGCAGTGACTAGATCGTGAGGCAATGTGCGGTACACACTTCCAAGTATTTTCCTAGCTTGGATTCCCTGTAAATCTGTTGGTTCAGAATTTCTGCACAGCGATGATCGAAGGAACATCCGTCGTTTTTGGATTATCTCCAAACCCCAACATGAACCCCCACGCTCGTATTCCCGTTCTTGCACCCGATGGTCAACGACTCATGCCAATGGAATATCGTCGCGCTCAAGCCAAAGTCGAAGGAGGCGAAGCAAAATTCATAAGCAACTATTCGAGCAGATATAGACCGCACCAGTGGTCGCAAAGGCGCAAAGTCTGGAAAGGGCTTCAGCGTGGTTATGATTGGACAAAAATGGATGCTTACTCAACTGTCGCAGCTTGCCCCAACTCGCACAATAGAAGGTTGGGAAGCCAATGGCAACGGCACAAGTCAGATTAGAACCGCGCTAAGGCTGATCAAAGACAAAACTAACAAACAGGCTCAAACTGCGGACAGCCACGCGGTCGATGGCATTGGCAATCGCCGCTAGCACGTTCATTCACTATGAATCATTCCACACCACCCAAACACAGGGACATAGTTGGGTGGGACAAATTCGACTGACACCCTCACCGTTCCGTGTCATTGCCCGTCCCAATCTGTTTCGGCGTCAGTTGCACTTCGAGAACTTTACTAAGGGCGGAATCAGAAAGCGCAAAGGTGGAACGGTCACGCCATTCGGCTTTCGAACCGGTGACTTTGTACAAGGCAAAAAAGCAGGGGTGATGGTGCGAGGTTGGGTCGGTGGCTACTCGAATACCGAAAAGACCAAAAATGTCAGCCTCTATGACCACAACTGGCATCGTATCAGACAGTTCTCACCCAGCAAGGTCTCTCTCATCAAACGGAGTACACGTCTATGTGTGGACTAGCCTATTGCCATCGCAGTAGGGCAAGAATGGGCACAGCATTCCTTCTGAATCTAAGCTTCAGTACAGTACGGGACTCCTGCCGAATTCCAAAAAAAGATCCAAAAATGCTTGACAAGGTTTGTAGTATGGTTGTAGTATGTGTAGTATAAGCAGGAATCGAAAGAAACCTGAACAGACAGAACCTTGAAAACTTCATAGTATTGTTCGTGGGAATTTAGCTCAATCGGGAGAGCATTCGATTGTCGATCGAAAGGTAGGGGGATCGAAACCCCCAATTCCCGTGCCGAGGTGTGCGCCCAATCGCACCCGTTAGCACCTGAGAAGCATGAGCTTGGGTAAATCCCTGTCGTCAAGCCGGTAGCTATGCTACACGGAAACATGCTCGTGCTAACGGTTTTATCAGTGGAACTCGGCAATTCAGTTTCCAATTTGCGATGACCATCGCTTTTTGAGCAGAATTGGGGTTGAGATGGGCGATCGACTGCGCTGAAACCAACAAACGGACAGAGCAGGACTGGAGTTCGAGTCTCCACAACTCCACTGGGCAAACCTCATCTTTTCAGGTGAGGTTTACTAGATTCAAATCGAAAAGGAGTCTCATCATGAAAGCTCAAGGCTGGCTCAAGCTTGCTGTTATCTATCACGAAGAACCCTGCCGTAACCGCGACCGGGCAAAAGCCAGGGTGCGATGGTAGAAAACGAAGTGGGGACTGAAAGATGATTACGAAAGAAAGTAGCGATCGCAAAATACCGGAATGTAGCTCCTAATGGTTTAGAGCGCACCGTTTGGGACGGTGAGGTTGTCAGTTCGACCCTGACCATTCCGATCGCAGGGATGGAGCAACGGCGGCTCAGAAGGTTCATACCCTTCAAATCAGCAAGTTCAATTCTTGCCCCTGCCACCAAATTTGGGAGTATAGCTCAGTGGGTAGAGCGCACTCTTGATAAGGGTGAAGTCGCAGGTTCAAACCCTGCTACTCCTATGGTTTCATCATTGGGTCGTTGGCATAGCGGCTTGTGCATCGGACTTTTAATCCGACCTAGATAGGTTCGACTCCTATACGACTCATGCGGTAAGACAATCACCGTAAACATAGCAGGGATAGAGCAATAGCGGCTCAGAAGGTTCATACCCTTCATATCGGCGAGTGCAAATCTCGCCCCTGCCACCACCATGAGGGTAAAGCTCAATTGGATGAGTAGTGGTCTTCGAAACCACCGGATCTGGGTTCGACTCCCAGTACCCTCGCCTTTGCTGCCTTCCGGCAGTCATTAATGAGAATTGTAAGGATGGAAGGACTGCCCAAATCTAACTATCTTTTACTTTCAAAATCTAAACAGATGTAGTGTAACTGGCAACACAACGGTCTCCAAAGCCGTTTTTCCGGGTTCAAATCCTGGCATCTGTGTTCCGCGTCCCAACACTGAAAGTCTACATACTCGCCTAAAGGTAAGGCAACTGTCGTTGTAAACAGTCTATACAGGTTCGATTCCTGTGTAAAACCCAAACTTTCAGGACTTACGCGGATACTATGGTGCAGAACGCGAAATGGTCGAGCGGCATGGCTTTCAACCATGTGATTAGGGAGTTCAAGTCTCCTCTGCACTTCCAAAAATGAGTCGGTATGCAAACGGCTGAAGCAGACTGGCTGTAAACCAGTTGTCTCTGACCATCGGGGGTTCGAATCCCTCTCGACTCATGTTTTTTCCATTAACTTGCTATCATGAATCAACCAATTTCCTTTGCAAATGTTTCGGAGCAGACATAGTGTTCCATACTAATAAAGTCACTTCATTTGAGGTATTATCATGAACCAAGACCATGAAGCACACCAAATAATTGGTGACATAGATAATGCGATTATCCACACCAGCTCACCAGTAGTCAGACAAGCTTTAGAAAAAGCAGGTTTGTCTTCAGAAGAAGCTATTTCTCTTCTAGAGTCTTCTAAGAACCAGATTAATCATCTGATCGATTCAGGGAGTTCTCAAGCTAATTATTTCTCACCTAGGCAACCGATCGATCAACAGTTTGATGCCATCCTAGACACTGTAAGTAAATTTCATACAGATCCAGATCGATCAAAACACCTTACTGCTTATAGTCAGGTAATCAGTGAGATATTCTCTAATTTTTTGCAGTCCCCTGAACAGCTCATTTTGTGGCTTGAAGACGCAAAGCAAACCGCTCAAATAGACGGACATAACAGGATGGCTGACGGGATAGACATAGTAATATCATCTTTAACGACGTCGGGAAAAACGCAAACTTAGAATGCGTCTTTGGTTGAAGGAAGGCATCTGTGAAACGATTGCTTAGTGCCACGCTCGTTCGAATCGAATCTGACCCTTATTTTGCTGGTGTAGCTCAGTTGGCAGAGCGCCTACCTTGTAAGTAGAATGTCGCGGGATCATAACCTGTCGCCAGCTCTTTGCGCTGCCTTTGGCACACAAAACGTGCTCGTGGCGTAGCGGTAACGCATTTGGCTTCCACCCAAAAGTCACCAGTTCGATCCTAGTCGCGCAGCTTCGCTGATCCCGTAAGGATCGCTTTGACAGTTTCGGCTGTCAATTTAGCCCTGTAACTCAATCGGTAGAGTGCCTCTCTTACAAAGAGGAAGTAGCGGGATCGTAACCTGCCGGGGCTATCACGTGGGAGTGTCGCCTAATGAATAAGGCAACCGCCTTCTAAGCGGTTTTATGGGGGTTTGAATCCCTCCACTCCTGCCAAATTTGGGGTCGTAGCTCAGTTGGTAGAGCGCTGGTTTTGCAAACCAGAGGTCATCAGTTCAAGACTGATCGATTCCACTGTGGCTGAACTCAAAGTGAGCGAGAGAATGGGTTGTGACCCCATTGAACCGGGTTTAAGCCCCGGCAGCCACCCCAGCTCGGAAGATTCTCACAGCTTCCACCTTCTTTAAACTTAGACTATGGGCAATGCGTTGCCCAGAAACCGATCCCTGCTGCTTGAGTTGCTGCTTGCAGGCGAGGATAGCGGGAAAGCGTAACCCGCAGTAATGCCCCATAGCTCAGTTGGCAGAGCGCCTAGCTGTTAACTAGGATGTCGCAGGATCGTAACCTGCTGGGGCAGTTCCAGATAGTGCAAGACGCGAAGCACACTCCGAGCGCACGGAGAAGTGAGGTGTAGGTGGTTCTCTCCCTCTCTGGAAGCCTTGTTGCCAGGTACGCAAATTGACAAAGCGGCGTAGCTCTGAACTACGTGTTCTGCAGGTTTAAGTCCTGCCCTGGCATCCACTCTTTGGGGAGTACGCAAATTTGGCAAGCGGCTACGCTTTGAACGTAGTGATTGAGAGTTCGATCCTTTCCTCCCCAGCCAATTTGCTCCTGTAGCCCAATGGAAGAGGCGATCGCCTTAGAAGCGATGCGTTGGAGGTTCAAATCCTCTCAGGAGTATGGGCAGCACACGTTACATAAGTTCGGGTCTAGTGCGCTTGCTGAAAACACCCGTAGCCGGACGCGGCCAGCAAGCATGCCCTTCACAACGATGATGCGGACGATCGAAGACTCCAGACAATAATTGAAAACTGCATCTGTGCAACCCTGAGAATCAAGCATACAAATTTGATACAATCCCAGTAAGCCATCGATCTCCAGTAAATGGACTTGTAGCGCCTAGAACCTACCCTCTGTTTGAAAATCGTCAAATATATCCTCCTTGGAGAGCCAAAAATGGAATGGATGTTCGAAATCAAAACAGCAAAAGATCTAGTTCCCTTTACTGCAAGAGAGTTGTTCGATAACTATTTCAATCTGAAACAGTATCATACTTATGATGGGCAGCTCACCGACAATCCAATCGTAAAAATTAAATCTTGTTGCCCAGGCTGCCGAGACAATTCGTTTACTCGGTCCTCTAGCTATCAAACGGGGTCTCCACGCCATCGGGAGCTAAGAACAGAACATTGGAAAACACACCACTTGGAACAACCCGTCAAACAGGGAGTATTAGAATGGATACTAGGATTAGGTAACGGGAGTGGACGCAAAATAACTAAATATTTAACTCCCTGCGACCAAAAGGTAGAGCAATCAGGAAAATTCTACACTTGGAAAAGCTTTGAGCAATTCGTTCAGGACAATTTTGATCTCATCACAGAGTACGACCAGGATGAAAAAAAGAGATGGGAAAAGTGGGATAACCACGTAAAAAATAAAATAAAAGATTGGGAGAATCGGCTACAAACGGAGATTCCCAACTTTCCCAGTGTTACTAAAATCGAGGATTCAATAAAAAGTTGGTTTGAACAAAACCCTGGGAAAATTGTCATCAATCCATTCAATCCATTAGCAACGAAACTATTCAGCGAATCTTTAACACCATTTTTGGAAAAATTGCAGACGGCAATAGCAATATGCGACGAAACAAATACCAGTCGTTTGTATGCAATCCAAGTTGCAATACAAGATTATTGGACTATTATTGAAGACTTGATTAGTCCCCGCCAACTCATTAAAGAGAAAAGAGAAAAAGACCAGTTTCAATTTTGGCAATGGGGTGATTTCAAGAGCTATTTTGAAACGAAAAACCTCAACTTTCAACCAAATGGCACATCTTTATGCGAAGGCTGTGAACTCGATCGATGCAAAGATCAGGGCTGCATTCAAGACGATCTAACACTAAACACTGCAGCAAACTATGAGTTAGAAATCCTAGACAAACATCTGGAAACAGGTGAACGGTGCTTATTATTAACTGGTATCATCTATGAACACATTATTCAATTAATTGAATATTGGAAAAAAACAGAAGAAATTGAGGACTGGGATTTCATTGCAATTACCAGTCCAGGCGATTGCAATAGCAGCGACTTAATGGTAACCATCATTGAGGCACTGATTCAAAATTATGAATACGATGTTCAAAAATTTCTCCCAGCCCCAAAGCAAGGAGGCTGGTGGAATCAAGAAACCAGGCATTTTATTCCTAAAACACTCACCGAACAGCGAAACTTAGTTCGCAACCTATTCAAAAAACTTGGGAAACAGAAACTCGGATTTATTGTAAGACAGGCTGGATTCTTAAAGCGACCCGCATGGCAAGAATTAATTGCACTACACGAAGCTTGCAATGTTCCTATTTTAATGATTATCGCTGGCAGCCCTCAACAAAATTGGTCAGCTAATGATATTGAATTGTTTCGCGCTAATGCCACAATTCATTCCATCAGACCTCAAGGTTGGGAAGCAATTAAGCTGTATTCAAAGCTCAATTAAAAGTTTTAACTATCTTCCATGTTGTTCAATATAGAATGAACCAGATCGACAGCATATAAAGGCAAAAACTGCTCTCCTCCTGGCACAGATCGACTTTGATAACTACTGAGTCAATCCGGCTCCCCAACCTCTCTCTTAATCGAAGAAACCGTATAAGTCCGAAAGATCCCGTCAGATCTCTTTTTTCGATTAAAGATTCGGCTATACGCTGAGTTTTGCCTAAGTGGTTTCACGATCCGGAATTAACACAACGTATTTTGTCTTTGAACTGCCAATCTAAAGACTCGGCTCTGTACAACCCTTGGGATTTTTAAGGAGAAAACCTGAATGACAACAACAGTAGGCGGATGGCGCGAGCTTGACGACAACGAAGCAAAAGCGCTGCTAGAAATTCCAAATTTGAACCGAGATCTAGAACATGACTATCGTGAAGCGACACCAGACGAGTTCATGGTCATTGTCGACACCGAGTTTGCAGTCCACTACTATATTCGGGGCGGTACTGTCGATCCCATTCGTCATGCAGCGGTAGCACGGCAATTTAGCTATATCAACCAGGGACTCGCCCCAACTTCTCAGTTGACAAACCAAAGCATATTGCGCGATGGCAAGTGGTTCTCGCATTCGTCAAATGTAAAAGTGCCGAAGAAGCGCTAAACATCTATCTGCACTGCCCGATCGTCATTTCAAAGGCATGGCTGCAAATGATGAAATTTCATGGATAAGAATCAAGCTATCTCTACTGCAAAAAGGTGAAAAATGGAAAGTAAAATTCAGTCGGCATCGTTTGGTCTTCGAGGTACTATCACAGCTTACCTCGGCGCATACGACGAACCTAGAGTCAGTTGGGCATCGATTGGTTCTGTTTCACTAGACGGTGCTGAAAAGTATGCTCACGACATTCTCAAAGCGGTGGAATGGGCACGACAACAAACCACTCAACAGATCAAAGATCAAGCACAAGTATCGGACTCTTCGAACTCGGATGAAACGACTAGCTGACGGAGTCATGCCATTCATTCACGCGATCGATCAACTATCAAGCAAGAATACAGTAAGGCTTGAATAGAGCCAACGCCGACTTACAAGGAAGATCACCACTATGAGTGAAATAAACCCAGACCTAATCAACGATCTCAACAAGCTCTTATCTGCCTCTGATACTCTGGGAACTCAGATTACCAACAGCAAAGAGATAGTCGAAATATTGGCAAGACTTGAAGGAATCACCGAACAAGAAGTGATTCATCGAGCAATTGCAACAGAAGCGTTTATAAAACGCAGATTACATTTGGGCGGTCGATTTTTTGTAAAGATGCCAAATCAAGAGATTGAGGAAATCGCCTTCAAATCACGCGACAATGACTAAAACAAATTCACAGGTTTACGATGAAACACTACCATTTCTCCAATCGCTCGGATACTTTCTTGATGGCTCAGTTTGGATCCATCCTGAATATCCACTTGGCTTCGTCGTGACGTACAATTCAATCTCGATCGGCTTGATGGTTTACGATTCAAATCAAGCCGAAAGCGGATATGTTCTCTACACCGGCAACTCTCTAATTGCTCAACGATTTATTCAGAACATTCATTTTATTAATGAAGCCTTTAACAATCGCCAGACCATTTGTTCATAAAAATGAATGCACATCGCGGAAATTAATCAAATGTCAAAACTATTAACTGTTGTTGTTAGAATCATTTTCGAGAAGCGTGACTGGGAAGAAACATTTCAAATGAGCGAGCCGGAAATTGCTCGACTGAGAAGTTTGTTGAGCGAGCGCTACGAGAAACTGTCTGACGACTCTTATTACAACGAGCGCTACGATTGCACAATTGAATTCACTGTCTCAAACCCGGAGGATAGCGACGCGGAGGAGGTAATTGACACGATCAGTTCTGAATTGAAAAGTAATAATTGGCGGTACAGCTACGATCAGGAGGAAGAAAATGAACCAACCCGACCTTAATGACTTCAAAACTTTTCTTCAATCTAAAGAGTCTCAACAGATCGCAACGGATTACTTAATCCTTCAAGCCAAAGCAAAGGTTACTTTATTACAACTCGCACCCAGTTGAAAATTAAAATTTGGAGCTGCATTCGTGGCAAGAGCATCAACTCCCCTAGACCCCTTGGAGCCGCTCATGGGGTTAGAGGCAGACAATTCAATTCCCGTCAATAATCAGCCCTGGTTTTCCGTCGGGCAATTTGTGCAGGGTGTCATTTGGGAACATTCAAGCTTCTATCTGAAAAAACTGCTCAAGAAAAGCGGAAAAGTTATTACAAGACAAATTCTAGATTTTCTCAAACGTGGAAAGCAGCTTGAATATAGTATTGCTGGAATTGAGGCAAATTATGCACTTCCTACGATCTCAGTCTCCAATCAGTGCTATCTACAAAATGGGCAGTGCCACAGTGGATTATTTTGGCAGTATAAGGTACTGATAAAAGGGGTTTTAGATGGAAAAAATGTCTGTGTTATCCCTAACGTTTGGATTGGGGAACAAGATTTCATCCCACTGTTTGAGCTGAAGTTTCAGGCTAGGGAGTTCTACAGAGACAGCCGTAACCACGTCTATAAATGTGTTTTTCAACGAAGTGAACCTGCGTTTGTTTACGTTGGGCATGTCAAAGACGATGGTAGTCTGCGCTGGGATAATCACATCTCACCTCGCCGCTTAACCCCTTGGCAGAGAAGGAATTTTCAGCCTTACACACTGCCCGACAAAATCCTGTATTCATGAAGCAAACCATTTCCATGCTGTGTCCGAGATCTTTGATATTTCACTCGGTTCTATCACTACAAATAATTTCACTTAAGCAGCCGTGCGGCAGAAGTAAATCATTCTGCCTACGATCGCTAAACTGTCGGATGGGTTGCTTAGATTGATAACGATATCAGAGTCACTGGAGCTTGAGTTATCTTTAACGGCGACAACTTGATTATCTAGGATATGCTGAATTCGTCGAATCACAACAGCGTTATTTACCCGGATTGCATAGATTCCCTCTTCTAGAGCCTCTAATTTATTCTGATTCTTATCGAAGACACAGAGATCCTCCGGATAAAGAGTGGGCACCATATTGCGATTGTCAATCACATACACGTAGTAATCACCCAACCCTTGGATCATCTGGATATGCAGTTTAGCTGTCTCTAAAGCTTGAAAAACCAAATTCTTACTTTCGGCATCTTTGCCTGCAACCGGGTAATCCTGGCGCATCGGTCCCTTACCGGCAGCCAACCAGTCCATTCTGACTTGGACAGCCTCAGCGAGCGCAACCAGTCGATCACGGGAGGGTTCAGCTGTACCGTCCCGCCATTTTCTAATTGAACTCTCAGAAAGGTTTGCTGCCCTAGCGAGAGAGTTAATACTTCCGTACTCCTCAATGACTTGCTTGAGTCGTGAGATGAACCCTTCATCCCTAGCCGAGGAAGTTTCACGAGATTTTGGAGAACGATCGCTCATAAGACGGAAAGTCTATAATTTGACTCAATTGAAACTGGATCAATGGCTTGCCAATCGCTTGCCTTATGATTCTCCTATCGCAAATATAACCCGATTCAATCAAGAGATACTATGAGTTTCAGTTTTGATGAAGTCAGAAACCGAGCGGATCAAATCGCCAGCAATCCATCCCTTCCACTGCCAGAAGATCCACTAACGCTGGCTGCTGTTGAGCTGTTAGTCGCCAACGCTAAAGCACAAGAACTGAGTCGAGAGCAGGCAATACAGATCACAACCGAAATTATTCAAGCAAGTCCAAAAGCAAATACAGTGATGGACGAAATTTTCAGGCACGTTGAATCAACGGTTCCCAACGAGTACAAAAGCATGATGCTGTCAGCAATTCTAAGCGTACTGCACGATAAAAATATCAAAGGGGATGAGTTGTGGACACGGTTTAAGGAACACAATGAAAATATCGAAGCGATGATCATGCAAATCATGCAGTCCTAAAAGATACACCCAGCATTTGTGCCCAAACGATCCGGCAGTAGCGAGTACGTTCCTATCTCTTATCACTATGCACTCCGCATTCTCTAATCAACAACGAATCAAAGACCGACTTGGACAGTATGCTTATTCCCATTTGAAGAGCTGAGCATCTTAAACAATTTCTCCGAGTTCTTTGTCGATGCACTCACAGCAGGTCGCCCACACACAATCGGGATTTGCGTTGTCAAGAAAGATAACCCTAGCGAGGAGAAAGTCCAACTCAGAATCCAATACGACCGGGAAAATCCTGAAGGATACACTCCACATCCGTGGGTGTACGTTAAGCACAGGTCTAAAGAAATTCGAGAACTCTCAACCCCCTTGGGCGATCGTGCACAGCCCTACTACCTCGGCTGGCTCGAACGAATTCCAAGACAACAGTTTACGGAATGGATGACAGCGAGCAGGTTCCCTGTGCCAGAGGCATCGCTCAACACTTCCTGCCAACAGAAACATCAGATTTTAAGCTATCACTCTTAGATCGCTAGGAAAAACAGCAGAGGCAATCGCTGGACGCTCCGTACCACGGCAACCAGCGCTACACAGGTACGTAACCGCGCTTTAGAAATCATCAAACCATGATCACTCATCTTTATCGACAGCGACGATATTCACTCCACGGAGTTTGGCGATCGTGGTACGAACCGTGCCCGATCATCCGCAGCAGTAACAAATTTTTCATCGTTCAATCGGTCGATTATCCAGAGACGCCGTTGTACGCGGGTGGAAAATTTCAGATCGATCGCCGCATCGAATCAACCGGAAAAGTCAATCATACTCGTCATGGCGAATGGTTCTTCTTAGAGCCACAAGCCGATGCTTTTCTATTCCCATCTCAAGACGTTTTAGCAATGCCTGATTACGCCACGGTCGAAGCGAACAAGCTCGGCTGGGACATTTCGGTTCCAGTCCATGAGTGGCATGAATGGCAGCGGCAATGCTGGTTGTATGCGACACTGCTGAAAGTGCCGTTGCGGACGGTGATCGATCGCTGGAAACACGGCGGCGAATCGGCGTTTAATGAAATGCTTGCCGAATTGCAAAAACAGCAGCGATCGCGGTTTCCCAATCAGTCGTCGTGATCAAGTTTAAACCGCGATCGCTGAATCAGAAAATCAGCTTGTAGTCGCGCAAAATGAATCGGGTTTTCCGTACCCCAAGTCGATTTGTCAAAGGCATAGAGGTTATGACAACCATTTCTGAAAAGCTAAGGGAAGAATTGGGATCGAACGGGCTAGAAGTTTCGCTAACTGATTGTGAACTTGCATTATTACAGTATGCAGGTAGTTTCTTGATTTCCAATCACATTGACGACCTGCGTGAAGAAGAAACGCGTGATTTATTTATCAGATTCGTGGCAAATCAGCGGTTCAACATAGTTCTGCCAAAAATTAAGTCTTGAGATACAAAAAATAGCACGATAGTTGATTGAGCAACTGCCAATACAAACTAAAAATTAGCTAACAATCATTCACGCAAATATGAGTAATCCGTCCCTTGATCAAAACGAAATCAAAATATTGAAAGCAATCGAACAGCGCCCCAGATCGATCGAAGATTTGGTGTACATTGTTAGAAATTCCACAGAGCAAGTTTCGAGTACGGTACAAAGTCTTTGGAAGCGTGGGTACATTGATTACATCAATACCAACCCTATTGCGATGTTATTTCCTCAACTCCGGAGACAACAACGCCAGTCCCATTCTCCTGAACCAGTGATTCCTTTAGGCTTGACTTCAGCAGGTTATTTTGCCCTCCATCCCATTATTACTCCCAGTCCCTCTTAGAGGGTGAAATGCTTTGCTTGTTCTCGCATTCGGTTTGATGGTGTTATCCAACGAACCGAATACCCCACGCTCCAGCAGTCCAATTACCCAGTAAACCAGCCAATCAATAAAGAATCATGGTCACACGAAGTTACATCTGTGATATCTGCAATGAAGGCTACGACAGTTACAAAGCTGCAACAGAGTGCGAAAGCCAGGGTATCTCTTCACCCAAATACCATTCTGGTCAGACTGTCTACCTTAGGCAGAGATACCCTAGAAACGAAGATCGCCCGTTTGTAACCCGTCAGATCGCAGGCATCAACGGGAGAAATTCTCATCAAGCTCAATACCGGCTCAACAGAATCGTACAAACTGGAAAAGATCTGTATGTTGGTTGTCCCAGTGTGTTTAACGACTCTCAAACAGATCGTTACGCGCTCGAATCTGATTTCTTTGCTCTAACCCCGCAGGAAATCCAAGACAAAGTGGATTTCGAGGAATGATGTCTAAACCGCTAATCTTATTAGGCGTGGAACTGATTCTCGCTGCCCTTGGTCTTCTAATCGATGCACAACTTTGGCGCAGACAAGGAGACCGTGAAACGCTCTGAGAACAGACTGAGAGATCTGAACGTTGTCGTGACGCTAGATGTCTGTAATGTCACAATCGTCGACTGGCAGCCACCCGCACCGTTTGAGAGGCAAGAAGTTGACCTTGTTAACCAAACCACTGAACTCATGCACCCCACTTTCTGAGCAAAACAGGTGGCAATTCCCCATCGTTCCGCAAGCATTGGTCAATTACTCTCAATACCAAGACCTTCCTGCCGTCTGGCAGGAAGCATATGCTCAACCTGAATAACAGCACCCACTATTAATAAGGGATTTCAATGAAAACACTAGAGACGCTCCCTGTCCAGGCAAACAATCTAACTCAACTCGTTGACGCATTAACTCAGTTGTCAAGCAAATCCTCAGAGTTCGAGATTTGGCAAAAACATCCGGAAATTACTCAATTCGAGGTCGCTGAAACCCAAGAATATGATGACAGCAGCTACTTCTGGGTAACTTCCCTCGAAAGCATTGAATTCGCATCTGAAGCTGACAAACGGCGAATCCTAGTCGCAGCGAAGATTTTAACGCAGTCAGAAGCTGATGCACTCGATGATCAGCCATACGACATTGACGACTGGTTGTTTGAGATCAATGATTACCTAGAAATCACTTCGCACATCTCCGAAAGCGGAACGTACAACAAACCCAAACATCTCAAAAGCTTACAAGGACAACTTGCAGTTGCAGTTCACCAAACCCTAGCGGATTATCTGCAGGGACAAGAGGTCTTTTTGGTGAAGGAACCTGTAGTCGAACACAACGATGAATATTATTATTCCAGTAGTGAAACAGTTGTCGGAGTTTATCACGATCGCCGCTCTGCCCAACAGCACCTCAAGGACCTCATGGAGGAGCAGATGGACTGGATTAAAGGTGCTGCTGAAGACATAACATGGACTGACCGAGATTTGGTTCAGCAACAGCTTGATCAACCTGGCTTCAAGCAAGTGGTCAAAAATGACGCAGGTGAATTCTTGCCCTCGATCGAAACCCTGCGGATTGGAGAAAGAGTCTCATGATTGGACTGTCGACCACTGCGATTGGAATGCGTCCGATGACAGCGGCGATCGAGATTTATCACAAACTCCAAGAGCCTTTGAGCTTAGAATACCTAGAGTTAGCCATTGGAACCTGCAACGACCTAACCAATATTCCGCCAGATGTTCCACTTGTGATTCACGATCGGGCACTCTATCAGGGCACGCAACGATTGCCTTTTTCGCTGATGAACCCCAACAGTTGGTGTGCATATCGGTCACTGACTCAGCAGAGATCGGTGCTTGCACTCTCAATCCATCCACCCCGACTGCACGAAGCTGAACAAGATGATCTCCGGACTGCCCGATCAAAGCTTGAAGACTACCTAGAAATTCCAGTGCTGATTGAAGTGATGCCGTCTTGTGAGTATCACAACTCCAAAAATTCGATCATTCCAGCAGTCCCACTACTGCTGGATGTGTCACATATCAATCTCTGGTACAAAGGCGATGTTGAAGCAGTCAAACATGCAGTAAAGCAATTGCTGCCCCACTCCGTAGGAATTCATCTTTCGCATAATAACGGAAAAGCAGATTCACACGAACTAATTCCACGAGAGATTTGGTTTAGTGAATTTATTGAGGACTGGGGACGCTCATTGTTTGTGACCTATGAATCACTACCGGAGCATTACCAACAGTTCGAACGGCTAGATAAACAAAAGCGTCATAAATCAACGAAGAATTGATAACCTGAAAAGCTTGCTAGTCGTAGAAGCGAAACGCGATGACCTTGACTATGGAGTGACCCAGTTGATTGCCGAGATGATCGAAGTCGATCAGTGGGATAGCGCCCCTAGTGTTGAAAATCAGCCGATTTTAGTTGGATCCGTCACCACCGGAATCTTCTGGCAGTTTGTGACGCTCGATCGCACAAATCGGCAGATCACCCAGGAACTCAACACATTTCGTGTTCCTGATGAACTCGATACAATCGTGACGTTGCTCATTCACGCACTCGGAGGCAAAAATGCGACTTGATCCTTTCCGCTCTTCACTCAGCAATAGACAACATTGGCACAGCTTCCACAACAGTTGGGCAGTGGCAACAGGTCGGAATCCATATACTAATTGACTGGAATGCGACGGATGAACGAACCGTAATTGATGATCGTGTGCTGGAGTAGCTCATGTCTTCATCTTGTGTAACTATCCCTAACGTTTCCAAGGGCTGTAAAAGCTTAGGATTTAATCAGTAGAGGCAAGTTTTCAACTCCTAATTCATCCCGGACCTTGGAGACGAGAAACAAAAGTTGACAGTAAACTCGATTTGCTCCAATTTTTAATTACACAACCCCATCCAGATCTTGCAGATTAGTCATTCTGATCGGCAATGCCCATGTAAAATCGCCGGAGTAGAACAATGCTCAATCTAAGTGTATTTGATGTCGATATTGACCTGGGATTTGCGACAAACGCCGCCGATCGAGTAAGACTTACTTTTCGTCGTCCACCAGACGTTGATGTTCGCAACACAATCTTGAAATTAAAAGCCGATTACGGATGGAAGATTGATGAAGGAGATCGTGAGGATCCTATTCAATACAAAATAATTGGCGACTTTAGCATTAACTGTATTGGTGCTGTTAGCGATGAAGTTGGCAACAAACTGGGTGAACTTCTAGCCGAAGAACATGGGTTAAAAGTCCGATTCTGTCAGTTCGTGCGGATTACACCTGGAAGAAGTAAATGGACACAAGGAGTGGATAAATTGTCACTGCTATAAGTTACGACGGGGATTGTAAATTAGTTTGTGTGAAGCTGAACTCAATGGTGTTATCCACAGTACGTGAACAGAGATGACCACTCACAGTGAGAAGACTGTGTTTTGCTGAATGGTCCTAAATCATGCAGCCATCGTTCACGTTTCCAGCAGATCAACCAGATCCTAAAAAGGTACGCTGTCCTGTAGTACAGGACAGCGTCGAAACCTAACCGGGTCAACGAAGATCAATCAGCAACAATCTCAAGGACTCTCGCTCGAACTAAACGAAGCAGAAAAGATACGCTGTGAGATTCCCCCACCGGGAAGCCGTTCTACCTCGGTTACGGTCTGCGGCTGACCGGTTACTTTGGATTCTTGCAGCAAAGCATCTAATCTTGATGCTGTTTCACCGTCGAACACGCTCAAGCCACTCACATCACCAAAATTAAGTTCCTGAAACAAGTCATTGTTCAACGGTAAGCCAAACGAGGAATTAACTTCCGAACCTTCTGGGTTTGACGAAACAAAACCATGCATACGAACATTTCTCCAAAACTAAAGTTGGGCAATCAACAGCAGTCAGCCAATGGAAAACGATAAACGATTCCAAAGTTTGTTGACTCTTTTTCCAAATTCAGGCTGAAATCTGAGCAGGATATATGAATCTTTTGGGCTTTCCTGCTGTCTGAGTCCATTATAAAAGAAGATTTTGAAACTGCAACTGCAACGGCTGCAACTCAAAGCTATCTTTCCGTCAAGCCCGCACCAGTATTGAGAAAAATCAAGTTTACATTGCTCTAAATCAAAAAGATATACGCCTTTTTAGACCATTGTTAAGAGTGTATGGTTGTTGCTTTGTAAGGGCGTATGGAAGTAAAAAATGCTTCTATGAGCATGAATTAAACACGCTTGAGCGAATGAGTAGGCTGCTGCTTGTTTT
The DNA here is from genome assembly GCF_050565645.1 of Leptolyngbya sp. AN10. Classification (NCBI taxonomy): domain Bacteria; kingdom Bacillati; phylum Cyanobacteriota; class Cyanophyceae; order Leptolyngbyales; family Leptolyngbyaceae; genus Leptolyngbya; species Leptolyngbya sp. AN10. The sequence continues at coordinate 514,608 of NZ_JBNXVP010000001.1, forward strand.
GCTTTGATTGCAGCTTGTATGTTCAAGTGCGCTAATTGAGTTTTTTCATCAGCCTGGGTGATGAGTGCCTGTCCCAGGTTGAAATGTCCTACCAGTTCAAAAAGTTGCTCACTCGATTCGCTGTAATTAGCGTAGAGGAGTTTACCAATTTGGAGATGCACAGATTGTTTTTCGCGATCGTCAATCAGGGCATAAGCGGCTTGTTGTACACGGTCGTGGAGAAACTTATAGCGATCGCTGACTAAAATTGGCTCTGTCGTATCGCTCTGAACAATTTCTAACGCAGAAAGTGGAACAATTAAGCCTTGTTGAACTGCGATCGATAAAGCTTGTGCGGTTGTTTCAAGTGTTGAAGGTTGCAATACGATCGACAACGTTTTCAGGTCAAAGCGATTCCCGATGCAGGCAGCAAATTGAATCACTTGCTGTGTTGCATCAGGTAGCTTTCTTAAACGATCCACCAGCAATTCAACAACATTATCCGTACTGTTGAGCGTTTCAATTTCTTTTAGGTTCCATTGCCAGGAATTTTTGTAAAAGTCGAACCGCAGTAGCTCATCCTGATACAGCGTTTTGAGAAATTCATTGATAAAAAAGGGATTCCCGTTCGTTTTTCGCATGAGCAGATCAACGAACGGACTTACTTCATGCGTTCTCAGAGTATCCGAAATCAATTGAGTGACATGAGCCGATGAGAGCGGTTTCAGCGTTACTTGGTAAATTGGAAATGCTTGAAATTGCAAGCCTTCTAGAAGAAGAGTTAAGGGATGTGTTGCATTGACTTCGTTATCTCGAAAAGCTCCGATTAGAAACAAATGATGAGTTTGTGAGTCTGTTAGCAATAGCTTAATGAGACGAAGAGTAGCAGAATCCGCCCACTGCAAATCATCCAGGAAAATGACTAGAGGATGCTCTGGTTGACAAAATACACGAATGAAGTTTTGAAACACGCGATTAAATCGATTTTGTGCTTCAGTAGGATTTAATGCGGCAATTTCAGGTTGTTTGCCGATAATTTGTTCTAGTTCTGGAATGACATCAACAATGACCTGCCCGTTTGAACCGAGCGCGATCGCTAGTTCTTCTTGCCATTGACGAAGTTGCAATTCGCTTTCCGTCAGAAGTTGCTGTACCAGTGATCCAAATGCACTCGCGATCGCGGAGTAAGGAACATTGCGCTGAAGTTGATCAAACTTTCCAGCAATAAAATATCCTCGTCGCTGCACAATTGGCTTATAAACCTCTTGCACCAAAGACGATTTGCCAATTCCTGAATAGCCACTCACTAGCAAAAACTCGCTGAATCCCGATTGAGCAACTCGATCGAAAGCAGTCAGCAGTTGAGCGACTTCCGTTTCTCGTCCATACAATTTTTCGGGAATAGATAAGCGATCACAGAAGTCTTGTTGACCTAAAAGAAATGCCTCAATTGTATTGTGAAGTTGGAATTGTTGCTGGCAAACCTCAAGATCATGCAGTAATCCCGTTGCACTTTGATAGCGATCTTCTGCCATTTTCGCCATCAACTTCATCACGATATTTGATAAAGGTACTGGAATCGCTGAATTAAGTTCTGCTGGCGAGATCGGTTGCTTTGCGAGATGACAATGAACAAGCTCTAACGGATCATTACTAATAAAAGGAAGTTGCTGGGTTAGCAGTTGATAGAAGGTGACTCCGAGCGAGTAGAAATCGCTGCGATAGTCAATGCCTCGATTCATTCGCCCGGTTTGCTCTGGCGATAGATAAGGCAAGGTTCCCTCTAATCCATTGGGACTAATGAGCGCTTGATTTTCCTTCGGTAGAATAGACGCGATACTAAAGTCAGTAATTTTAATCTGTCCAGTCGTTGAATTGATCAGCAGATTTGCAGGTTTGAGATCTTTGTGAATAATGCGATTTCGGTGCAGTTCTCCGAGAATTTGAGTCGTTTGAATTGCGATCGACAAAAAATCTTTCAAGCTAAGAGAATGCGTTTTGCAATAATCCCTCAGAGAAATCGCCCCAAAATCTTCTAAAACTAATGCCCATTGATTTTCATAGTTCTCCAAACTATACGGACGAACAATTCCCAGAATGCCAAGATGATTCGCCAAACTGTATTGCTTCCGAAACACAGCAATCTCTCTTGGCGTTGGGTACTGATTTTTGAGTGCCTTAATCACTACTGGTTTTTGATCATTCGATCGAACTCCCCGGTAAACCATCGTTTTGGAGCTTTCGTAGATTTTCTCAACAATTTCATACCCAGGAAGCATAACCATAGGACTTGCAGAGCTTTTGTTACTTCTCTTAAGTTTCCCTGTAACCTGTTATGAACAACAATTGCTGCCCCAAAGCAAGTAAAAATCCGAAACTGTTCAGAAAAATAAGCAACAGTGTTTATGGAATGGCTCCGTAAGTGACTCCTAATTGCTTCAACCACTTGCGATAACCCAAAGAAGCACGATCGCTAGGCAGATGAAATTCTGCTTGTAGATCGAGCGGCAATCGCTTTGGATGATGAGATTCTAAATTATCCACATCTTGAAGAATCACTTTATCCTGAAATGCCACCATGACCTCTTCAGGAATGTCATGGGCATAGTTCAGGGTTCCCCACATCCAGCCGATACACTCCTCCTCAGAAACCGGAGTAACACAGTAAAGTAACACCATCTTTTGTCCGCTTGCTCTTTGCTTGCGAAGTGCCACCGTTAAAGGTCGAATTGTCCAATAATCATAAGCGGCAACGCCACCTCGTCCCGTTCCATCGGGGTCAGGCTGCCAGATCTTGATATCTTTCATGTAGATGCCTGTGTCGATCGAAGTCACTTCATAGTCTTCGATCACCGCTTTGTCAGGTTCTCCTAAAATTCCAGCATGAACAAAAGGCAGATGTGCGACATCTAAAAAATTCTCGATCGCACGTAATCCACTACAGCGGCAGTAATGACCACCACTCAGATAGGTTCGATAGCTCGGATCATCCCATTCTGGAAAAGGTGGGATCGGTTGCGATGGACTGCCGAGCGACACAAACACAACACCATATCGTTCTTCAACAGCAAACGATTTTACACAGGCTTGCTTTGGTGGGGTGTAATTAGGATGAGCGGGGACTTTCACACATTGCCCCTCTGGATTGTAAGCTAACCCGTGGTAAGGACAAACTAAGGTATTTTCAAAGATTTTCCCTCCCGAAAGTTTTACACTGCGATGAGGACAGCGATCTTCCCATGCAATTACATTAGTATTTTCTCCTTGCCAAAGTACTATATCGGTGTCTAACAACCGTGATCGTAGAATAGTTCCAGGTTTGAGATCACTCGATCGTGCGATCGGATGCCAGTCGTTCCAAAGAATTGGATCAATCATCGGTTTCACTCCAGAAGCGTCTATCAGCGGTCTTCTTTAACGTAAGGAATGCCTAACGATGCAGGCGTTTCACTCCGACCTGTTCCCCGTAATAGTGCCATAAGCGTCAACACATAGGGAAGCATGAGCAGGAATTCATAGGGGAAATCTTTTGATCCCAAGGCTTGAATCCGATATTGCAACGCATCAGCAACTCCAAACAACAAGGCGCCGAAAAGTGCCCAGACAGGTTGCCAACGCGAGAAAAATACAAGTGCGATCGCAATCCAACCCCGACCCGCCATGATTCCCTCAGTGAATAGTCTGAGTTGAACAACGGTCAAGACTGCACCCCCCAAACCTGCTAAGGCAGAACCCGCAATCACGGCAAGGTAACGAATGCGATCGACATTCAATCCTGAAGTTTCGGCTGCCGCTGGATTCTCGCCTACTGCTCTCAGAGAAAGCCCTGCATTGGTGCGAAACAAGAAGAACCAGCAAACATACACTAAGAGTGCTGTGAGGTAAACGATCGCGGTTTGATTAAACAAAATCTCACCGATGATCGGGAAGTTCGAGAGTCTTGGAATTGCCCAAGTTTCTAGTCCTTGTACTCGTGTTCCAGAGAGTCCAATCCGCGATCGAAATAGATAAGCCGTCAATCCTTGCCCAAATAAAACCAGCGTCACTCCTGTCACAACCTGGTCAGTCTTTAAGCTTACGGTTAACACTGCCATCAGCAAACCCATCAGCGCCCCACCGAACAATCCGGCAGCAAGCCCACTCCATGCCGCAAGACTCGCATTTCCTGTCGCTTGTTCAAGGCTGGCAGCGACGGCAAAACCCGCTAGTCCACCGATCAGCATCACGCCTTCTAAACCGAGATTCATCACGCCCGATCGCTCTGCGATGATCTCTCCTAATACGGCTAGCAGCACTGGAATGGCTAATCGAATTCCTGCCGTTAGCAATGCGATCACAAAACTCCAGGTTAGAACTTGTTCCCAGGGCATGACTACCTCACTTACGATCGACGATTTGCCAATGCAGAACCCGCTAGTACAAATAGCACCACCAGCGCTTGAATCACTTGAGCAGCAGAAGCGGGAATCTGTAACATCACATTTAGCGACTGTGCCCCAACCATCAAAGCTGAAAATAAAATCGCGGCAATCAAAACCCCGATCGGATGAAGTTGACCGAGCAGCGCAACTAAGATGCCACTAAATCCATAGCTATCTGAGATCTCACCTTTCAACCGGGTATAGGTATAACTCACTTCGATGATGCCAGCCAGTCCAGCCAATCCACCGCTCATCATTAATGCCAGCAAAATACTCCGACTCGTATTGATACCCACACTTCGAGCCACACTCAGCCGCGATCCAACAACCCGAAGATGAAAGCCGATCGATGTATGCCACAGCAAAAGATAGACTCCAACAACGAGCAACAGTGCGAGCGCCATACCCCAATGCAATCGAGTTCCGAACAAAACGGGAATCTGAGCATTACTGCTAAATTGTGCGGATTCCGGTAAAAATCCATCGGGCTGTCTTAGCGGAACTCGCGCTGCATACTGAACCATGAGAATGCTGATATAGTTCAGCATCAAGGTGCAAATGATCAAATTCATGCCGCGCAGAAGATGAAGCAATCCAGCGATCGCACTCCACAATGCGCCACCAAAAACACCAGCGATTAACATCAATGGAATCAACAATCCCGTAGACAGATTGGGAAAAGTCAGCGCTACAAGACTGCCACACAAAGCACCGATATAGTATTGTCCTTCGGCTCCAATGTTCCAAACTCGACAGCGAAATGTGATCGTCATTCCCAATCCGATGATGAGGAGTGGCGTAGCTTTCAAAAGTGTCTCAGTCCACTGCCGCGTTCCTCCAAATGCACCCATGAACATCACTTGACAAGCCTGCACTGGATTTGCTCCACTCAATTGCAGCAGAACTCCACCCAGCAACAGAGCCAGCACTGCACCCAGGATCGGAGCGAGAAACTTCAGTCGTAGCCAAATCGAGGACTGTGAAAGCGCAGAACTAGGATTCAGCAAAGTTCCCTCCTTTCTTTCCTGCCATTAATAAACCTAAATCGTGTAAGTTAACATTCTTGTCATCGATTACAGCAATGATTTCTCCTTCGTACAAAACAGCAATGCGATCGCTGAGTTTCAAAATCTCATCGAGTTCGGTTGAAATCAGTAATACCGCAACGCCTGCCTCTCGTCGTGCAAGAAGCTGTGCATGAACAAACTCAGTCGCTCCGATATCCAGTCCTCGTGTCGGTTGGGCAGCGAGTAGCACTTGATGATCGCGACTCAGTTCACGCGCAAACACAACTTTCTGAGCATTGCCCCCTGAGAGCTTTCCAACCTGCATCTTGACCGAAGACGCTCGAATCAAAAAACGCTGAACCAGATCAGTGGCATAGTTGAAAATGAGTCTCCAATGCAACAATCCTTTCTGTTGAAAGGAGGGAGATTGAACATCTTTCAGCACTAAATTTTCTGCGATCGAGAAATCGGTTAACAATCCCATCGAATAGCGATCGCTAGGAATATGCGCAAGATTGCCGCTCATCCAAATTTCTCCTTGTTTGAGCAATCGCAGTCCGATGATCGCTTCTTCAAGTTCGCGCTGACCATTCCCATCAACGCCAACTATTCCCACGATTTCACCTTGCTCAATCGCAAGATCAATTCCCTTCAGTGCCGGAAAACCGCGATCGCTCATCACCCAAAGGTTCTTTAAAGCAAGTCCGGGCGTAGAACTGGTTGATCTCGGAAGTTTTTGCGTTGAATTAATGTCTCGACCGACCATCAGTTGCGCGAGTTGATGTTCAGTACAGTCTTGAGTTGCTATCGTTGCCACCGCTTGTCCGTCTCGCAAAACAGTCACGCGCTCGCACACTGCCATCACTTCATTCAACTTATGCGAAATAAAAACAATAGAAGTTCCTTGAGCCGCCAGATTCCGCAGGATCACCATCAAATCTTGGGCTTCTTGGGGAGTTAAAACCGCTGTTGGCTCATCGAAAATGAGAATGTTCGCCTCCCGGTAAAGGGCTTTCAGAATCTCAACTCGTTGTTGTTCTCCAACGGAGAGTTGCCAAATCTGAGCAGGGGGATTCACCTTCAATCCGTAGTCATCTGCGAGTCGTTGCAATCGAGGATAGAGTTGCTTGGCGGACTCTTGAAGAACGCTAGAAGATTGCCCCAGCACAATGTTTTCTGCCACAGTAAACGATTCAACCAGCTTAAAATGTTGGTGAACCATGCCGATTCCACAAGCGATCGCATCTCTAGCAGAGTGAAATTTTACAGGCTTTCCCTGCACTCGAATTTCTCCCTGATCTGGCTCGAACAGTCCACAGAGAATATTCATTAAAGTCGTTTTTCCAGCCCCATTTTCACCCAGCAACGCATGAATCTCTCCCGTTCTCACCCGAAAGTCGATCGCATCGTTGGCAATCACGCCCCCAAATCGTTTCGTGATGCCAATCATGTCGATCGCTAGACTATCGTGTGAATCCGAGCTAGAACGCATCATCACATCCCAATACAATTCATTCGCAAAAAATCAATTCGGAACAGACGACCGTTCATCTAAATTGATCCTCAGTTTACTTCGGAACAAACGGAACTTTCAGTTCTCCAGAAGCAATTTTGGCGCGAGTGTCTTCGATCGATTTAAGCTGCTCCGGTGTGAGCTTATCTTTGAATGCCGATGGAATCTCTACACCAACGACCCCTTCTGCAACGCCCATTTTGTAAAACTGATTCATGAACTGTTTGGATCTACTATCCTCAATCATCTTGGTAAATAACGGTTCCATATTCCAAACCAGATTCGAGGCGACGACTTTAGGATCGATCGACGACATATCTCCAACGTAGCCCGTGACAAATCCACCCTTCGTTTTTGCCGCCTCAATTTGACCTAAAGTGGGTCCCTGTCCACAGCCAATCCAGAAATCAACTCCGGTTTCTGCTTGAGACAGTGCTGCTTCTTTTGCTTTCGCCACATCATCCCAATTGCCCACTGCCGCATCGGTCAAGGTCGCATCAGGACGCACTGTCTTTGCACCTGCCAGCATTGCCTCTCCCATCGAGTGACAGACGGGAATATCAAAGCCATATAAGGCTCCGAGCTTTCCAGTTTTCGAGAGCTTGCCGCCGATTAATCCGACCAAATAAGCACCCTGATAGAATGGCTGATCATAGTCCGCGACATTTACTCCAGTCTTGTTAATTCCGCCTGCCCAAGCAAAATTAATGTTCGGAAATTCTTTTGCCACTTTAAAGACAGCATCACCATAGTTAAACGAATGTGCCACGATCGGACTATAACCCGCTTCTGCATACTGCCGCAGCACCCGTTCAACATCGGCGGGAGAGATAGACTCCGACACCACGGTATCGACCCCCTTAGCTTTAAGCGCTTGGGCAGCTTCGTAAGCTTTTTGATTCCAAGATTTATCTGTAGGCGGACCATTCATAATCAGCGCAAATCGACCTGCTATCCCTTCATTAGAAGCGGTTGAAGCTGGACTGACAGTTGTGCTGGTTGATTGAGAGGTTGTGGATGCAGAATTACAGCCAGACAGCGACAGGAATGGAACGGTCAGCAGCACAAGGGATTGCTGAATGACTTGGAGAGATTGCTTTGAAGTCATAAACATTGGAAGCAGGGGCTGAAGTCAAACGATTTTGCCGAAAGGCTGATTTATTATTCCCTGTGAATCAGCGTTTGTAAAGCTTGTGGTGAGCGACAAACTTGATTTGTGCTTCAAGTTGCTTTACTGTTGTGCCCACGAGATACACAACCAGTACATTAAGAGGACTCAGAACCCTTGTCTGGTATGCGGTTGACAAAGCCAATTAACCTGGGCGACACGCCAAAAATCTGTACAGAAATCTGGAGTGTGTTGGATCGGGCTGCATTTCGTTTCAAACGTTCTGCCCAAGCAAGTCGTCGATGAGCGCGTTGACTGCGAGTCAGGTAAGAGATCGCGGGTTCGATAGTTTGAATTGCTGAATTGCTCTGTTCAATCCGAGATTGGTGTCGCCTCAGGTGTTGGCGAATCTCTCGCGCAGTTGAGTCGCTGGAATGTCTGTCCAAATCAAAGCTTGAGTCCCCTGTACAGTCTGCGTCGGAGCTTGAGCAATAATTGTAATCTCAGGTTCCAATGCAACCGTCGGAACCGGAGGCAGCTTTGTTCACATCACAGAAATTTGTCTGCCATTGGTGTTCTTGGAATCATTGGACAGACAATGTTGCTTTACGGGACAGCTCGCACAAATGCGCGGATTCATACTAAACAGCATTTGCATATCGCCCCGGCGTGTATAGCGAATTTCACGGCGGTACATACGATGCCCAGCGGGACATTCCACAGATTCATCATCCGGGATTTTGAAGTCTTTGCCTGCATACTTGTGACGACTCAAAGCAGGTGAACAATCACAATCTGAAGAGCGAAGATGTCGAATCAGGGTGTAGCCATCATATTCGGGCATTCCGATACCACTAATGACCAGATCAGGTTGGTAGTGTTGTAACGCTTCTAGGGCTGCGATCGCGGATTCTGCCTCAATCACCTCTGCGCCTGCTTGTCTCAATGCAACACTGACAAAGGTTAGCATCGTTGGATCATTGTCGATCGCTAAAATTTTTAATCCAATTAGTGGCTCTGCTTCCAGCGGTCTGCTTGCTTGAGGCAGGTGGTCAGGCAGTTGATTCTCTGTCAGTAACACTGGCAATCGCACCCTAAACGTTGCACCTTGCCCTTCTCCCTCACTGTCTACCCAAACCCGCCCATTGTGCGTCAGCACAATGGTTCCTTCAGGGCTGAAAGCCCAAGTGAACTCATTCCAGCAAGAAATTGTCGTTGTCCTGATTTGATGGATTTCGATGATGTTCTAAATACTCTTGCACTAACTCCTCCGTTAAGTTCCCAGTACTCCAAGCTCCGTACCCAATCGCCCAAAAATGCTTCCCCCAATACCGCTTCTCCAATTCTGGATATTCCTGCTGTAGCAATCGTGACGTGCGACCCTTGATCCGCCTCACGAGATCACTAATAGATTTTGAGGGTGGATACTCAATGTGCATATGCACATGATCCTTACTCACCACACCCTTGAGGATCTTTACATCTTCAGCATCACAAATCTGGATAATCAATTCTCGACACCGTTTCTGAATCTCGCCTTTGAGAACTGGATATCGATACTTTGTCACCCAGACCAGATGCACTGTCAATCGGGTTACCGTATGGCTGCCTCGGCGTTGGTCACTCATGATAGTTTTTCTCTCAAACCTATCACGTTCGCCTATTTCAGCCATCGGGAGGTGTGTAGCAACTAAAGTCTCCCACTGAAGGATACTGTTGGCGAATTATGAGATCGCAGGATTAAGTGCTGCGAATCGAGAGGTGCGGGTTTGCGCTTTCGGGATTCCAGTCCACCAATACCAGAGGCGAACAACGTTCATGGCAGTCGCCGTAGCAACCTCCTGTAAGTGAGTTTTCGCCAGTCCAATATAGCGAGAGCGACGTAAGTCAAAGGCACGAGTCCCCTGAGAGATCGTGCCCTCTAGCCCTGCTCGTCGCGCATACTGCTTCTGGAACTCCAGCATGGTTTGGGCTTGCCGAGCGGCTTGCAACGCCTCGTGCTGAGCTTGAGGCAGCAAGTTGAGGGCGCGCCCCTGCCGCGATTTGGTGGTTGTACACTCAGCTCGAGTGGGACAATCCTGACAGTGTTGGTAGCTAAAGCGGACGCTGGTAGTCCTAAACAGGTAAGGATGCATTGTAGTGATGAATGAAGTACCAGATCGCTCCAATGTGATTGTCCACCTTCTTGGAGAAGGACAAGGTTTTTCGCACCAACCGAGAGATTCTTTGACGCAGGGTGCAGTTGAGTCGTTCAATCCGGTTAGTCAAACCACTCTCCTTGCCAACCGCCCGATGCCGTTTACTGGGTAAGACTGCTGCATAAGCTGCCCAGAAGTCGGTATAGCAGATGGCACATTGTCGGTAGACGGGAGGCAAAGATTGCCACAAGGCTGTGGCTCCCGCTTCTGAACGGTTTCCGATATGCACCCCCACAATTTCCCGTGTCTTTGCATCTATCGCTAACCACACCCACTGCTTGTTTCCTTTGTGGTCAACGAACGACCACAACTCGTCGCACTGGATCGTTAATCGCCCCTTTTTTTCGCGCTCACGCTCACCCGTCGTGACACAGCAGCATATTTGGCGTTCACGTAGCGTTGCAGCCATAGCTCAGAAACCCCGGTGACTCGCGCAATTCCTGCCAATGACAACCGCTCTAACAGCAACTTATCAATCAAGTCTTTAGTCGCCTAGTCAATCAGTTTGTTCTGCGGGTCTTGCACGAACTGTCGTCCACAGTCCCGACAGCGATAGTTTTGTTTGCCGTTATGGATTCTGCCATTTTTGACCGTGTGTTTTGACTCGCAACTTGGACAAGAAAGCATGACTGCGACACCAGGAGAATCTAAACATCAGCTTTCATTTTATCCTTACCTGTTTAGGACTACCCCGATTTAGTCTGGAACATTGGTATGGTTTTGCTAAACAGCGATTATATTTGACCCATCCACAGTTCACCTCGGTGCAGGCGATCGACCGCTGGAGTGCCCTGATGCCGTTGCTCAGTTGGCAGTTGTGGTGGGCCCGAGCCGAGGGTGTTGACCAACCCTTGCCCTGGCAATCGCCCTAGGACAACTTAGCTCCAGGGCGCGTCGCTCAAGCCTTCGCTAGTATTTTGGCGGTCATTGGCACTCCGGCTCCTGCCCCCAAACCCCGTGGAAAGTCTCCAGGACGAACCCAGGGTGAGCGACCGACTCCGCGTCCTCGCTATCCAATGGTCAAAAAACGAACCTCTAAACGCAAATCATCCGAGCTATCCCCGAGTTGTTCTGAGCCAGGGGTCGCTTAACTTCCAGCTTGTTGCACGCAATGCATCCGATTCAATCGCAAATCAGCGGGTAACTACTCAGGTTAAAAGATCGTAAGGAATTGTAGGCAAGTACGCAAATAACAGTAAGGTTCAAACTATTCAAAGTTGTCGTGAGGGCATCCTCTTGAGCGACCCTACTCCTAAAAATCTGGCAA